>DAIPJJ010000170.1:0-7473 GCA_036770325.1 Terriglobales bacterium
ATCCCCGAATCGTGATCGGCGTGCCTTCGGAGATTACCCAGGTCGAAAAGCGCGCGGTCATGGACTCAGCATATCGCGCGAAGGCCAGCGAAGTTTATCTGGTTGAACAGGCGATGGTCGCGGCTATCGGGGCAGGCCTTCCTATCACCGAGCCTTCAGGAAACATGGTGGTTGACATCGGCGGCGGAACGACTGACATTGCAGTAATTTCTCTCAGCGGCATTGTGTATTCGCGGTCGGTGAGGATGGCGGGTAACCAGATGGACGAAGCCATCATGAATTACCTGAAGCGGAAATATAACCTGCTGGTTGGCGAGCGCACGGCGGAACAGATCAAGATGGAGATTGGCTCGGCGTATCCGCTGGACAAACCGTTGACCATGGAGATCAAGGGCCGCAACCTGATCGAAGGCGTGCCGAAAACGATTACTGTTGATGACAGCGAAATTCGCGAGGCGTTGAGCGAGTGTGTTTCGACCATCATGAACGCCGTACGCGTAGCATTAGAGCGTACGCCTCCCGAGCTTTCGGCAGACATCAGCGATCGCGGTATCGTACTCACCGGTGGCGGTGCGCTTTTGAAGAATCTGGACAAGCGCATCCGCGAAGAAACCGGTTTGCCGGTTTCAATTGCCGATGATCCGCTGTGCAGCGTGGTGCTTGGCACCGGAAAAATGCTGAGCGATTTCAAACTGCTGAGAAAGATTTCAATTGAATAGTAGCTGCTGGCTTCTAGCTACTAGCTGCTAGCAACCAACCGGGCTGGCCGATTGCTAGAAGCTAGGAGCTAGCCGCTAGAAGCTGTTTTTATGGACAACCTCATGGGCCGCTATCGCAATGTCAGTATTCTCGCGGCGGCCATTTTCATCCAGATTCTGGGCCTTGCAATTCAGGTCAAGCGCTCGACTGAGAACCAGTCGTCGCGGCTAATCCGCGTCTGGGCAGTTGACGCCATTACGCCTCTCGAGAAGGGAATTGTTCGCGTGCAGAGCGGAGTGAGCGACCTGTGGCGCAACTACTTCTACCTGCGCGGAGTTCGACAGGAAAATCGCGCGCTCAAAGAACAGCTTGAGCAATTGCAGCTCGAACAAGTGCGCTTGCAGCAGGACGCCAACCAGGCGCATAGGCTACAGGCTCTCCTCGGATTCAAAGAGCAATTCATCGCCAAGACGCTCGCGACTCAGGTGATTGGATCGAGCGGCAGCGAACAGTCACGCACAGTGTACATCGACAAGGGTTCCCATGACGGCATTGAGCAGGGTATGGCGGTGATTTCGGCAGAAGGCGTCGTCGGCAAAGTCATCACTGTCTACAAGAGTACGGCGCAGGTTTTGCTGATCAACGACCAGCAAAGCGGTGTGGGCGCCATTCTTGAGCAATCGCGTCTGCAGGGCGTATTAGAAGGCAAGGCATCCGGAGCTTTGGTGATCGACAAGATTATGGCCGATGAGGACGTCAAGCTGGGTGACAAAGTGCTTACCAGTGGAGGTGACCTCATATTCCCGAAGGGACTCGTGATTGGGACAGTGGCCAAAGTAAGCAAAGGGCCCGAGTTTCTGGAAGTCTCGGTTAAGCCCGCTGCCGGCCTCAATCGGCTGGAAGAAGTTCTCGTCATCCTGAAGAAAGAGGAACGCGAACCGAATCTTGCCGGTGTATCGCAGCGTGCCTCGGAAATCCTCGCGCAGCGCTTGCCTTCAGTCCCGGACAAACCGCCGGCAGCGGTCACGCACAGCGGTTCCGGGATGCACGCCGCAGTTCCGGCAAATACCGGCGTTGCAGCCCCTGCCGCGGCGGGAACAACTCAGGCAGCGGCGCAGCCAAAAACCGGTACCATCGTCCCGGTTGCCAGGCCTGTGACCACGGATTCTCAAAGCCCGAACGCAGGAACTCCAGCAACGACTTTGAAGCCTGCAACTATTACTGCTGCTCCGCAAGGCACGAAATTGTCACCTGCCGCACCGGCAAAACCTGTGGCCGAAACTTCCCAGCCGGACGCGGCCAGCGGGGATTCTCCGCAATAGCATGGCGCTGACCTACACATCCCGGGAGCAGATCGAGGTTTACCGTTTCAGCCTGCCGGTCGCGATTTTGGTCCCGCTGTTCGCGGTTTTTCTTCAGGCATTTCTGCCCTTGCGCTTTCCATTTTTTTCGATCTTCGACTTGCCTTTGCTCGTCGTGATTTTTTTCGCAATGGCAAGGCGCAGTCAGGTGACCGGACTTCTGACCGGAGCGGCGATCGGCCTGTTGCAGGATTCGCTCACGCACCAGCCAATCGGCTTGTACGGAATTGCGAAGACGTTCGTGGGTTACGGTGCTTCGTCCCTTGGCGTTAAGCTGGATGTAGAAAGCATTGGCACTCGGTTGGTCGTAACCACGGCATTCTACGTAATCCACGAAATTCTCTATTTCACCATCGCGCGTGGCATGGTACGACTAGTAATGCATTGGAGCTGGGCGCACGAGCTTGAATCAGCGATGGCCAATGCAATCCTCGGCGTGTTGCTGTTTGCGGTGATGGATAGATTGAAGCAACGGGCTTGATGAGCCGCGTTCCAATTACCAGCCAATCCTCTTATTGTTCGTGATCAAATCAAAATGGCGATCGCGGCTCAGTAGTGGAAGCGAATGCTGCCTGCAGAGTGCTGCAATCCAAATGTCATTCGTAGGAATGGGCTTGCCTGCACGTCGTAACTCGATGACGATGTCGGCATAGAATTGCGTAGTCGGTTCGCTAATCTCCAGCACCATGCAATCCCGGATCAAGCCCTGAAGCCAATTCTCGTAAGTTGTACGGTTCCGCAACTGGGCGATTCCGTGGCGGTATTCACCGAGTACTATTACAGGAATCGCTAGTTCCTCAGCACGGCCGAGTAGCGCGAGAACTGGGGGATCGTGATCTGCTGCGGCAGAGAGCGCATTTGTATCCAGAATCATTTCCAGAGTTCGTCGTCGATTTGCTCAAAAGCATCTTCAACGCGCTTTTCGATTACCTTTCTCTCTTTACGCAGGTGCTTGAGCTTTCCCAGGTGCTTCATCCACGGCTTTTCTTGAGAGGTAGTTTTCAACAACTTATCTTGCACCGCCTCGGTCACGAATTGGCGTAGTGGGATGCCGCGCTGGGCGGCAACCGACTTGGCGCGACGAAACACAACGTCAGGGATCTCAAACGTGGTTTTCACTGCCCCATATTCCCATATTCATGTAAAAAAGGGAAGGTAGCTCAAACCATAAATCTTCACCGATTTCATTCTCTTGGCCGCCGCGAACGAAGCCTCTCTATGATGTGGCAAGAGTGACCTTAGTCACTGATTTCGCTGCTTTCCCATCCAGAGAAGCTTTACAATTGAGTTAACCCGTCCACCTGAGGTATCAAGCTTAAAACCGCAGCCGAGGATCCATCACTCGACGGCAAACGACCAAAGACGGACGACCAACGACTGATTTTATGTTTGGCCGCGATGAAAAGCCTTCCCACGTCCGCCTCACCGCGGTGCAATACGTAATTCTTGCGATCTTCCTTTTGCTCGCGTACGGCCTATGGCGGCTGCAGGTCTCGCAAAGCGACTACTACAGCGCGGCGGCGGAGAGAAACCGGATCCGCGAAGTGCCGATTCTCGCCCCGCGCGGCAAAATTCTCGATCGCTACGGGCGGACAATTGTCGATAACTATCCATCCTTTACTGCTCTTCTCATGCGGGATTCCTCGCGTGATCTCAACGCAGATGCCAATCTGATCGCCACTGGCCTGCACATGGATCCGAAAGAGGTCCGGGAAAAAATCCGGCGGTTTGAGGGCATGGCGCAGTACCAGCCGATTTACTTGAAAGAAGACATCACGCCGGATGAAGAGGCGTTCATCGAGGCGCACAAGAACGAGCTGCCGGAACTCGACACAATCATGGCGTATCGGCGGCTGTATCCGCGTAAGGGATTCCTGGCGCATTTGATCGGCTACGTTGGCGAAGTCAGCGACGAAATGCTGGACCAGCCGCAGTTCGAGCTCTACAAGCCGGGGGATGTGGTCGGACGCTCGGGCGTCGAACTGGAATACAACCAACTGCTGATGGGCGAAAACGGATCGCGACAAGTGGTAGTCAATAGTCACGGCAAAGAAGTAGGCGCTCCGCTTGATGAAAAGCCTGCCGTTCCCGGAAAGCAACTGAAGCTGACCATCGACGTTGATCTACAGATCGCCGCCGAAGAAGCCATGGAAGGTAAGAACGGCGCGATCGTGGCGATGGACCCACGCACGGGAGAAGTTCTAGCGATGGTCAGTCGTCCAACCTATGATCCGAATGATTTTGCAATTAAAGTCTCCGCGCACGACTGGCAAAAGCTTGTGACGGACGAGAACCACCCGCTTCTTAACAAAGCCATTCAGGCACAGCTTGCGCCTGGCTCGGTTTTCAAGATCATCATGGCGGCCGCGGGTTTACAAGAAGGGATCGCGCAAAACCTGCACGTGCTTTGTAATGGCGGAGCGGAATTCTACGGCAGATATTTCAAGTGTTGGGTGGTTGCCGAGCACCGCGTTCACGGGGACGTGGATATCACCAAGGCTATTTACCAGTCATGCGACGTGTATTTCTATACTCTGGCTGAGAAACTCGGCATCGCCCGCATTGCGCAATATGCAACTGCGTTCGGACTCGGCCAGAAGACAGGAATCGATCTGCCGCAGGAAGTAAGCGGCGTGATGCCGTCCGAAGAATGGAAAATGCGTAACTTTCGCCAGAAGTGGTTTGCCGGCGAGACGATTTCAGTCGGGATTGGGCAGGGAGCGATAGCCACAACGCCCGTTCAACTCGCACGTGCAATCGGAGCAATTGCCAGCGGCGGGCGTATGGTGCGTCCTCACATTACGGATCCCAAAGGTCTGCCGCCGAATATTGTCCCGGTATCGAATGTTCCAGAGGAGATCACAGTTCCTATCAATCCCGACAATTGGCAGATCATCACTGACGCGATGGCCGATGTGGTGAACCCGGGAGGCACCGCCGCCCTCTCGCACATTCAGGGAGTCGATTTCGCTGGCAAAACTGGAAGCGCGCAAACGGTGAGCAACGCATTAAAAGCCAAGATGGCCGCTTCAGAACGCTCTCGGTTCAAAGACAACGGTTGGTTTGCCGGAGTTGAGCCGAGACGGAACCCCGAAATCGTAGTTTGTGCACTCCTTGAGGAAGGAGAGCACGGATACCTCGCTGCACGAACCGCCGCGCAGGTTATTCGGGCATATGTGGAGGAGCAGCAGAAGCGCCAGCCCGTCAAAGTGGCATCCGGTCACAGGAGTGTAGAGGTCGGCGCCATTTGGAACGGCGGACACGGTGAGCAGGATGACCTGCAAGCTGGGCGATTCCGAATCGATACGTACAGGCACTCCTTAGCACTCGCCACATCTGCTCCTGGCGTGGGAGGAATTAACTGACGGCTGAGTGCTGACAGTTGACGACTGAATTTTATGCCTCGCAACATGACACTTCGGGATTTCGATTGGGTGCTGGTGGCCTTCGTGCTCATCATCTGCACTCTCGGGGTCATTGAAATTCGCAGCGCCACGCTGCACACCAAATTTGCCGGCGTTCACATCAAGCAGGTGTACTGGATACTGGGTGGACTGGGCGGCATGCTGCTGATGAGCGTCCTGAACTATCAGGTGCTGCTCGAGAAAGTTCACTGGATGTACATAGCAGCGGTTACATCGGTCGCCGCTGTTCTGGTTCCCCACATAGGTCAGAAATACCTGGGAGCCCGGCGCTGGATAAGACTACCCGGTGGCGGCCACTTTCAGCCTTCTGAGTGGGTGAAGCTGATCCTGATTCTTGCGGTCGCCAAGTATTTTGCCGATTTGCAAAACCGGGAACTGACATGGACGGACTTCATCAAAGCGGGAGCAATTGTTGGCGTACCCATGCTCCTGGTCCTCAAAGAGCCTGATCTCGGCACAGCGCTGACGTACGTACCAATCATGGTCATTGGCCTTTTTCTGGGGGGTATTCGGTGGAAGCAGGTGCTGGTTGTGGTGATGCTTGCTGCCTTGGCCGCCCCGGTCGCCTGGCACCACATGAAGGACTACCAAAAGCAGCGGCTGACAAGTTTCAGTGAGCCGGACGCGGATCCTCTGGGAGCGGGCTATCACGTTAAGCAATCAGAAATTGCCGTCGGGTCAGGTGGAATCTGGGGCAGCAGTTCGGGTTCGCAAACTCACCTGGCATTTTTACCCGAGCCGCATACCGATTTCATCTTCGCCGCGTTCTCAGAGGAACATGGTTTTGTAGGGGCGCTTGGTGTCCTGCTGTTATACTTTATTGTGCTGATGCGTTTGACCCAGAACGCGCAAACAGCACCCGACCGTGCTGGCACGTTTATTGTGATGGGTGTAGTGGCCGTGCTGACTTTTCATATCCTGGTCAACATCGGCATGGTGGTCGGTTTTATGCCGGTCACCGGAATACCGTTGCCCCTAATGAGTTACGGGGGATCATCGGTTTTGTTTATGTTTTTAGCGCTGGGGATGGTTATGAACGTCCGCATGCGCCGCTTCGTGAATTGAAGCGAAATGCTTTAGGTTTAGTGGCTTGCCGGATTGAGTATCCGGCCCACATCAAAATTACGTTCGCCCTCGCGTGAAGAGGGCAATCACCGGCAACGGAGACGAGCCGGGCAGGATTTGAAGTAAGAGCCTCGGGCAGGTAACGGCCCCCTTAGCAGTCACCGTGGTCTGGAGCCAGGTGACAATCTCGCATAAAATCGGCGGGTCTGAGAGAGCGGTCACAACCCCGGGCAGATTGCGATCAGTGAAAAGACTTCCGTACTTTCAGAACTCAGCCGCGTTCGTACAATGTGCAGACGAGCGCAAGCCTGTTTTCACTACGCTCATCGCAGCTTCAATCGTCCTTCCTCAGTAGTGTGTCTCTCGTCCGGTGAATCCGTTGTATGACGACGGACCGGAGTTTCAATGACAAAAGAATTGTTTGTGTCTTCCACGCCTCACGAAACCAAAGTGGGGTTAGTCGAAGACGATCAGTTAGCAGAAGTGTATCTGGAGCGTGAAAACGAGTACACGCTCGCGGGATCCATCTACAAAGGCCGTGTGACACGGGTTTTGCCGGGGATGCAATCGGCATTCGTCGATATCGGGCTGGAGCGAGACGCATTCCTCTACGTCTCCGATTTCATGGATCTGGAGAGTCAAGACGAGGATCTGGACGAAGTGCCTGCGCGGCCGGTGGTTTCGCAAGCAAGCAATGCGCCAGAAGCACAGGCCGCGAACGAGAATGAGGCGGACACGCGTGAGGAGGCAAGGCAGCAGCATCCTGCGGCCGAGAGTTCCTCTCCTTCATCAAATGGCGCGGCCACAGGTCGCGAGGAGCGCGAACGTGGCACTTGGCGCGGGCGCAGGGGGCGCGGGCGCCGTGACCGCTTCAGCCGGTCCTCGCAGAACGAGACTCGAACCGAGCGGGAGCAATACGGACC
>DAIPJJ010000170.1:7573-9363 GCA_036770325.1 Terriglobales bacterium
CGAGATGAATGTTGCCGCCGTGTTTGGCTCTCCAGATCAAATCGAAGAAACAACGACATCTTCAGAAGAGGCGGCAACCGCTGCTGAAAATCAGGGTCAATCCGCTTCTCCGATCGCTGAACGTACTCTCGAAGAAGAAGAGATTGATGAGGATGAAGCCGATTTCTCGGCTTACGTGGAGGACCTGGAGGAAGAAGGCGCGTTTGACGAGTTTGAGGAAGAGACGCACGCCGCGGGAGAGAACCCCGAACCTGCCGGCGGGGCGCTAGCTGCATCGGCTGATACGGATGCGAATGTCGTTCCATTTTCGGCTGAGCCCACTTCTCCAGAAATGGCGGAACAGGCCGAAGAAGAAATTGACGAAGCTGCGGAAGAAGAAGCTGAACTGGAAGAAGCGCAAGCTGAGGCTGAAGCGCTTTTAGCTGCTGAGGGCGTGGCCAATGGAACAGTCGACGCGCGCGCAGACCTGAGGGCGCCGGCTGCAACGGCTGGCTATACGCAGCGGGCACACAGACCGTCCTATGAGCGCGGAAGACGCGGCCGCCGTCCTGGCAGCAATCGGCGTTTCCGTCGTCACCAGCCGCAGAATCTGCCGCAGATCACTGATCTTCTCAAAGAAGGTCAGGAAATCCTGGTGCAGATCGCAAAGGAGCCTATTGGCAAAAAAGGCGCAAGGATCACCAGTCACATCGCGCTCCCCGGACGTTTCCTGGTTTACATGCCGACCGTGAACCACACGGGCGTTTCGCGGAAGATCGCTTCGGAAGAAGAGCGCCAGCGATTGAAGAGAATCATTCAAAGTGAACGCGAGAACGGACACGGCGGATTTATCGTTCGCACCGCGGCCCAGGGGGCTGACGAAAACGAATTGCGGGCTGATATTCGGTTTCTGAAAGGCCTTTGGAACGAAATTCGCACTCGCGCCGATAACGGCAAGTCGCCAGCGCTGATTTATCACGACCTCAATGTTGTCGAGCGCATTTTGCGCGACCAGGTCACCTCGGACTTCGCTGCTATCTGGGTCGATACCGAGCAGGAGTACGAACGCATTCTTCGGTTCGCAAACCGATTCCAGCCGGGGCTGGTGCGGCGTGTAAAGCTGTACACAAAAGAAACTCCGCTGTTTGAGCAATTTGGTCTGAAGGAAGAAATCGACAAGGCTCTCAAATCGAAAGTGTGGCTGAAGAGCGGCGGCTACATCGTGATCAATCAAACCGAAGCGCTGGTGGCGATCGACGTGAATACCGGGAAATACGTCGGCAAGACGGCCCGCCTGGAAGACACGATCGTAAAAACAAACGTCGATGCGATCAAAGAAATTGTTCGCCAGATCCGGCTGCGTGACCTCGGCGGAATCATCATCATCGATTTCATTGACATGGATGAGCGGCGCAACCGGCAGAAAGTCATGCAAGCGCTTGAGGAGGCATTGCGAAGCGACCGTGCACCTTCGAAAGTGCTCCAGTTCAATGATTTCGGACTGGTGGCGATCACACGCAAGAGGGTCAAACAATCGCTCGAACGCACGATTGGCTCGCCGTGTCCATATTGCGAAGCGACCGGCTTCGTCAAAAACGTAAACACGGTCTGCAACGAAATTTACATCGAGATGCGTAAGCTGGCGAAGCACATCGAGCACTCGGATGTGATGTTACGAGTAAATCCGGAAGTGGCGAAGGCATTGAAGACGAACAACGGCCGTTGGTTAAATGAGCTGGAGGAGCTTACGAAGAAAACCGTAATTGTGAAGAGCGACCCAGCCCTGCACCAGGAGAAGTTTGATATCAACT
>DAIPJJ010000171.1:0-9320 GCA_036770325.1 Terriglobales bacterium
CTTCATCGCGAGGCAGAAATTCGCGCGCATAGGGCAGGTTCTGCTGCACCAGTTCCTGCATTTTCTTTTCTATTTTGTCGAGGTCCTCGGGCGTAAACGGAGTCGGACGGTAGAAGTCGTAAAAGAATCCGCTCTCGGTCGCCGGACCGTGGCCGAGCTTAGTCTCGGGAAACAGTTCGAGCACCGCCGCCGCCAGTAAATGCGCAGAGGAATGCCGGTAAACTCCCAGCGCCTCGGGATCTTTGTCGGTGAGGATGCGGAGTTCTGTGTCTTTTTCGAGTGGGCGAGTGAGATCGACAAGATTGCCGTTGGTTTTGGCAGCAATCGCTGCATCGGCAAGCCGCGGGCTGATTGTTTTCGCGACATCGAGCGCAGTCGAGCCGTTGGGCAATTCCTTCTCGCTCCCATCGGGGAGCTTGATGTGAATAGTTTCTGACATGGAAAGTTCAGTTTATGGGACGCGCGAAAGAGGGGTCAAACGGTGCAAGGGGTGAGAACATGACGGGATGGAATATGCACCCCGAACTCGAACTGCACCTGGACAGATTCATACAAGAACTGCACAATTATGGATATGGAGTCGGTCGCAACAGCGTGTGAGGCCGTAACGGTCAACGTTGATGTTTGTCAACGACTCGCTAACCTATTGAAGTCCCAGAGAATTCCTGTTGATCGCGAAGAACTTTCCTTGGCGCAATTTGATTCATCCGAAGCGGGAAATTTTTATTTGCTACTTGTGTCGATATGCCACCAGACTTCGCCACGAGGCCTTGCGCCTCTTCAGGGAAGAGTCGGAAATCAGATTCTGAGGGGCTGGGATTATCTATCCGCGAAACTCGCGGCGGTGGCTCGCGACCGAAGAGAGATCGTCTCACCAGCGTTCTGGACAAAAATCAATCCCAAAGAAGTACGGAATATATTTCGAGATGAAACCATTGGTGACACTCTGACCGATCCTGGCGGACGTGCGTCTTTAATTCAGGATATAGGTCAAAAAATGATTTTCAAGTCTTGGCAGACCGCTGACGCGTTGTACCACACTGCTGGCGGAAGGCTTGCAACCAGTTCGCCCAATCTTTACCAGATTCTGTCTGAGTTTCGCGCATATGCCGACCCCGTACGCAAGAAATCGTCTTTCTTCCTTGCGCTAATGCAAAATTCAGGTCTATGGGTCTATGCCGATCCCGATAATTTGACACCGCCTGTTGACTATCACGAGGTGCGAGGACATCTGAGAATAGGAACTGTAGAAATCGTCGACCCAGTTTTGCGCGACAAACTTTTTGAAGGAAGAGAGGTCACTCAAGAAGAGGACATACAGATCAGACAAGCAGTCTTGGAAGCTATGATGCTGGTGTCGAGATACAGTGAAATCAGAAATCTTAGCCAGCTGCACTATCTGTTCTGGAATGTTTTCCGCTCTTGCTGTGTTCGTGATCATCCGCACTGCATTGCGTGTTCTTCTAATTGTTCCCTGCCGCCCCGTTACGTGCCATTGACTTTGATGGACGGAAATGTCAGACATTGTCCGTTGCCGTAACGAGCGGAGTATCCCATCTACGCTTTACCCGTGAATCGATCAATTTGTACCGGAACCACAAAAGGATTCGAGTAGGTCTTCATTCGGACGAAGCCCTTGTCGCTGTTGGCGCTAATACGTTTGGCAGTTGGCTGTTTATCGTCGTCTATTTCTTGTGCGGGGCCGGCGCCACTGGCCTCCACTATCTATTCAACTCAGGCTCAACCATTCCTTGCGTCGGAGCGTCGGGTGCGATTTCAGGGATCATGGGGTGCTATTTCGTTCTGTTCCCGAAGTCGCGCTTCGACCTGGAGGTTTTCTTCCTCAGGTTCCACGTCACCTCTATTCCTACGCATACGCACGGAGCAATTGGCGTCTGGGTCGGCGAGCAGGCCCTTCTGGGATTGCTGACTCAGAGCTTTCGATTTTCTTCGACGGCATTCTGGGCGCATGTTGGCGGATTCGCAACCGGCAGTGGACTTACGTTGCTGTTGCTATTGATCGCTCCACAGATCAGCGAACGTGGCGAGCAGCCATTCATCGTTCGACTGATCAAAGGTGCGGTTCATGATGTGAATGGAAACGCCTTGCCCAACGCGCATGTTGAGCTACAGTGCCCCTCGGGCGAGGTCCTGCACGCTACGGTTGGTACGAAAGGGAGATTCGAATTCAATCATCTTCCGAATGGTGACTATCATTACCTCGTCACAAGAGACGGGTGGGAACCAGTTCATGGCCGCATTGTTGTTCGAAGAAAGACGCGCTTCAACATCCCCATTAAGATCAGGATGGCCGAGCAGCGACAGGACTCCGCACCTGTAATGGCATCTCAGGCGGCGGCACAATAGGCAAACTGCTAGCGCTCGGGTAGGGAGCCGATTCACGGTTTTTAAAGCCATCCTCGCCACAAGTCCACGAAAGTAGGTATTCCAATTCCGGAATTAGGAACTAAAGACTACAATATCGAGCCATGGAGAGAGCCATACCCATTCTTCCAACCGAAGATCTGGCAATTGCGAAGACGTTCTACGTTGACCGGCTGGGTTTCAGGGTCACGTTCGAGGCGTCTGCAGATGGACATTCGGGATTGCTGGGGATAGCACTCGGAAGCATTGAGATGACACTGGACAGTCCGATGGATGGACACGGTCGAAATGCGTGCGTAGCACTTCAAGATGACGCCGATCGCTACTACCGTGAATGGAGCGGTAAAGTCGACGTCTTGAGAGCGCCGAAAAATGAAGATTGGGGTGCGCGTACGTTCGATTTGCTCGATCCATCCGGGAACACAATCTTCCTGATGGGGCCTGTGGCTGCGGGATAACCAATTGCCCTCAGCTAGCGCCTTTACTCTCCCCGCCTTCGCCTCGCAAGTTGAGCTGCTCACCAAGGCTTTTCGCCAGAGCATTCAGGTTGTCCGCCAGTTGCAGGCGCCAGCGTTCAACGGATAGCTGGGCCATTTCATCGATCGAGTGTTCGAATGCCTGTAAGGACTTTCCTGTTTGATCTTTGAGTGATTCGGACGCTGACGCAATGATGGACTTCAATGCAGCGGTAATTTTCTCGCTCGTTTGATCCATTTGATCACCGAGCATGTGCGCAGCATGTTCCCTTAGTTGGTTTAGAGCTTCGTTGGCCATGCCCTCGAGCTGGGTGCGCGTATCTTTTACCACGTTGCCGGCCATCTGGCCCAGGCGTTTATCGAGGCCAGATTCGAGGGAGTGAGCTGATTCACCGAGTTGCGCGATCCGGTGATCCAAATCACCAACGTCTTTTTTCAGTCGCGACGATTCCGCAGCGACTGAGGCGCGCGTCCTTTCTAAATCTTTTCGGCATGTGTTGTATTCCTCGTTCAAGTTATGTCGCGCGAATTCCAGCAGTTCCTCGGTCAGTTGCTTAAGTTTGTTGCCGCCCTCGAGCAGTTGACGGTGGTAATCGTCCAGCCCACGACGCAACTGGTCCTGAGTGTCGGCAGATACGCGAGTTGAGATCTGCTGCGCCTGTTGCTCCACGAGTTTGAGTTCTCCGCTGGCGCGTCGCAGAAAATCCTGGTAACCCTCTGTGGTCCGCCGCTCAATTGCTGACTTGGCGTGTTCCAGCAATTGCAAGTATTGCTGCCGTGAGTAGTCCAGGAGTTTTGGCTCCAGTTCTTTACTCAGCCGCAGCTTAAGTTGGTCCTGGAGTTCGGGCGGAATCTGCGAAAGCGAGACTTCGAAGCGGCTGGGATTCGCTTCTCGTTTTACTTGCGCTTCTTTGATCGCTGCGAGCTCGGATTCGAGTGGGAGGAGCGATTCCGCAATCAGCCTCCTCATGGGAGCTTCCAATCGCCGCGCGACTAAGTCGAGAATGGCCTCTGGAGAAAGATTCGCTGGACTTGCGCCCTTGGGCGTCGCCAGCGCGATGTTAAGCGAGGTAATCTGTTGCAGCTTCGCCGAAAGCGCGCCTGTGGGTAACGACCAATCTGCGGGACAGTCGCTCAGGCCCCAGAAATTTTCCGCACGCGCCAGCTTCGCTCCCAATTTCCAGCTTCGGTTGTCAGGTTCCATAGACTGACACGAAACTACCTGGGCCGTTGTTTCGCGGCCGTCTTCGGTTTTGAAGCGCAAAGGAATACCGGGATCGAACTTCACCGGCGAAAGCACCGCACAACCGTGCGCATTGACCACCAGGGTCTTGCAGACTTCAGAGAAATCGGTGCCTGCCAAGCTGGTAACCAGGATGGGTACGGCTGCCGGTACTCTGGAACTGCGCCTAAGTGCTGCGGAGACACGTCCATTGTGCATGTAACTGCCTCGAGGGTTGGAGTCGGTCGAACGACGCACCTTTCAAGATAGCGCCAATTCGGACTAGCTCAACTGACTCAGAAGTGCCGCAGCGATGTGCCCGAAGTACAACATGCGCAGCGGCGTTGGTAACAGTTACCGCGATAGCGAAGCGTAAAGGCGTCGCTGCAACGGTGCTTGGCGTTGCACGATCCATCAAGGCGGCGGGTGATTACCGTCCTACTCTGTGATTTCCTGGCTGAGAACTTGCTCGCCCGAAGGGCTGGTGACAGAAGCAGACTGTTCGGCAGTTACAAATAACCGGAATGTCTTGTAAGTTGTCGGCGCTCTGAAGTGCGCACTCAGGTCGTCATTTACTTGAAGCTGACCTTGCTTGATGGGGGCGGCATCGCGCGGTTGAACCCAAACGACGTACACGGACGCAGGCGGCGTGAGGTTTTCAGGCTTGGCGAGGTGCTTGACGTCGAGATTAACGACCGTGTTTCCGTTGCTGTCGTGAGTGATATCTGCTTTAGCGGTGGCGGCAGGAACCGATGTGGCGGGTGTGAGATGCACGTGCTTGTGGCACGCGGCCAAAAACATGAGCGATACGAAAATCGAGAGAAATGTGAGTTTGTTGGCTTTCACAGCGGCTCCGTAACGCTTCGATGAAAGCGCATGGCAAACGGTTTTCCCAGAACCGCGAGCTGTCCGGCTTTCGCGATTTTCGAGCACGGAAAGATCCTGCTTTGCTCTGGGGCAGCAGAATAGAACAGAAGCGGCGTAAGTTTGCTTCTCAGCTCGCATGTTGAACGCGAGACGTTGGACTACAATCAAAACGAAGCGCCTCAGTGTGGTTGCTGTGTGGTAGGTAAGAGAAAGTCCGCCCGTATCCGCAGTTACTTCGTCGCCGCAGTTGCAGGCTCGGCTGTCGCCCTGGTCGATTATGGCGTTGGGCTCTGGTTGTCTTCTCACGGGCTGCACGCCGAAATCACACTTCTCGATGAATTCCTGCTCGCAATCTTCACTGGCGCGCTCGTTTTAGTGACCGAACTCTTCCACAGGCGGGATCAGGAGCGGCTAAATGAGAAGTTGAGGACGATTGAGTTGATGAATCACCACGTCCGAAACGCACTGCAAACCATTGTTGATTCCGCTTACATTCACGGGCATCTCGATGAGGTTCGAACCGCAGTCGACAGAATCGCGTGGGCGCTGCAGGAAATCTTGCCCGGGGAGACGCGAGACAAGAGTGTGGATTCCGAGGCCCATTGCCGCGAGAGCGCAGGCGACGAAGTTCCACGTAATGGGCCGTCCTAAGAATTGCGTGATGATAGCCCTAGTCGAGTAAATCCCGCCGGTCCGCTGTGGCTGCCAAAGGCCAATTTTCTGATTGTTAATATCCGATTCACTTTCCTTTAATCTCCCGCGCCTTTAATCAGATGTGGTTCGAATTTCACGAGGAAAATACATGAGCAGATTCCTTCCAGTTCTGACCCTGGTTGCCTTGACGCTTCCGGCCGCGAGTCAGACTAAATTGAACGGCGCAGGCGCGACCTTTCCATATCCGATTTACTCCAAATGGTTCGACGAGTACCACAACATGCATTCCGATATCGAGATCAACTACCAATCCATCGGTAGCGGAGGCGGAATCCGCCAGTTGCAGTCGGGTACGGTCGATTTCGGTGCGAGCGATATGCCGCTCGACGATACGAAGGTCAAGCAGATGCCGATCCCTATTCTTCAACTGCCGACCGTGGTTGGCGCCGTGGTTCCTGCCTACAACATCGCTGGAGTTAACGCCGAGTTGAAATTTACTCCTGAAGTGCTCGCCGGCATCTATCTCGGCTCAATCACCAACTGGAATGACAAAGCGATCGCCGCCGCTAACCCGGGCGTGAGCCTTCCTGACAAGAGCATCGTCGTGATTCATCGCTCTGATGGAAGCGGTACGACCTTCGTCTGGACCGACTACTTGTCGAAAGTGAGCCCCGATTGGAAGTCCAAAGTCGGCAGCAACACTTCGGTCAGTTGGCCAGTCGGGCTGGGAGCAAAAGGGAATGAAGGCGTAGCCGGCATGATTCGGCAGATGGACGGCAGCATCGGCTATGTGGAACTCATCTATGCGTTGCAGAACAAGATCACTTTCGGCTCGGTGAAGAATGCAGCCGGGGCTTTCATCAAGGCCAGCCTGGAATCTACAACTGCCGCCGCTGCTGGGGCCAAGGTTGCGCCCAGCGATTTTCGCGTTTCCATCACAAACGCATCGGGCAAAGATGCCTATCCGGTCTCCAGCTTCACGTACCTGCTCGTGCCAAAACAATGGAAGGATAACGGGAAGCAGAAGGTCTTTCTGGACTTCTTGAACTGGATGCTCTCGAGTGGCCAAAGTCTGACCACCCAGTTGAACTACGCGCCGCTACCTGAAAGCGTCAAGCAGAAGGAACTTGTGGCCCTAAGGGAAATCAAGTAAACGCAAGCTGGAGGCCGCATTTGGACTCCGCGCTCTTTTAATCATCCTTTAACAAGCCAGTCACTAATCTGGTATCAGCCGGAGTCTGGAGTGCCGGAGCTGGCCGAAGTTGCAGAAGCCTATGGGAGCGCTACCTAAGCCAGAGATTCGAGACAAGGTACCCGCGAGGCGAACATTGCAGAACTCCGTTCAACCAGGGACGGCGCCGTCCGAATTTCCGAAGCCTGTCGCCAAGGTGATGCAAGCAGCTCCTTTCTGGAAGCGACTGCTCAATCCTGATTCCGCATTTAAAGGATTAATGACGCTTGCCGGCTTCCTTGTCCTTGCCATAGTGGGCCTGATCCTGGCGGAACTGCTACAGCGCTCATCCCTCGCGTGGCAGAAATTTGGAATTCACTTTTTCTTCGGCAGCGAGTGGGACCCCGTCTCTGGCGCTTTCGGAGCATTGCCGTTCATCTACGGCACGCTGATCTCTTCGCTCGTGGCTCTGATCATCGCGGTCCCCTTGTCAATCGCAGTGGCGGTTTTCGTAACCGACATGTGTCCAAGGCCGCTGCGTAAGCCAATTGCTTACGCCACAGAACTTCTGGCCGCAATTCCCAGCGTAATTTATGGCCTCTGGGCAATCTTTGTTCTCGTCCCAATTCTGCGTGTCCACGTTGAGCCCTGGCTTATAAAGTCTTTCGCCTGGACAGGACTTTTTACCGGGCCAGCTTATGGAATCGGAATGCTGGCTGCAGGAACAGTCCTGGCGATCATGATCATCCCGATCATCTCTTCCATCACCCGTGAAGTCCTCAGCGTAGTTCCGCAACATCAACGCGAGGCAGCTCTCGCCTTGGGCGCAACCCGCTGGGAGATGGTCCGCATGGCCGTATTACGAAACGCCCGCGCCGGAATCGTCGGGGCGATCATTCTGGGCCTGGGACGCGCGTTCGGCGAAACCATCGCCGTCACCATGGTGATCGGCAACGCTCCGCAAATCGCGAAGTCCCTGCTTGCCCCGGGCTACACGATGGCGAGCGTCATCGCCAATGAATTTGCGGAAGCAACCGGCGACCTCTACCTGACCGCGCTCATGGAAATCGGTCTGGCATTGTTTATCGTTACCATTATTGTGAACATCCTGGCAGGTCTCATGGTTTGGACAGTCACTCGCGGTACTCCTGTGAGGGCCCATGGCCAGTGACTCCATAAAGCTGCGGCGCCGGATCACAAACCATTTCTTTACCGGGCTCTCGGCGGGACTCTCGGTTGTTGTGGTTGGAACTCTCGTCGCGATTTTCGCCTACCTGGTGATAAAAGGCGCAGGATCGCTGAACTGGTCCTTTCTCACGCAAACTCCAAAGCCGGTTGGCGAGGCAGGCGGCGGAATGGCCAATGCCCTCGTCGGCTCCATCATTATCATTGCGATCTCCAGCCTTCTGGGAGTCCCGCTAGGAATTGCCGCAGGAATCTACCTGGCCGAGTACGAGCGCAATCGCCTGGGACAACTCGTTCGCTTTACAGCAGACGTTCTCAACGGAGTGCCTTCCATCGTCATCGGGTTGGTGGCCTATGGACTTGTAGTCATTCCGCAAAGACATTTTTCGGCATTCGCCGGTGGCGTTGCTCTGGCCATCATGATGGTCCCCACGGTCACGAGATCAACCGAAGAAATGCTTTTGTTAGTGCCGCATTCGGTCCGTGAAGCTGCATTCGGTTTGGGAATCCCACAATGGAGAACGACCCTCTCAATCACGCTGCCTAGCGCGCGCTCAGGAATCATCACGGGTGTGATGCTCGCATTTGCGCGTATCGCGGGGGAAACTGCGCCACTGATCTTCACAGCATTTGGCAATCAATTCTGGAGTTTGACAGCGAATCAGCCCATCGCAGCCTTGCCGTTGCAAATTTACACCTATGCTCTTTCACCTTTCGAAGAGTGGCACCGCCAGGCGTGGGCAGGTGCGCTGATGTTGGTGATCTTGATTGTCGGCACGACAACCCTTTTGCGGTTTGTTTTCCTGCGACGAATGCTGGGAGAGGCTCGCTGATGCCGAGCGCCATCGAAGTTCGGGACTTGAAAGCATGGTTCGGAAAAACCGAAGCATTGCACGGCATTAACATAAATATTGAGGCCAGGCACGCTACCGCCGTGATCGGTCCTTCCGGATGCGGGAAATCGACCTTCATTCGCTGTCTGAATCGAATGCACGAGACAAACCCGGAAGCCAAGGCGGAAGGCAGAGTACACGTGGCCGGCAAGGACATTTACCAAGTTCCGGCCGTTGATGTGCGCCGCCAGATTGGAATGGTTTTTCAGAAGCCCAATCCATTCCCCACGATGTCCATCTACGACAATGTGGCCGCTGGATTGAAGCTCAACGGCACACGCAACCGCAAAACTCTCGACGAGATTGTCGAGCTATCTCTTCGACAAGCCGCGCTTTGGGACGAAGTCAAAGACCTGCTGAAGAAGAAATCGGGGGCCAGCCTTTCCGGTGGGCAGCAGCAACGGCTTTGCATCGCTCGCGCCCTGGCGGTGAGTCCGGAAGTTCTTCTCATGGACGAACCGGCCTCT
>DAIPJJ010000288.1:0-3277 GCA_036770325.1 Terriglobales bacterium
ACAACGCGGCTGCTTTGTTGCGCGAATGCAGACAAGGTGAACAGCAGAATTGTGAGCAGAGTCTTCATGTTGCACTCCATGTGCAAGATTCCAAGCCATTGGAAGATGTCGCTAAACGAGCTGTAGGTTGCTCTTGGCAGCGAATACCGCACGTCGGAGCTGCTGATAAGGTGCCAGGCTCTTGATTGCTAGGAGCCAAGGCGGGGGAACTGGCCACGGTCCGTGCTAAAGTTTGGGGAACTTAGCCGGAAGTGCTCACGTAATATTTTCCAGACAGAGGTGCTCGTGTGATTGAGCTGACAGCGCTTCGGAAACAGTTTGGCGGTCTCATCGCCGTCAACAGCATCGACCTAACGATTCCGAAAGGCGAGATTTACGGCCTGATCGGGCCGAACGGCGCAGGGAAGACAACCACTATCCGCATGATGTGCGGCCTGCTTGCGCCGACAACTGGCCAGGTGAAAATTGCCGGAGTCGATGTGTGCGCCGAGCCGGAACGCGCCCAGGGGCACATTGGCTATCTCTCCGACTTTTTTGCCGTTTACGATGACCTGAAGGTCTGGGAGTACGTCGACTACTTCGCGCACGCATACAAAATGCCGGAGCCGGAAATTCCGGGGCGGGTGCGGGAAGTCATATCCGAGGTCGCTCTCGAAGTAAAAACAGATTCGATGATCGCTGGGCTTTCGCGCGGGATGAAGCAGCGGCTCGGGATTGCTCGCGCAATCATTCACAAGCCGGAAGTGCTGCTGCTCGATGAACCGGCTTCGGGGCTCGATCCTAAGGCACGCTTCGAACTGCGGGTGTTGTTGCAGAGAATGCGCGATCAGGGGACGACGATCCTGATTTCGTCGCATATTCTGACCGAGCTCGAGGGGTTCTGCACCTCAATCGGGATCATGGAAAGAGGAAGACTCGTGCGAAGCGGCAGAATCGAGGATGTGACCGCATCGGAGTCGCCTGTCCGCACAATAGACATTGGTTGGGTCGGGACTTCGCAAGCGCCAACCCATGTCCTCGCCGAAATTGCAGGCGTTTCAGATGTGCAACTGGCAAGCGGCGAAGGACACTTCCAATTTATGGGATCCGACGAAAGCCTCTCTCAACTGCTCGCAGCTCTGATCAGCGCAAAAGTGCAGGTCACTTCCTTCGGCGAAAGAAGGACAACGGTTGAAGATCTTTACATGAAGATTTCGCACCACGAGGTGATGTGATGCTTTGGCAACTCTGGCAGAACCCTGAGTTTGTGCGCCACCAACGGGCGGAACTGCGCAAAGGGCGGGCGCTCGCGGTCGGAGTAGTGGTCGCGATCGTGTTGGCGTTGACCGCCCTCGTCTGCTGGGCGCAGCAGAAATCCAAGCTGGAAACTTTGCGAAGTGTCGAATTCCAATACAGCTACAGCCAATCGGTAGGAGACGAACAGATACGCGCAGAAAACGCCGCCCGAAAAGCAGGCATTGAACAGGAAATTCGCGACTTTGAGGCGCAAATGCCCGCCGCTACGGCCAGTAATGCCTATCGGGCGCTGTTGTGGATGCAATTCGGCGTCCTGAGTTTCTGGTCACTGCTCTCCTGCGCTCAAGGAGTTTCGAGAGAACGCGAACGCGGAACCTGGGATTTCCAGCGCACGACTCGCCTGCTTCCTTCTGAGTTGCTGATAGGAAAACTGCTTGGCGAACCGGTGCTTGCGTACTTCATTGTTTCGTGCGCGCTTCCTTTGACGGTAGTGCTGGGATTCGTGGGGCGGATCAAATTCCTGGACATTGTGAGCGGCTACTTCGTGATCCTGATTGCGGCTTTGTTCATTGGACTCGCAGGGCTGTGGCTCTCGAGTTTGTTCGAAAGCAAGAGCCGCGGCATCGGACTGATTGGCGCGATTGCGATGTACGCCGTTTTCCTCGGCATTACTGGAGTATCGGATTCTTCGTTCAGTGGGTTGGCAGCACTTAGTCCCTTGATCACTATCTTGCGAGTCACCGGGCACCAACAATTCTTGCAAATGCCTCGGCCTACATTGTTCGGCGACGCATTACCCTGGGCAGTGATGACGTTTCTGCTCTATCTCACTTTTGGCGGGTGGATTGTGCTGATGCTACTTCGCACGGTGAAGAAGGATTTGGGCGAAGTGCGGCTGCTTTCGAATTGGCAGGCGGTCGGTTGCTGCGCGTTCCTGAACTTTGTCCTGTACGCGACCTTCAATCCGAGCAGAAATGACGTGTTTGCAGGTTCAACTGACTTCGTCGCCTTCATTGTTGCCATGAATGGATTGTTTCTTTTCTTTCTCGGGCTGACCATGCTCGGCACCTCCGAGCGGCTGCAGACCGAGAATCTTTCGCAAACGAGCTCACTACTTTCCGTGGGCGGACTGCAATGGCCGTGGCTGCTGATTTCTGGCACAGTCAGTTACCTGCTGCTTATCTGGGGACTGTTTGCGTGGAAAGGTTCGTTCGAATTCGACCGGCATGTTGTGGCCACCAGCGCACTGCGTTTTCTGGTGGTGCTGGCATTTGCCAACAGCAACGTTCTCTTTATTCAGTGGTGCAAGTTGACTCGCATGCGCGCGCCGTTACTGAAAGGCGTGCTGTATCTGTTTCTTTACTACGGTGCGGCTGGAGTCATTTGTGGAGTGATGAGCGTTGGCTCAAATGCGGCCGCCATCGGAACAGCAATGGTGCTGACGCCGTTTGCTGCATTCCAAACCGACCACGTACTGCTTTCGGCGAGCACGATGTTTGGAATCGCTTTGCAGTTGACGGCGATTGGGTTCCTGATTTCAGCCGTGCGTGGCCGGGTGAGGCAGCCGCAATTGGCGCAGGCGGCTGCGGCCTAATCCATGTGGTTGGCTTGCCGCTCGACTGACCAGACGTCCGCCTGGTTCTGCTCGAACGGGTAAACGTGGACCATCCAGCCGAACACTTGCGGCATGAATTTGCCGCCCGCCGCGTCGCAGGCGTCCTTTGTGGCGATCGAGCCACGTAACCCGAACTTCGCGTTGGGCTGCAAAGGTTCAGCTCTTTGATCTCGCGGTGGCAGGCACAGATTCACGTGCGCATGCCACTGGGCGATGCTGAGGGGGACGCGCGAGTTCAGTTCGTCTTCTGTCGCATCTTTCTTCGCGGTATACATGACGCCAATCAGCTTGTAACTGTCGCCGGTCTTTTCGTAGAGCAGCGAGGTCGGCTTCGAAGGATCGAAGTCATTGCGGGCGCGGAAAGCGTTCCAATAATTCGTGAAGTGATACTGCTTCTGCGGAACGTTGGGCAGGAAGATCTTGTAT
>DAIPJJ010000009.1:0-49787 GCA_036770325.1 Terriglobales bacterium
GGCAGGAACCATCGATACAGATCAAAAGCCCGTTCGCGCTCGCAGTTAACCGCATAGTTAAACAAGTCGACGGACTCTCGCGGCAATGCATTTGCGAGGCCCGCAATCCAGCCGGTCGCGCCGACTGATATGCCTTCGACGATCGCATCATCGACACCGACAAAAATTTCCAGGCGGTTACCTATCAGCGCGCGAATCGCACTCACACGTCGTGCATCCGTGCTCGACTCTTTCACTGATTCCAGATTTGGGTGTTCGTCGGCTAGTTCCTGAATTTGTTCGGGAATGAAATCTGTGCCGTAAGCTACCGGATTGTTGTACAGCATGCATGCAAGCGGAGTGGCGCGGAACACATCAGCCACATGTGTTTTCATCTCCCGCCAGTCGCCCTGGTATACGTAGGGTGGTAAAACCATGAGCGCGTCGCATCCAGCATCGGCGGCAGCCTTAGCGAGGGAGACAGCTTCTGAAGTTGAAAGGGCCGAGATAGAAGCGAGCACAGGAGCACTGCCATTCACGGCTTTGACACAGTTGCGGAGGATCGCAACTTTCTCGTTGAAAGACAGGGTTGCCCCTTCACCCAATGACCCCAAGGTCACAATGCCGGTGCAGCCATTGTCCAGAAGCCAGCGGCAGTGCTTCGCCATAAAACCATGATCGACTTCCAGGTTTTTATCAAAGCAGGTGGTAATCGCAGGCATTACGCCGTTCCAGTTCATTGCTGTCCTCGCATTGTTTCGCTGTACTCGGGCGCAGAATCATTCACGGTCACACTCAGGGTCTCAACTCGCGCAGGGAAAATCGGGGGACGCACTGAATCGGCAGACCACCCGAAGAGAAATTCTGTTTGTGGGCCGCACACCCGGCCTTGACACGGGCCCATACCGCAGCGAGTTTGCAGCTTTGCGCCACGCCAGGAAGACTGCGCCTTAAGCCGGCCGTAAGCTACGTCTTCGCAGCGGCAAACGATTGTGTCGGCAAGCGCGAGGTCGCGCAGTTCCGGACGAAGCATGAATGTTCGCTCCAGTCGGGCGGCGAATTTTCGCAGCTTACGTCTTGCGCTGAACAACTGCCGCGCAAAATCGAGGCGACCCGACGCGGAATGACCTGCGATCTGCCCTTCAATCAAGGCAAGCTCTACGCCGCCGATTCCCGTCGGCTCCCCGGCACAGAGCACGTTCGCTACCGACGTCTGCTGATGGTCATCCACCTCTACAAAACCGTCGTGCAACTTGCATCCAAGCAGCGCGGCCAGTTCGATGTTAGGTACTAAATGGAATCCGGTAGCGAGGAAATCACAATTAACTCGTTCAAGTTTTCCGCGTCGCGAGATGACGACTGCTTTCAAAACATCCTCGCCCTCGGCAGCTATCGGCCACGATCCTGCGACGTAGGGGACATTGGCTACTTGCTTCCGCAATGCCCAGCCCTGCGCAATTTTATTTGGATGTCTCAAAAGAGAGATTGCGAACGCGGCCAGCGAGCCCGCCGAGGCCTGTTCGCAGATCATGACGACTTCAGCTCCATGCTCTCGCGAATACGCAGCGACCGCCAATAGCAAGGGTCCGGTTCCGGCGACTACTACTCGTTTTCCCCCGATGGGAAAACCGGATTTGACCAGCGCTTGCAAACCGCCGGCGCCCATTACATTTGGAAGAGTCCAGCCAGGGAATGGCAGAAACCGCTCGCGAGCTCCAGTTGCGAGCACTAGCTTCTGGTATCGCAACTCAAGCAGATCTCCGTTGCGTTCTGCGTGCAAGATGTTAGGCGCAGGATGATCGAATACCCTCACTCCGCTAAGAGTTTCCGCATCGGATACTCGCAGTTTGTCAATCCAGGGCTCTGCATCCGGATGAACATTTCCGACGCCCTTACGCCAGATTTGGCCGCCGAGAGCCGGATTGTCGTCGACAAGGCCGACGCGGACGTTATGCGCGGCAGCGCACGAAGCTGCTGCCAAGCCCGCAGGACCGCCACCAACGACGAGCACGTCGAATTGTTTGCTGGCAGTCATCTTCCAGTTGTTAATCCCTGTGTGTTGACCCGCATCCCCGGAGCGCAAACAATCTGGCAAGTGCGTTGATGCAATCTGCCATCGATTTCGGCGCGGCACTCAAAGCAAATTCCCATTCCGCAAAGGACAGTACGACTCCCGCCGCTGACCGAACGACGACAGAACGAATTCGCAGCTGCAACAGCAACGGCCACAGTCGCGCCCTGAGGAACATTCACATTCGTTCCATTCACGGACAACGTGACCTGATCAGGCATGCGCGTGCTCCGGAGTCATCACGCGTGATGGCAAGTATGGTTCAATCGCAATCGCGCTCGAGCTTCCGGTAATCTGATCTGCAATCAATTTCCCCGTTGCGAGCGACGTGGTTATGCCCAAACCTTCATGCCCCGTTGCCAAATAGATAGAAGGATCACCCGGCGCTGGCCCGATCAGCGGAAGTTTGTCTGCCGTTGCTGCTCGGAAACCCGTCCAACTACGAATCGCGACCGTTTCCCCGATTGATGGGAGATATTCCTGCGCACGCTGCAACATGCGGCGCAGAATTTCCTGATCAACTTCTTTGTGCTCGGCGCCGTACTGACGCGAAGAGCCAATCAGCAATTGCCCAGTCTGCCGCGGTTGTACGTTGAAGGCTATCGAATCAGCGGTCAGTGAGTGTGCACTCTTCAGGTAGCCGAGTTCGACCAGTTGGTGGCGGACAAATCCTGGGTAACGATCAGTAATCACCAGGTGCCCCTTACGCTTCTTCACGTCGATTCCAGGAGTGAGCATCGACGACCACGCACCTGTCGCGTTCACGATCGTGGCACCCGAGAGAGTTGTTGAATTGGAAAGATGCACTTCCCCACGCCCAATGTGCGCAGCCGTTGTTCCTGAGTACAACGTCGCGCCCTTCTCTAGAGCGCGCTCAATCAAGTACTGCGCAGCACAGGGCGGATAGAGCACCGCATCCTCCACCACTAGGAGACCGCCAGCCATTCCTCTCCGCAAATTCGGCTCCAACTGCTCTAAGTCGGAACCACTCAGTACTTCGACCGGCACGTTGTGAGAACCATAAAACGTGCTCTTTCGCGCCACTTCGCTCATCTCTTCTTGATCAGCAGCGACCCAGATAGTGCCGCATTGTTCATATTCCACCTCTGCGGGAAGTTCGGGGCGCAACTCCTGCCACAATTTTTGCGAGTAGCGCGTCAAAGCGAACTGAGCATCGGAATCATCCATGACGACGATGTGCCCCATTCCGGCGGCTGTCGCTCCTCCACCGACCAATTCCCTTTCGACAATCGCGACCCGCACAGCTCGCTGCGTAAGTTCATACGCACACGCCGCGCCCACAATTCCTCCGCCTACGATCACCACGTCGTAAGTCTCACTGCTCATTTCGTCGCGCCGCTCAACCTCGAATGCCGTTACAAAATGGATCACGCGGATCAAGCACCAGTTCGGCTTCAGAATTCACGAAAGCTGAGCCTGTAATGCTCGGATAAACGCGTCCGTCGCGCGCCGTAATCCTGCCTTCGAAAACGCTGCCAATAATGCTTTCCTGTTTCCACACCTGCCCCTCACGAAGTTTCCCGTCGGCAAACAGGCAAGCCATCTTCGCGCTCGTGCCCGTCCCGCATGGCGAGCGGTCGTACGCTTTGCCGGGACATAAAACAAAATTCTTGCTGTTCACGCCTGGCAAGGATGAAGGTCCGAACAGCTCAATGTGATCGATCTCCTGACCGCCGTCCCCCGCAATTCCTTGCGCTTTCAATGCCTGGCGGATGTCCCATGTGAAATTCGTCAGCGCGTCGATGTTTTTCAGCGTCAGATCGTATCCGTGCTCCTCAACCAGGAAGAACCAGTTGCCGCCCCAAGCGACGTCTCCACGAACAACGCCCAACCCAGGCACGTCAACCGCGACTTTCGCAGCTTTGCGATAACTCGGAACGTTGTTTACCGTGACCTCGCCATTTTCGTGCAATATAGCGGTTACAACTCCCACAGGCGATTCAATGCGGTGCTCGCCTGGATCAATTCTCCCGAGATACGCGAGTGACGCAATCAAGCCGATCGTCCCATGTCCGCACATCCCGAGGTATCCGACGTTATTAAAGAAGATGACACCGGCTGAACAGGTCGGGACGTGCGGCTCACACAAGAGTGCGCCGACAACCACGTCTGATCCGCGCGGTTCGTTAACGACTGCGGAACGAAAGTAGTCGTGCTGCGTGCGTAGAATTTGCAAGCGATCAGCAACCGAACCGGCCCCCAGATCGGGCCCCCCGCCGATAACCAGGCGTGTGGGCTCGCCGCCCGTATGCGAATCCACTATCTGAATTTTGCGAATACTGTCGTTGCTCTTTTCGATCAACTTGTCGTGCAATTCGACCCCAACTGAGTCCGATTCTATTGCAACGCCTGCCGCAAGAGAGTTCCCAAAGCGCAGCGGAGACAATGACTTATTCACGAAGGCACCGGTGTATAATCCCGAGCACCTATCTTATGTATACAATATCCATCGCGTCAAGACCGAATCCAATATTGAAGCCAACACCCAAGCCAAAACCCAAACAATGACAAGCCCCGAAACGTCCCCGTCAGCACCCGTTCACGTATCTGCGCAAGCATTCCCTGAGGAATTCTCCCGCGGGCTTGGCCTATTCGATTCGACGATGCTCGTGGTCGGAGTCATGATCGGCTCGGGCATTTTCATTGTTTCTTCTGAGATGGCACGCGAGATCGGAAGCCCCGCGTGGCTGCTTGTAGCCTGGGCTATTGCAGGCGCACTGACCATCGCCGGCGCGCTCTCGTATGGCGAACTCTCCGCGATGATGCCCCACGCCGGCGGAATGTATGTGTATCTTCGCGAGGCATATTCGCCGTTATGGGGATTTCTCTACGGCTGGACGCTTTTCGCTGTCATTCAGACAGGCACCATTGCCGCGGTTGCGGTGGCCTTCGCGCGATTTTCAGGTGTCTTGCTGCCTTCCATTTCTGAAGACAACTACCTGATTAGCCCGCTGCGCATCTCGACCCACTATGCTGTTTCTCTCTCGACCGCACAGCTACTGGCAATTGCCGTCGTGTGCGCGCTGACATTTACGAACACGCGCGGCCTTCGCTACGGAAAAATAATTCAGAACACGTTCACGGTCGCGAAAACTGCCGCGCTGCTCGGGTTGATACTGGCCGGCATTTTCATTGGAAAGAATGCGGCGGCGCTGCACGCCAACTTTGGAAACTTCTGGCAGCCGCGCGGAATTGCGCCTCTCGCTCCAGGCATCAGCGCTACTACTGCTTTCGGACTGTTCCTTGCCCTCTGCCTGAGCCAGACGGGATCGCTCTTCTCGGCCGATTCCTGGCATAACATCGCGTTCGCTGCCGGCGAGGTGCGAAATCCGCAGCGCAATGTGGCCCGGGCCATGGTGATAGGCACGGTGATCGTAATCTCGCTTTATCTGCTGGCGAATCTCGCCTACCTTTTCACTTTGCCGCTTAGCGCCATTCAGCACGCGCCCGCCGATCGCGTAGGGACCGCAACGCTGCAGGCGATTTTCCCGCGACTTGGAGCTGCTGTTATGGCGGCAGCAATCATGGTTTCCACTTTCGGGACCATCAACGCCCTGATCCTGACCGGCGCTCGAGCCTACTACGCAATGGCCCGTCAACGCCTCTTCTTCCCTTTCGCTGGAGACTTGAACACTGCGAGAGTGCCCGCAGGAGGCCTTTGGGTCCAGGGATTGTGGGCAATCGTGCTCGTTTTGCCGCGAACCTACGCTCCAAGCACTCAGGCTTGGGGGAATCTCTATAGCAATCTGCTCGATTACGTGATCTCCGCAGCGCTTATTTTTTACGTCCTCACGGTCGCGGCGGTCTTCCGCCTGCGCTGGAAGCGTCCGCATGCGCCACGGCCTTATAAGACGTGGGGTTACCCCGTGATTCCTGCGGCGTACATCGTTACTGCAGCAACAATTCTCCTGGCGTTGTTCGCGTACCGGCCGGCCACCACTTGGCCCGGCTTGTTAATTGTGGTGTGCGGGATCCCGGTTTACTACATTGTCCGCCGGACCGTTGCGCAGGTGCGATAGGCACAACTTTGCGCATGGCCCGCAATCCTACTCTCGTAAACATGTGAACTTTTTAGTATTCTTGCGAACAGGATGAACCTGGGACTGACATCAGAAACTGCGATCCCGCGCCAGTCGCTGACTTCCGCTGTTGCTGACAAGCTGCGCGAGGAGATCATTCGCGGCACAATTCCCGAAGGTGCCCAGCTTCGCCAAGATGCCATCGCCATGCAATATCACGTCAGCCGGATTCCGGTGCGCGAGGCATTACGCCAGCTAGATGCCGAGGGACTGATCACGATTGTGCCCAATCGCGGCGCCATTGTTCCGGCGCTGTCACCGACAGACATTGAAGAGCTGTTTACAATTCGCGCGCTGCTCGAGCCGGAAATTCTGAAGCACTCGATTCCTCGCCTTACAGAAGAAGATTTCGCCGAGGCTGACGTCGTGCTCCGTCGTTATGAGGGCGAACTACAGCACGAGGACCATCTGTTTTCCTGGGGACGCCTCAACTGGCAATTTCACTCGATCCTTTATTCGCGTGCGGAGCGCCCGCATTCCATGGCGATCATTCGCAATGTGAACAATAGCGGTGAGCGCTACACCCGGCTTCAGCTTTATTTGACGCACGGCATCAAGCGCGCCAACCAGGAGCATCACGAAATTCTTTCGCTTTGCCGGAAGCGCGACGTAGAAGCAGCCTGCAAACTTCTTCAGGAGCACATCAAACACGCCGGCCAGTCACTTAAGCAAGCCCTGCAAGAAAGAAGAGCGTCGACGTAGCTTGCCATCGACGCTCTGCTTGACCGAATACTCTTACCTCAGAACTCCACGTTTGCGCGAAGCTCAATCACGCGTGCGCCTTGGTTCGGCGATGCTTGATTGTAGTTCGGTGCCGTACCTGACCACAGCGGCCCGCCAATCCCAAACGAACTACTCTGGACATACGGGCTAAACCCGCCTGCGAAGCAGAAATAGGTACAGCCATTCGCGGGCCCAGGACCGAAGTTCGGATGATTGAACGCGTTCAACATTTCGGCCTGGAACAGGAAACTCACGCTCTCTCGAATGGGGAATCGCTTACCAATCGATAAATCGTCGTTCCAATAGTGTGGACCATACAGCCAGACGCGTTGGCCAATTGTACCTGGGGTGGTGTTCGCCGTGATGAATGCGGGATTCGCTCCGCCGCCAGTCCCAGGTCCTGACGAAATGGCAAGATATTTGGGGTCAATGAACGAAACCTGCGCCGAACCGGGGATACGATAGACCCCGATCGAACTTTGCAATTGCGAAGGCGTGACGCCGTGCAGGTCCACGCCGCCGTCAGCAAAGTCGTTAAAAGTAAGATTTCCGCCACCAAGGAGGAATGGACTCCCGGTCTGATAACTAAAGATTGTTCCGACAGTCCAACCGCCAACGACTTTGTCGAGATACTTATTGATGTTCCCGAATTCACGCCCACGGCCAAACGGGAGATCATATGTTCCGTTGATGTGGATCGCATGGCGCACGTCGAACAGACTCGGGCCGTAGCTCAGGCGCATGTCGCGAAGCGTGAACAGCGCGCCTTGGCCCTGCCAATTATTCTGAGAGCCGATTCCGAGCGTGTGGCTCCAGGTATAGTTCGCATCAAACTGCAAGCCATGCCAAGTGCGTTCGCGGAAGTCAACCTGGAGGCCATTGTAGTTTGAGTATGCGGCGGCTTGCATAATGCTCGGATAGCCGAATCCTGTACCTTGGGCAAACGGATTCGTTTGAAAGAAATTAAGTGGGTAACCCGCGCCAGCGCCACCGAACCCGAGATTATTGGCACAAGGCGAAAATCCGGAGCCTACCAGATTGCAAATATACGGAACGGTTCCGGTGCCACCAGCCAGAGTGTTGGCCATCGCACCAGCCTGGCCTGTAGTCAGGTCGGTAATAAAGTTTCCTGCGGCGTAGTCGACTAAAGGAACGCCTGAGCCGCCAGATGCTTCGCCGGCGAATGCCGCGTCGAAAATCGGCAACGCCTGCTGCCCCGCAAACCCGTTGTTAGCGAACGAGGTTATACCGTTCGCTTGATTGATCGCCAGGTTTTGCTGTGCTGCTTTGAACTGCTTCAGGAAACCGTTCTCGAAGATGTTGATCTCGTCAGTCGCGAGAGGAATCCACTGGTGAAGACTGCGGCTCCCTACGTAACGGATTTCCAGCGCTTTGTTTTCTCCGATCTGCCGCTGAATTCCAAGATTCCAAGACTCAGTATAGGGCTGCTTCAAATGCGGGTCGACGCCATTAAGCCCTGGGCCTCCGAGGAACGTGAAGTCTGCGATGGGTTCAGACGGGACGAATGTTTTTGGACTTAAAGCATATGCAGGCCAACTGCCCGTGCCGTAGTCGGTGATAGATAAACTGCCGGGAGTAAACCCACCTGAAGCCCCTGCGCCTATTGGGTTCAAAGCGAATGTCTGGTAGTAGAAAGACGCATAGTCGGACGCCTGATTCCACAGATATTGTTGTGGTTCCGTGAATTTGCGCAAAGAGAACCCGCCACGCAAAACAGTCTTATCTCCACCGAGTAGCCCCCCAAGGAAGCCCTCGCTCTTGTGAGGATTCCAAGCGAAGCCGATGGCTGGTTGCGGACTTACGTTCCAACTGTTATACGGGTTCGGGATCGCGTTCAAGGTTGGGTTCATGTTGCCCGTGAGCGTTCCAGGTTTGAATATGTTGCCAATTCCGGAAGGACCCCAAATCGAGGAAATGTCGGCGGAGTGATAGAGCTTGGTCAAGTCGTGATCGGCACCCGTGAAATCCCAGCGCAGACCATAGTTCAAGGTGAAGTTAGGTTTGACGCGATAGGAATCCTGGAAGAAAAGTCCCCATGCGCGTTCTAATTCATCAAGGTTGTACGCACCGAGACACTGGCAGTAGTTGTTCAGCTTCGAGTCGAACGCGTAGCTACCGCTCACGTTGTTCACGCGGCCAACGAGAATCGCGTAGAGTTGGCCCGCTTCCGTAATTTGATTGGCATTCGCGCCAGGGAGCGTGCTGTTGGTGAAAGCGCTAAGCGCCGGGTCACCGGCGGCCAGCCCGAAGTTAACTGCAGGGAATCCCAGGACACCGTTGTAGTAGTGGTCTTGCTCTCGCCACCAGGAGACTCCGAAATTCATTGTGTGAGCTTTGTGCTGCCAGGTCATCGTGTCAGACGCATTGAAGATTGGATAATAGTTTCCGGTTGCGGTATAGAAAACGGTTCCCGACATCTGCGTGTTCCACGGTTGTGGGATGCCCGTATAGTTCCAACCGAGTTGAGGATTAGCAATGTCTAAAGGTTGCGCATTGTTATTGAAGATTTGCGCGTTGTAGAGGAAACCACCGTGGAACAAGTTGACCAAGGTTGGGGAGAGAGTCCATTCGAAGCCAAGCGCCGCAGTGTAGTTCTTATTCAGATATCCGGCACCTGTCTTGGCCCAGTCCGGTCCCGGGAAATACGGCACGCTCGCGCCTGCCTGGTTCGTTTTGGTCATGTTCCAGGCGACATTGAAACGCATGTTCTGCCTAGCTTCGTAGTCAACACGAATGGCGGGGTAATAGTAAATAACTGGATTTGAGACCTGCCAATTGAGTTGATTCAGGTTCGGATCGCTGTAGGGGGTCACGGTGCCATACTGAAGAGACTTGTTGGCCGCCTGAAGCACGGATGCCGTACTGGATGGCGAGCCTTGGCTGATCGACGTTGGAAGATTGGCGCCAGGATGACCTGCGTTGTAGTTTTGCGCTAGCGTGAAGAGATTCACCGTATTCGAGCCGTATGTGAAATCCCCGTTCTGTGCGGCCGAGGTGAGGACGTAATTGAGTGCGGCTGTTGTCCCGGGCTGGCGAGACTCAGCAAAACTGCCGAAAAAGAAAAGCTTGTTCTTAAGAATAGGTCCACCCACGCTGGCCCCGAAGTCATTTAGCTTGATCGGGTTCTTCGTCTGTGGATTGCTCGGATCAAGCGCCGTCAGAGCATCATTAGTCCAGCTATTCGCGTTCAGTGCCGCGTTTCGGAAGTCATCGAACACGCGGCCGTGAAATCGATTCGTGCCGCGACGAGTTACGAAGTTGATCTGCATATTCGACTGCCCATAACCCTGGTCCAGATTCAGTTGCTCGGTCTGGACCGTCATCTCCTCCATATCTTCCAGACGCGGTTGCACGGCAGGTGCAGCGTTGCCGCTGAATTTCATTCGGCTCGAACTGCCAATTACGCCATCGATGTTGTTGCCCTGCGCAATCGCTGGAAGGCCGTCCCATGTGCCTGTGTACCCCGGAACGAGCTGCGAAAGTTGTGTTAAATCTCTTCCCTGTATCGGCAAATCTTCGATCTGTTTCAGGTCAATATTTGTGCCAATTGCATTGGTTGTAGTTTCAACCAAAGGCGCTTCGCTGGTGGTGACCTCAACCGTTTCGTTTACCGCCCCCACTGTCAGCGTCGCGGCAACGTCGGTAGTCTTTGCAGCCTGCACGATCACGGTATCGAAGTTTTGGGTCTTAAATCCGGCCTTAGAGACACTAAGCCTGTAATTGCCAAGCGGGAGGTTAACAAATGCATGCGATCCCTTGTCGCTGGTCTGGGCTATCATGACAGCATTCGTTTGCAAGTCACGCAGCTCAAGCTTAGCGCTAGGAACCAGGCTGCCACTTGCATCAACAACCGTTACCGCGACCGTTCCTTCTGACCCGTGCTGGGAAAAGGCGGGGATGGAAATCAGCGTGAGTAGAGCAGCGGCGGCAGTGAAATAGGCGTAACCAGCAGACCTACGAAACATACAGATCCTCCTCGGCAGACGGCGTCGATCTCGACGAGATCGAGGATTCGAGCGAACACTAGCGATTCCGCAAAGACACCGCGGCAAACGTTTACTGTTCACTGGTTGGATTTTGTATACTTTATTCGGAACCTTTGTCAAGCACTTTAATTGTCAAATCTCCCCACCAATTGCCGACCGCCCGATTCCGAGCACCTGCTGTAAGCTGCAACTGAAGAGTGCACCGTTCCTCCTTAATCCGTCGGCGCGATTTCCTCCGGGGGCTGGGTTTGACCGGCGCTGCAGCACGGATTCCTAAACTTGTCTGCGGCGAGGGCCTGACGCGGTCTCACACAAGATTCGTGGATGTGACCCGCGAAAGCGGAATCACCTTCCAGCACGACAATGTCGCGTCACCTGAAAAATTCCTGATTGAGACGATGGGCTCGGGTTGCGGATGGATCGACTACGACCAGGACGGGCTGCTCGATATCTACTTCGCGAACAGTGCCGCCACACAAGTCTACAAACCGGCACATGCTCTGCGCGGCGCGCTTTATCACAACAATGGCGATGGAAGCTTCACCGATGTAACGCAACACGCCGGCGTCGGCGCCGAAGGTCTGTTCGGGATGGGCATAGCTGTCGGCGACTATGATAACGACGGCTTCCCCGACCTGTTTGTCTGCGGGTACGGCCGATGCATTCTCTATCACAACAATGGCGACGGAACGTTTTCCGATGTCAGTGTGCATGCTGGTGTTGAAAATTCCGGCCGATGGGCGTCGAGCGCCGCGTGGTTTGACTACGACAACGATGGCCGGCTCGATCTTGTGATCGCAAACTACGTGGACTGGTCGCCAGAGCGGAATTTTTATTGCGGCGACCGCGCGCCGGGAATGCGCAGTTATTGCCATCCGGATGATTTCCACCCGCAAGCGCCAACTCTCTTTCACAACAACGGCGACGGCACATTCACTGACGTGAGCAAGTCGTCGGGACTGGCACAGCATCCGAGCAACGGACTTGGCGTTGTGACGTTCGACTACGACAACGACGGCTGGCAGGACATTTTCATTGCCAATGATCACATGCCCAATTCGCTCTTCCACAACAATCGCGACGGAACGTTTACAGAGTTGGCATATCTCGCAGGTGTCGCCGTCAGCGGGGACGGCCAATTCGAAGCCGGCATGGGAACCGACGCGGCCGACGTGACCGGCAACGGGCGCATGGATCTGGTGGTCACGCATTTGGATATGCAACTCGCACGCTATTACCAGAATCTCGGCGGGGGAGAATTCGACGACGCGACTTTTCGCTCAAAGCTTTCTTACGCGACCTTTCATCTGAGCGGCTTCGGCACAAGATTCTTTGATTACGACAACGACGGCGGGCGTGACCTGTTTATGGCAAATGGCCACGTGCTCGACAACATTCAGCGCTATCACTCCGAAACCTCCTATGCCGAGCCGAAGCTGATGTTTCGGAACACCGGACGGGGTATTTTCGAAAATGTAACTGCTCAGCTCGGCCCGGACCTTCTAGCGCCGCGAGTCAGCCGCGGAGCAGCCGTCGGCGACTACAACAATGATGGCAATTTGGACATTTTGGTCAGCAACAACGGCGAGGCGCCACAACTTTTACGTAACGATGGCGGAAACGAACATCATTGGCTCGAAATTCTGCTGATCGGGACGAAATCGAATCGCGACGGAGTTGGCGCACGCGTGAAGCTCACGGCGGGAGATCTGGTCTCCTACGATCAACGAAAGGGAGGGATGAGCTACCAATCGGCGCAAGATCCGCGACTACACTTCGGGTTGGGGCAGAGGACGAAGGTCGATTCACTCGAAATTATCTGGCCGAGTGGGCAGGTCACGAGACTGCAAAATTTGAAGTGCGATCAGATTATTGCTGTGAAGGAAGGAGCGGGAATTGTGGAGCGACCGTTTCCACAAGTGTCGGTAAAGTGACTTTCGGCGAAGTGCTACGGGTTCTTGTCTATGACAATTCCCGCATATCCTGCTCTGCGATCGCCTGGAGCGTTGCGAATCTTGTCCGCTTGTGCCTGATTTAGCTTGGCTAACATCCCCAGCGCATCCTCTGCTTGAGAGATTCTTCCCTGCTTGCGATAAGCCATGGCAAGGTTTGAATAGATCGCTGGATTGCCAGGACTGAGCCGCCGCGCGATTTCCAAGTGCGCCGTGGCATCGTCAACTCCGCCTGTTTGCAGGTAAAGCTTTCCCAGTGCAAGCTGCGCGCTTGCATAGTTCGCCCGTTCGGCGACTGCCTTCTCAAGCGCATTTCGCGCTTCTTCGAATTCGGGCCGGCCTGGAGTAATTCCGCTCCGCAGCAGCGCTTCACCGAGCAACGTAAGCAGCATGAAGTTCTCATGCCCTTTGCTGATACCGTCCCGAGCTGCTTTCACGGCGTCGGCAACATTTCCTTCAAACATCGATTCCTGCGCAGCGGCAACAAAGGCAATATCGGAATTGGGTTCCAGGTTGCGCGCAAGTTCGAAGTCCTTCTTTGCGTTGTCAAATTGATCGAGCGATGACAGAAACATCGCACGTTCAAAGTGCAGGCGCGCGGAATTTGGCAACTTTTCCAGCCCCAGGTCGACTACCTGTAATCCGAGTGTGTAGTTTTCTTTCGATGTACACGCGTCAGCAACAAAGATATACAGCTTCTCGTTGGCGGCACTGAGGGCTGCGGCACGGCGGAGCGCATCGAGGGCTCGCTGGTCTTGCGATTCGCCGGCGTATGCCTGTGCCAATAGATTATTCACTTCAGATGTGTCGTGACCGTGGGCATGGAGATCGTTCAGGATCGGAATACCCAGGTCGGCCTGATCTGTTGCTACATAGCAAAGTGCAAGGTTAAAGCTCGCGGCGTATTCGTTCCGCACCTTTCCACGCGCCGCCCGCAGATGAGGAATCGCTTCTACGAACGCGCCCTTGCTCGTGAGTGTAGTTCCCTCCTGTAGCTCCGCTTCAGCGGATGCATCGGTTGCAAATTCCTGCTGCTGACGCGGCACTGCAAGTGGAGGAGTGGACATCGGCGGCATTGGGGAGTTCGATTGTGCCTGAGCTGTAAGTCCGGCAAGAACCAACAGCAGAAGCGTTCCAGCGCCCATCAACATCGAAACCCGCAACTTCGTGCTCACGCTCACTTCCACTTCCCTTCGCCTTCAACAATCGTGATGTAACGATCAATCGGCAAGTTACTGAATCGTTCCGTCTTTCCGCTGGGTGCGGGCCACTTCACTTCCAGCCAGTCCAGTTTCGTGTGCTGCCCTAATCCTAAGACGATGCGCGGATCGTGAGAGGAGAGATAACTACCTCCCCCCACTTTGAATGCATGCCGCTCAAAGTCGTCACAACGCCAGGACACCTTTGCGCCAATGGCATCAATGTTTGCTTTGCGGCCAATGAGCTTTACTCCGAGCCAGTGGTTTTTCTTCCCGGCGTTATTTCGCAACAGAATTGGTGCGCTGTTGTTCTGCGTAATCAGCACATCGACCGACCCGTCGTTGTCGAAGTCACCCAATGCTAGCCCACGCCCGGCCAGCGCACGAGAAAACACTGGCCCGCTTTGTGCGCTCACATTTTCAAATGATTTGCCCGCGTTGCGAAACAAGAGCATCGGCTCCAGGAACTTTACGCCTTCAACGCGCTTGTCGACCTTGTCATCAGGATGTCCGTTGCATAGCAGCAGATCCTGGTTTCCATCATTGTCGTAATCGAAAAACTTCAGGCCCCATCCGCTGAGCATTCGCGTTGCCTCGCCGATGCCCGTCGGCGGCGCCACGTCGCTGAATGCTTCGTTCTTGTCGTTGTGATAGAGCGAGAACATCTCGTGATCGACATTCGCCTCGAACAGATCGATCCAGCCATCCTGATCGTAGTCCGCGGCGTCTACGCCCATACCTGATCGCGGCTTGCCAAAGGCATTTACTCCCACTCCAGCGAGCATTGCGATCTCTTCAAACTTCCCTTTGCCACGGTTAGCGAAAAGAAAATTCGGCACGGTGTCGTTGGTAACGTATAAATCCATCAAGCCATCATTGTTTATATCTGTAGCCACTACTCCCCACGCCTTCGCCAGCGATTGCGCAATCCCCGACTCCCTGCTCACGTCGGTAAATGTCCCATTGCCGTTGTTGTGAAAAAGCCAGCACGGCATTGGATCATAGATTGTGGGAATGCAGTAGGTACGTTCGCCGGTGAGTTTGTCACCGCAGAATTTCAGCTTGTCTTTGCTGTAATCGACGAAGTGGCAGACGAAGAGATCGAGCCGCCCGTCATTGTCGTAGTCAAACCAGACTGCGCTTGTCGCCCAGCCAGGAGCAGCAACACCGGCCTTCGCGGTCACGTCGGTAAAAGTACCGTCGCCGTTGTTGTGATAGAGAATGCTGCGCGGATATTGCGTCAGATAGAGATCGGGGAAGCCGTCGCCATCGTAGTCTCCAACAGCGACACCCATGCCATACGCGTTCCCGGCCACGCCAGCTTTTTGTGTAATGTCAGTGAATGTGCCGTCGCGATTATTGCGATAGAGCGCGTTCCGTAATGGTTGCGGCGGAGTATAGAAATCGCAGGAGCCGCTGTTCACCAGATAGATGTCCATCCAGCCGTCGTTGTCGTAATCGAAAAAAGCGCATCCCGCGCCGACCGTTTCTGGAAGATGCGCCATTGGCGAGCGTCCGTTGACGTGGGTCCATGTGATTCCGCTCACGGATGGTGGAATTTCTTCAAAGTCGGGAGGCGAATTCGCTAGATGAGGTCGAGTTTCACCCGCCTGGGCGGGCGAGGAAGCCCGTCCCCATGCGGTCAGTGCAGACGATCCAAGTGTCGATAAAGCACCAATGCCCTGTAGAAACTTGCGGCGAGAAAACCCGCTTAGCTGATTGCGTCGGCTCCGCCCCATTTTCCCATCGTCCCGCGATCAGTGAGCTTGCTGAGGGTTCTTCGCGGCCGCTTCGCGTTGCAACGCCATCTCGCGCTCAGCTTCCGGCTTGCGTCCCGTGCGGGCGTAAGCAGTAGCCAACTGATAGTGTCCCGCAGGGTCCGCCGGCTCGAGTTTCACATATTTCTCCAGCGGTGCAACAGCCTCGGAGAACTTCTGCGCTGAATTTAAGGACATACCCAAGGCCAGAAAGGCTTCCAGAAATCCTTCGTCAAGTTGCGATGCACGAGAAAAATGCGCGATGGCCTCATCCCATTGACCGGCTTGGCGAGCAGTCTCGCCGAGCATGAATTCCGCCGAGGCATCACTCGGGTCAACTTTCAGTTCCTGCTCGAATTCTTTCTTTGCGTTCTCAGGATCTGGCGGATCTTTCGAAAGGAAAATTCTGCCTAGCCGGTAGTGAATTCCCGGCGTGTTCGGCGTCTGCTGCAAAATCTGCCGATATTGAGATTCGGCCTTGCCCCAGTTTCCCTGTGATTCGAACGCTTCCGCCTCAAGTTGCTGCGCCTGCGCGGAGTTCGGCGCGATCGCGGCTAATTTTTGCGAGGCTCGCGAAGCCAGTTCCGAATAAAAGTGTGTCGTCGTGTACAGTACTTCGGGATCTCGCGAGAACTCACGATTCAGCAGCAAGATTGCCTGGACCGCCGTATCGGTCTGATCCAGACTCATCGCGCAGCGCGCAGTCATCATGGCGGTTTGATATTGGAGTTGCTTGTTTGAAGCCTGTGACATCGCCCTTTTCAGAATTGGTAGAGCTTCGCTGCATTTGCCTTTTTGCGCTAGCGTGATCGCCTGTCTCACGGCAGCGGTCCCAGAAGTCTGGGCCATCGCTGAGGAATGCAGGCCGAGCACCGATATATAAAGGAGAGCAAAACTCGCCAGCACTGTCTTCATGAAATTCGGCTCGGGACGGAGTATACGTTCCGTTTGCCATTCTGCCACACGGCTGGATCGTGAATCGTTTGCGCAATCAGCAGCATGCGAGTAGTGTATACAATATCCACACAATGCGTTCACGCGTAGGAGATTCCCTTTGACCTTATCGCATAAATTCTCTCGGAGACATTTTGTTAGCGCTGCTGCGGCGGCTGTTGCTGGTTCCACTCTCCTTCCAAAACGCCTGCTAGCGCAGGATCCGGTGGTGGACATGCTTCGGCCAACCGGCAAACCTGGAGATCGTGAAAAGGTCGCATGGAACGTGCGCCCATTTCCCATGAAGCAGGTTAGGCTTGGCGACGGCCCATGCATGGCAGCAATGAAGGCCGACAATCACTTCCTAAATTCCCTTCCGCCTGATCGCCTGCTGCACACATTTCGCATCAACGCCAAGCTGACGTCTTCCGCCCAGCCGCTTGGTGGATGGGAAGCTCCTGACTGCGAACTTCGCGGCCACTACGCCGGTGGACACTATCTTTCTGCCGTGGCGTTGATGTACGCAAGCACCGGCGATGAGGACCTGAAGAAAAATGGCGATGTGGTTGTCGGCGAGCTCGCCAAATGCCAGAAGTCACTGAACGACGGCGGATATCTCAGCGCCTTTCCTGTCGAATTCTTCGATCGCCTGCGCAATCGCGAAAGAGTTTGGGCTCCGTTTTACACCATTCACAAGATCATGGCAGGCCTGCTCGACATGTACCTGTACACCGGCAATGAGCAGGCGCTTGAAGTTGTCGAAAAAATGGCTGGATGGACCGCCGGCTACACCGGCTCGTTCAGTTACGACCATATGCAGCGCATTCTTGGAACTGAATACGGCGGGATGGGCGAGACACTCTGTAATTTGTACGCCGTGACCGGCAAACCGTATTACCTGCATGTCGCGCAGCGTTTTGATAAGAAATGGTTCTTCGATCCCCTTTCAGAGCACCGGGATGAACTCAAAGGGCTACACGTAAACACGCACATCCCGCAGGTGATTGCTGCGGCGCGGTACTACGAACTCACCGGCGACACCTACTACCGCAACATCGCCGAGTATTTCTGGGACGAAGTGGTCAGCGAGCGCAGCTACTGCACCGGCGGTACCAGCAATCACGAATCGTGGAACACCGATCCCGGCATCCTCGCCGCCGAGCTGAGCACGAACACAACCGAGGACTGCTGCGCCTACAACATGATGAAGCTCACGCGCCATCGCTTCGGCTGGAATCCGGATGCGCGCTTCATGGACTACTACGAGCGGCTGCTGTTCAATCATCGGCTCGGGACGATCAATCCCGAAGATGGAACCATGATGTACTACCTCCCGCTCGCGTCCGGTTACTGGAAGACGTTCGGCAAGCCGTTTGACGCGTTCTGGTGCTGCACCGGCACGGGATCGGAAGAATACTCGAAGCTTACCGACACAATTTATTTCCACGACGAGGATTCACTGTACGTGAACCTTTTCGTGGCCTCGCAACTCGAATGGCCAGAGAAAAATCTGAGCATTCGCCAGGAGACCAAGTTCCCCGAACAGCAAGGAACGTCGCTCGTCATCTCGGGCAAAGCTCCAGTACAGTTGCAGATCAATCTGCGCGTTCCCTACTGGGCAAAAGGCGGAAGCGTGAAAATCAACGGCGCGGAGCTGTCGGCATTCTCGAGCCCGAGCAGCTATCTGGCGCTCAATCGCGTGTGGAAGTCCGGAGATCGAATCGACCTGAGCCTGCCCATGGACCTGCATATCGACCCAATGCCCGACGATAAAACGGTGCAGGCGATGATGTATGGCCCACTCGTGCTTGCAGGGAAGTTTGATCCCGTCTCGAAGGAAATGCAGTACGGCGACTACGAACCCAAACCGGCAGATCAATACAAAGTCCCCGAAATCACAGCCCACACGGCAAGTCCGACCGAATGGGTCAAACCCAGCTCGAAGGAGCCGCTGACTTTTGAGACCGTTGGCCAGAGCCAGGCAATGACGCTCGTTCCGCTTTACACCATCATTCCCGAACGCTATGCCGTCTATTGGAAGGTGAAGAAGAAGACCGCATAGATGCGCAAATCGGCTGGATGAGACAAAATATTCCGCGAGGAAACAACCATGCTGCGTGCAGCTTCTCGTAGTTTTTCTTTGATTATTTTGCTTTTTCTATTCGTTCTCATGACTCTGGATTTCACAGTGTCCCAACAGCAATCGGGGCAAACGAAGGCTGACTCGGCCGATCAACTGAAATCGCTGCTCGACGAAGAGTGGCAGTATGAACTTCGCAGTAGTCCTGAGTTCGCCACCTGGATCGGCGATTCGAGATACAACGACCGCTGGAGCGATAATTCCCCGGAATTCTTCCGCTCAGACCTCGAGCAAAAGCAAAAGTTCCTCGGCCGATTTGAAGGGATATCGGCTTCAGGGTTGTCCGACCAGGACAAGCTCAGCCGCGAGCTAATGATTCGCCAATTGAAGGAAGACATAGAAGGCGCCAAATTCAAATCGTGGGAGATGCCCGTCAACCAGATGAGTGGGCCGCATCTGGAAATTCCTGATCTCGTCACGCTCACCCCCTTCAAGTCGGTGAAAGACTACGAAGACTATATTTCGCGTCTTCAGAAGATCCCGCAGGTCTTCGATCAGATCACATCCAACATGCGCCAGGGAATGGCCGATCACCTCATGCCGCCACGAATTCTCCTGGAGAAAGTTCCGCCCGAGGTCGATGAAATTGCGAACGCTGCGGGAGAAAGCAATCCATTCGCGAAGCCGTTGAAGGAATTTCCGCAGACGATCTCAACGGATGAACAGAAGCGGCTCAGCGCGGCGATCCTCTCCGCAATCAGCGATGACGTGATCCCGACTTACCGTAAATTCTCGAATTTCGTGAAGAATGACTATGCCCCGCACGGCCGCACTGAGCCCGGCGTATGGGCTCTACCCGACGGCGACGCGCGATATCAATACTCGATTCGCCGTATGACTACCACCGATCTCACGGCGGACCAGATTCATGAGATCGGGTTGAAAGAGCTTCATCAGACCGAAAGTGAAATGTTGGCGCTGGCAAACAAACTTGGCTTCAAAGACCTTGCCAGCTTCAACCAACACATCAAGAACGACCGCAAGCTTTATGCAACCTCAGGTCAGCAGTTGCTTGATCTTTACGCGAAATACGTGCGAGAAATGGAACCGGAGTTGCCGAAGTTGTTCGGACGATTGCCGAAAAGCAAGCTGGTCGCGATCCAAATGGAGCCAGCTCGCGCCAAGAATGCCGTTCCAGCCGATTACACCCCGGGTACAGCCGACGGTTCGCGGCCCGGTCACATTAACGTAAATGAATACAATCCAGAAAATCGCCTTCTGCTGAATGTTGAAGCGATCGCTTACCACGAAGGAATTCCCGGACATCATCTACAAATTTCCCTGGCACAAGAACTTCCAGATCTACCGTCCTTCCGCCGATACGCTGGGTATACGGCATTCGTCGAGGGATGGGCATTCTATTCCGAGCGGCTGGGGAAAGAGGTCGGCAAATACCAGGACCCATATAGCGAATACGGGCGGCTGGAGAATGAAATGTGGCGCGACATCCGGCTGGTGATCGATACTGGCGTGCATTCGAAACACTGGTCACGCGACCAGATGGTCGAGTACTTCCACAAATACACGGCCATGGATGAACCGAACGTTCAGTCTGAAGTCGATCGCTACATTTCATGGCCAGGTCAGGCGCTGGCATACAAGATCGGGCAGCTCGAGTTCCTGAAGTTGCGCGAAGAGGCGCGCCAGAAACTCGGCAACAAATTTGATATTCGCAACTTCCACGACGAAGCGCTCGACAGCGGCCCATTGCCGCTGGATGTCCTGCAAACGCGGGTGGAGGCTTGGATTGCCCAGCAACAAGCGCACTGAAACTACGCTGCTGATTCGCGGGTAAGCGCCTGCTCGATTTCACGAAGTTCATCATGCGCGAGTCGAAACTCAGCTGCGCCGATAATCCCTTCCACTTGCTTCGGGCTGCGAAATCCCACGATCGCGCCCGTGACCGCGGGATGGTTGAGCGTCCACGCAATTGCCACTTCGCCGGGAGAGCGGCCATGCCGCTTTCCAATTGTCCGCAGCTCTTCGACCAGTTGCAGATTCCGCGAGAGCAGCGGCTCCTGGAAGTTCGGCAACCTCCTTCGCCAATCTTCGGAAGCAAAATTTGCGACCCGTTCACGGGTCATTGATCCAGTCAGCAATCCCGCAGACATTGGCGAATAGACGATCACGCCGATGTTGTTGGTTTTCGCATAAGGCAGGATTTCCTTCTCGATTTGCCGTGTCACGAGTGAGTACGGCGGTTGCAGTGACGTGATTGGCGCAATCGCCTGCGCTCGCTTCATCTGCGCGACACTGAAGTTTGAGACGCCGATATAGCGGACTTTGCCTTCTTCTTTCAACCGGGCCATCTCCGTCCAGCCTTCTTCGATGTCTTCTTCGGGCTCAGGCCAATGGATCTGATAAAGATCAATTACGTCCAACTTGAGCCGGCGTAGGCTTGCTTCGCATTCGCGCCGAATCGAATCAGCCTTCAGCGATGCGCCAACATTTCCTTTGCTGTCCCAAACGCGCTCGCACTTGGTGAACACATACGGACGTGGGTTGCGTCCCATGATTGCTTGCGAGACGACCTCTTCTGAGTGGCCAAGTCCGTACAACGCGGCGGTGTCAATCCAATTCATTCCACGATCAAGCGCCGCGTGGATTGCAGGGATAGAGTCGCCTTCATTCTGCGGCCCCATGCTCCCGACCCAGCCACCGCCGCCGATTGCCCAGGCGCCAATGCCCAGGACCGAAATCTGCATTTCGCTATTTCCCAAGCGCCGAGTTTCCATTTTGCTTCCTCACTTACACGTTCTAAAAACGTCGGATAGAATAACGTCCAGTAAACGTTTCCGCAAACGATCGCCGCGGACCACAGCCGTTCATCATGAGGATCTCCCGTCGCCTGTTTCTCAGCCTTTCCGCAGCAGCTTCACTTTCGCCAAAGCAACTGTTTGCTCAGGGTGTGGCGTCCCGCGCGGTCAAGCCTCAGGCCAAACCTGCTCCGTCAGGGCGTCCGTTCGACGCGCATTTTATCGACATCGCGAAAGAAGCAGGGTTGACTGCGCCCACTATTTACGGCAATCCCGATTCAAAAGATTACATCCTCGAGGCCACGGGCTGCGGCTGCGCATTTATTGATTACGACAACGATGGATGGATGGACATTTTCTTGCTCTGCGGCACGCGAATTGGAGGCGACCCGCCAGAAGCCACAAATCGCCTGTACAAGAATAATCGTGACGGTACCTTTACTGACGTCACCGAAAAGGCTGGGCTTCGCTCAACCGGATGGGCCTGTGGCGTGTGCGTCGGTGATTACAACAATGACGGCTTGGAAGATTTGTTCATTACCTACTTTGGGCAGAACAAACTCTACCGTAACAACGGTGACGGAACCTTCACCGACGTGACCAAAGAAGCGGGGCTACTTGGAGACGTTCCCAGGTGGGGTGCTGGGTGCACATTCATCGACTACAACCGCGACGGTCATCTTGATCTTTTCGTCTCCAACTACCTTCAATTTGATTTCACGCACGTGCCGAAACCCGGCGCCAACAGCAATTGCACCTGGAAAGGAGTCCCGGTCGAGTGCGGTCCTCGTGGCCTGCCCACGGGATACCACTCGCTATATCGAAACAATGGTGACGGCACGTTCACAGACGTGAGCAAACAATCCGGCATCTCTGAGTTGCGGGAGAGCTACGGCATGACCGCCGTGGCCGCCGACTTCAACGAAGACGGCTGGCCGGATATTTACGTGGCCTGCGATTCAACGCCAAGCCTGATGCTCATGAACACCGGTAAGGGAACATTCACCGAAGAAGGCGTGTTGCGGGGTGTTGCGCTGAGTGATGATGGAATGGAGCAGGCGGGAATGGGAATTGGAGTCGGTGACTACGATCTCGATGGGCACCTGGATATTTTCAAGACGCACTTCTCCGAAGATACGAACGGCCTTTACCACAACGACGGCACCGGCAACTTCGAAGACGTTACACGCCGAGCCAAGATCGGAGTCGAGACGCGTTTCATCTGCTGGGGCGCTGGCATGGTCGATCTTGACAATGATGGCTATCCCGACCTCTTCATGACCGCCGGCAACGTCTATCCGCAAATCGAGAAAACGCTTCCACAGTACGCCAAGAATAATCCGCGCGTCGTCTTCCGCAATCTGGGAAATGCGACGTTCGAAGAATTGGTTGACGAAGCTGGGCCGGGCGTCGCAGCCGCACATTGCAGCCGGGGTTGCGCGTTCGGCGATTTCGACAATGATGGCGATATCGACATTCTCGTCATCAATCTGAACGAGCCACCGTCGCTGCTTCGGAACGACATCAAGAAAAATCACAACTGGCTGAAGGTGAAACTTGCCGGTACGAAGTCGAACCGCAGCGCGATCGGCGCCAGAGTCGTGGTTCACTACGGAACCAGGAAGCAAGCGCAGGCTGTGATGAGCCAATCGAGCTTCTACTCCGCGAATGATCCGCGGCTGCACTTCGGTTTGGGTACGGCAACGGTAGTCGACATTGACATTTTCTGGCCGAGCGGTCTTTCACAAAAATTAAAAAACATCAGCGTGAACCAACTCATTACGGTTAAGGAAGGATCTGGAATCACTTCCCACGAGAAGTTTTCCCACAGCTAAGGCACACCAAGCGAAATTGTTAAATGTCACAGGCAAGAACAATTTTGCTTGACAGCAGCCAAAACAACGGGATATTGTATCCACCAAAAAGTAAACGTTTGCTCAGAATTGCTGGTTCCAGGCTCCGTTCGTTCGTGGGCGTTACAGTCCGCTCTGGAGGAGTTTATGAGAATTCCATGGGCCGGGTTTTTCTCTTCTGCTGTTCTTGCCTCAACACTCCTGATCACCACTTGTGCTCAAGCTCAATACAGCAGCAATGTTCAAGGCTTCGTCCTCGATCCCAGCGGCGCGGCGGTTGCAGGCGCGTCGGTCACCGTTCAGAACGCGGATACCGGAGTTCAAAACACTACTAAGACGAGCGAAAGTGGCAATTACCGCTTCAGCAGTTTGCCTCCCGGGAATTATGTCGCCTACACCGAGACCTCCGGCTTCAAGCGGACCGAGGTGCGTTTTACGCTCAGTACTGGTCAAACCGAAGGAATCGATCTTCATCTCGCAATCGCCACCTCAGGAACTGAAGTGACCGTCAGCACAGAAGCGGCCGCGCTCGACGTGGATGAAACGCGAATCGAAGCAACTCTCTCTGCGCAAACTGTGCGAGACCTGCCCTCGGCAAATCGCAATCTTTGGGATGTTCTCGCCGTTACGCCAGGAGTCGTGGGGACCGGCACGCGCGGCGCGGGGGAATCCCCCGGCGGCGGGGCTGACAATTTCGGAACGCAGACACCCCAACTCAGCGCAAATGGCCGCAGCTACACCGGCAACATCGTGATGGTTGATGGGATGAACGTCACCAGCCCGATTCAGAACGGCAATATCATTCTTGCGCCGGTTCCGGACGCCGTTCAGGAAGCTTCGCTGCAAGCGAATTCCTGGGACGCGGAAAACAGCCTCGGCAGTTCAATTCTCATCCAGGTTACGACGAAATCCGGTACCAATCGATTCCACGGGACCGGCAGCATGTTTTTCACCAATCAGGATTTGCAGGCGCACTCTGATTTTGGACCCACAGACATACCGAAGTTCCAACGCAAGGATTTGGTCGGAGCGCTGGGCGGCCCGGTCGTGAAAGACAAGACCTTCTTCTTTGCCGACTTCGAAAAGTTGTGGTCGAAACAGCCGCCATTCTCTGGAACGGTCTTCTTCGAGGACCCGGCGTTCGTGCAATGGGCAAGCCAGAATTTCCCCAACTCCACGGGGACCCAGATTTTCGGGCTTTATCCCGGTAGTCACCTTGTGCCGAACGGACAAACCAAGACTGCATTAGAGGCATTCGGTGCAGCGAACTGCGGTCCTGGTTCGGCGACCGGTATTCCGTGTGCGCTTACCGCTCTCGACAATGGGAACTTTTCGGTGAGCCCGTTTTACAACGCCCTACAGTACAACTTCCGGGTGGATCAATATTTCACCCCGAAGGATCGTCTGTACTTGAGCTACTACAACGATTCGTTCGACTTTCAGCAGCCGTCACAACGCGCGGGATTGCAAGCGATCAACATCATGCGCAATCGCTACGGCCAGGCCGACTACACACGGACATTCAGTCCCAAACTCCTCTGGGAATCCAGTTTCGCGTTTGCCAGCGTTGGTGGTGCCAATGGACAGGATGCAAACCTGAAAGTTCCAGAAATCTTCACCAACGACGGTACTGAGGGCTTCAACATCGGCGGAGGCTGGGGACCTGGAGCGTTCCGAGGTCCGATGTACAACTGGCGGTCTGTCCTGAACATGATCCACGGCGCGCACAGCTTGAAGTTCGGATTCAACGGCGGTCACGGCATTGAGCACGGAGACTTCACCCCGGTGAACGTTCGGCCGAACTTCCGCTTCAATAGTTACCTCGATCTCGTACAAGACAATCCTGTACAAGAAACTGTCGGCGCCTACAATCCACTCACAGGTCAAGCCGGAAGCGTAATCTTCGGCGGACAGAGTACTCCGTTTGGCTTCTTTGCTCAGGACGACTGGAAGGTGAAACCCAACCTCTCGTTGACTTTGTCGCTCCGGTGGGACGATTTCACCAATCACAGCCCCTGGGGCAACAGCGGCTTCCAGTTCAGCAGCTTGATCCTTGGCTCAGGCAGCGCATTGGCAGATCAGGTCACGAACGCCAGCGTCAGGCAGGTTCCATCCGTGTTTGCGCATTCGCAGACAAATTTGTGGAGCCCTCGCATCGGATTTGCATGGGATCCGAGCAGAACCGGCAAATGGAGTGTGCGCGGTGGAGTTGGTGTGTATCACGATTGGGTCGTGCTTGGTCAGAGTGTTGATCAGACGCGGAACAATCCACCTGGAGTGCTCTCCGAATGTTTCTCCGGATCGACTCCCGGAGGTTGCAATCCGGCGGTGACACCGATTTTTGCGCTGGCTCCGTCTGGCACCTATCCGTTCAATTTCCCGCTGCCGACGATTGGCACGGTGACATTTGATTCCAAGGGCGGTAACCCAACCTTGCGTCCGGGCGTAACAGCCCTGGACCGAAATCTGAAGGCGCCGTACGCGGTGAACTACGTAGCCGGCATCGAGCATCAACTGCCCTGGAGATTGGTCGCCGGAGCCAGTTACTCGGGTTCGAAAGGGTACGACCAGTTGACGGGCACGAATGTGAACCGTTGCGACGGCTGCGGCGGCACGCCTTTGAATACCAGCTTCGGCTCTATCGATCTCGTCCGCAATTCCAATTACAGCACGTATAACGCCCTGCTCTTCACATTGCGCGGACGCCCGAGCGCAAACTTGAGCTTCCAAACTTCGTACACGCTTTCCCACACGAAAAGTAATATAGAAGCAGGAACGCGATTCGATCAGGACAATCCGCAGGCGGGTGGAGTGGCGGGCCAGAACATTCCCGATCTCGGCTTCTACTCGAGCTACTACGCAGACGCGAATTACGATGTTCGCAATCGCTTCAGCCTCTCCGGGGTCTACACAATTCCTGGCCTGAGAAGCGGCATCGGCAGAGTCGTCACATCCGGCTGGGAAGTAACCAGCATCATGGCAATCCAGAGCGGCACTCCGTTTTGGGTGGTGTGCGCTAACGCCAGCACCTGTGACTACAACGTCGATGGTCTGTTCTACGACATTCCCAATAAACCTTCGGCAAACTTCACGGGCTCTCACAGCCGGGATCAATTCAAGAGCGGCATTTTTACGGTTACCGATTTTCCAGTTCCGACCTCAGTACAAGAGGGGAATTTGCCACGCAACATTTACCGCAATCCGGGCTATGTCCAGGTCGATGCCAGCGTATTAAAAAACAATCACCTGCCATGGATTGGTGAGCAAGGGAACTTGCAATTCCGCTTCGACTTCTTGAACGTACTGAATCGTGCAAATCTAGGCGGAGTAGACAACAATTTAGCCGATGCTGGTTTTGGCACGGTCCACTCGGCCCTTAGCGGAAGGCAAATTCAGTTGGGGGTTCGAGTATCCTTCTAGTTGGCGTTGCGGCCGAATCCGGCTCGGCCCACGCGCTATTTTCCAATAGGTGATCCATGGCTTCTTCAAAACAAGTTTCACGGCGTCAGTTTCTTTCTGCTGCGGCAGTTTCTACGGCTGCGACTATTGTTCCTGCTCCGGCGTTTTCGCTCGCGCGTGCGAATTTTCCTGCGCACTTCGACGTGAGTTCCTCGCGCGCTGCGATTTTGGCCTGGCAGGACCAGGGAGTAATCAACACTGCAGGCTCGCCATACGCAAAACTGCACAGCATTCCGGTGCGCGCGGTCACGATTGAAGACGGCTTCTGGTCGAAGCGACGTGCCACGAACGTCGAGCGCAGCATTCCAACCATGCGCGAAGAACTCGAAGAGCACGGCCGCATGGACAACTTCCGCCGCCTGGTCGGCAAAAGCTCCGAACCGCAGAAAGGCCCGTACTTCTCGGACTCCGATATTTACAAGTGGATCGACGCAGTCGGCTGGGCCCTGCAGTCGGATTCCCTTCCCGAGCTGCGCCGCAGGACGGATTCAATGATCCGCGAAGTAGTGGCCGTGCAGGAGCCGAACGGATACCTGAACACGTATTACCAGAACGACCGCGTTTCTTTGCGAATGTCGCAGCATGATCAGGAAGTCGGGCACGAGATGTATTGCCTGGGTCACATGATCCAGGGGGCGATCGCTTACTACCGAGCGACAGGGGACGCGACCCTGATGGATGCGGGCATGCGCATGGTCGACAACTTCGTGCTGCCGAACTACGGGCCAGGACCAAAGCAGACACCGATCATCTCGGGCCATCCTGAGATTGAGATGGCGCTCATCGAGCTTTACCGCACGACTGGTAAAAAGCAATACGTTGAACTTGCGGCATACATTCTGCATGGCGACGACCGCTGGAAGATCGAACCCGAACGCATCGTCTACATGTACTGCGGAATTCCCTTCACTCAACGCACCAAGCTCGAAGGACACGCCGTCCGCGCGATGTACGCGTGCTGCGGCGCCACGGACTATTACCTCGAGAGCGGTAATCAAGACTACTGGAAAACGCTGGACGTTCTGTGGGAAGACCTCACTCGCCGGCAGATGTACATCACCGGTGGAGTCGGTGCGCGATCGGCGGGAGAATCCTTCGGGGCTCCCTACGAATTGCCCAACCAGCAGGCTTATGGCGAGAGCTGCGCTGCGATTGGCAACATGATGTGGAACTGGCGCATGTTGGCCGCAAGTGGTGAGGCCAAATTCGCCGACGTCATTGAGCGCGCGCTTTACAACGGAATCAACTCTGGTATGTCGCTCGATGGAACGACGTACTGCTATCGCAATCCGCTGGCTTTCGATCCGGCTGCATTCGACGGATTCCGTGGCAGTCCGAATATTCGCAATCCCTGGTACGACGTAACCTGTTGCCCGCCGAATCTTGAGCGCACGTTCTCTTCCCTGCCAAGTTATTTCTACAGCACCAGCAAGGAAGGTCTGTACGTGCATTTGTATGACAATTCCAACCTGGATTGGAAATTGGAAGATGGCAGCGCGATTAAGGTGCAACAGAAGACAAACTATCCGTGGGAAGGCACGGTCAAATTAAATGTGAGTCCCGCGGAGCCGAAAGAGTTCACGCTTTTCGCGCGCGTCCCCGGATGGACGACTGGAGCTTCCGTAGCAGTGAATGGGAGACCTGAATCCGGCGTCAAAGCAGGAGAATATCTCCAGATCAAGCGCACGTGGAAGCCGGGCGACGTTGTCACGCTTGAGTTCCCGATGCATGCGGAAATCGTGGCCTCGAATCCGCGCGTTGCCGAAGATCGTGGGAAAGTTGCCGTGCGGCGCGGCCCGATCATCTTCTGCATGGAGGAACTCGATCAGCCGCAGAACGTGGCGCTATCAGATCTCGCAATTGGCGCGAGTGAGCGGGTGAGCAAAGAATTTCAAGGGGAATTCAAGCCAGACTTGCTCGGCGGAGTCGAGGTGCTGCAGCATGAAGGCCGCGTCTATGAGACGGCTTCGGCAGAATTGCCGCTTTACATGCCGACCAATGCCGCACCGCCGAAAACGCGCCCATCAACGCTGAGTTTCATTCCTTATTACGCCTGGGCTAACCGCAAGCCGAGCGCGATGCAGGTTTGGACGCCCTATGTTCGCACTTGAGACAACTGCCGAACGCCGTTTCTAACAAGATATTCTGACAAGGAAAACTACGAGTGCGATGGCGAATCGCGTTTCTGGTAAGCGCTGCAATTGCGCTCAGCTATCTGGATAGGCAAACCTTGCCGGTGGCCGTCCACGCTATCTCGCGCGACATTCCCTTGTCAAACCTGCAGTTCTCATACTTGCAATCGGCGTTCCTGCTCGCATACGCCTTCATGTACGCCGGAGGCGGCAAGTTAAGTGATGCTCTTGGCACGCGTCGCGGCTTCACGGTCATCATGGTCTTCTGGTCGCTGGCATGCCTCAGCCACGCATTCGCAGCCGGATTTGCCATGCTCGCGGCAAGCCGCTTTCTGTTGGGCATGGGCGAAGGCGGAGGCTTCCCTGCGGCAACGCGCGCCGTTGCCGAATGGTTTCCGACAAAAGAACGCGCCACCGCTATGGGAATCATTAATGCAGGTACCGCAATCGGCGCAGTCGCGGCGCCTCCGCTCATTGCCGGAATTTCGTTATTTGCGAACTGGCGTTGGATTTTCGTGCTCACCGGCGTGCTGGGGTTGCTGTGGGTTGTCTGTTGGAGGTTCTGGTATTTTCAACCCGCCGAGCATCCGCGCTTGACCAACGACGAACGTGAACAGATGCGAAATCTTGTTGAGCCATCCCCCGCGTCAAACATTCCGTGGATTCGCTTGCTGCGCGTTCGTGAAACTTGGGGTCTGACGTTCGCAAAGTTTCTCAGTGATGCTGCCTGGTATTTTTATCTTTTCTGGCTGCCAAAATATCTTTACGACGCACGCGGCTTCGACATAAAAGCCGTCGGCCAGCTCGCCTGGATTCCTTACGCAGCTGCCGGCGTTGGCTGTATTCTCGGCGGAGGCTTTTCAAGTTATCTCATACGCCGTCAATTCTCTCCGGGGAAAGCGAGAAAGATCGCGCTCGGCCTTAGTGCAGCGGTGATGCCGTCTATCCTGTTAGTTCCGTATGCTCAAGTGTCGTGGGCATTAGCGCTTTTTAGCCTGGCATATTTCGGGCAGCAGTCCTGGTCGACGCTGGTGATGGTGCTGCCAACAGATTTGTTCCCCCAAAATGCGGTCGGGGCGGTTGCCGGGCTGGTTGGTTTCGGTGGCGCAATGGGCGGAATAGCATTCGGCCAACTCGTCGGATATCTTCTCGACCACGGCTCCGGCTATGCCCCTGTGTTCGCAATGGCCGGATCGTTCCACGTCGTCGCATTTCTCATAATTCTGGTAACTGTTCCCATCGTCGCACCTTTGACGCTGGAATCGAAGTTTCGCTACGAGGCGGCAATTTGAAGATCACCGACATTCGCACGCGAGTGGTGCGTTGGAAGGGCAAGACTGTTCCTCTACCCGGTCACTTCTGCACCAATCCAATGGACTTGCTCGCTCTCGACTCATACCCGCAACGCTCGTCAGCCTCTTCGATGAGTACTTTCACGTTTCACGACTGGCTCATCGTCGAGGTGTTCACCGATCAAGGGCATGTCGGCATCGGCAACGCCGCGCTCGCGCCGCAAGTCACAAGACAGACGATCGACCTTCACTTGAAACCGATCCTCCTCGGTGCCGACCCCTGGGAGATCGAATTTCTCTGGCAACACATGTATCGCAAGACAATGGCCTTCGGACGCAAAGGCATTGCCATGGTTGCGATTAGCGCAGTCGACATCGCCCTCTGGGACATCTTGGGCAAATCCGTCAAACAACCGGTCTATCGCTTGCTCGGAGGACGTACGAAGCCGCGAATTCCGGTTTACGCCAGCCGTCTCTACAGCTCGCCAAAGGCCGAAATCGTAGCCGAAGCCGCGCGCTACAAAAAAGAAGGCTATAAAGCAATGAAACTACGCTTCGGTTGGGGACCAACTGACGGCGCGGCGGGAATGCAGAGCAACGTAAAACTGGTACGCACGGTCCGTGAAACCATCGGCGATGAAATCGATGTCATGGCCGACGCCTACATGGGCTGGACCCTCGACTACGCCAAGCGCATGCTGCCGCTACTTGAGCCGTTCAATCTCCGGTGGCTGGAAGAGCCAGTCATTCCCGACGACATTCACGGTTATCGCGAGCTAAAGGCGTATGGAACCACGCCGATTGCGGGCGGCGAGCACGAGTTCACGCTCTACGGTTTTCGCGAGCTTCTCGAAGCTCACGCGGTTGACTACATTCAGTTCGACACTAACCGTGTCGGCGGAATCTCGCAAGCGCGTAAGATCGCGGCTCTCGCCGAAGCACACTCGATCCCCGTCATTCCGCACGCAGGACAAATGCACAACTATCACGTTGTCATGGCCAGCCTGAATTCGCCTATGGCTGAGTACTTCCCTGTCGTCGATATCGAAGTCGGAAATGAATTGTTCTGGTACATCTTCAAAGGTGAGCCGAAGGCCAAAGATGGATTTGTCGATCTCGATGAGAACGTTCCCGGTCTCGGCCTCACCATCGACGAAGATGCCCTAAAACAGAATTTCGAAGTGATCGAATGAGCCTGCGCCTGATGCAACTCAAGAATGGCGATACGCGCCGGGTCGCGATCGTAGAAGAACCCAAGCTGCGCCTGCTTGCAAATGTTTCGTCGATCTACGAACTGGCGAATGCAACGATCGCTGAAGAGATGAATTTGTCAGCGGCTGTGCGGGAACGCGAGACGGACGAAGTACTCGATTACGCCTCGATTTACGCCGGTCACTCAGATTGGGGCATCCTTCCTGCGATCGATCATCCAGCCGAACCCGCCCGCTGCCTGGTTTCAGGAACCGGACTCACACATCTCGGCAGCGCTCGCGACCGCCAGGCTATGCATCAGGTCGTGCCCACCGCAGAGGAACTTGAATCGCTCACTGACAGCATGAAAATGTTTCGCCTGGGTCTCGCCGCAGGCAAGCCATCCCCAAGAGAAATTGGCGCGGCACCCGAGTGGTTCTATAAAGGCACCGGCGCGATGCTGCGCGCTCATGATGAACCGCTTGAAGTTCCGGACTACGCCGAAGATGGCGGCGAAGAGGCCGAAGTCGCTGGAATATATATAAATGATCGGCATGGCCGCCAGCATCGCCTTGGCATGGCCACTGGCAACGAATTCTCTGATCACTGCTTCGAAAAACAAAATTACCTGAACCTCGCCGGCTCGAAGCTTCGCACCTGCTCTATCGGGCCTGAGCTTGTCGTTAATCTTGAATTCAACTCGGTCGCTGGAGAAGTCGCAATTGAACGCGCTGGACGCATCCTGTGGTCAAAGCAAATTCGCACTGGCGAAGCGGAGATGTGCCACAGCCTGCAAAACATTGAGTATCATCACTTCAAGTTTGAAGCTCACCGCCGCCCCGGCGACATTCACGTGCATTTTTTTGGCGCCGACTCGCTGAGTTTCGGCGACGGCATTCGCCTCGTCGACAAAGACGTCATGCAAGTGAGATGGGATGGGTTCGGGCGCGCGCTGCGCAATCCCGTCCACATCCTCCGCAACGCAACCGAACTATTTCCTGTAAGTTCGATGAAATGAGTACAGCTATGTCTAAACCTTCTGTTGCAATTCTCGGATTAGGAACCATGGGCGCTGGAATGGCGGCCCGCCTGCTCTCGGCCGGTTTTCCATTGTCCGTCCACAACCGCAGCCGCGAACGTGCCCAGGCCTTCGTAGAACGCGGAGCAATATTCGCAGGCTCGCCGCGCGAAGCTGCATCCCGCGCCGAAGTTGTAATCAGCATGGTTGCTGATGATGCCGCATCTCGCGACGTGTGGCTCGGCGAGAACGGGGCAGTCGCCGGGGCCAAGCCCGGTTCGGTGCTCATCGAATCCAGCACTCTGTCCGTCAACTGGGTTCGAGAGCTTGCCGCCGCGGCTGAAAAACGCGCCTGCGAATTTCTCGATGCCCCTGTCACCGGCACAAAGCCACACGCCGAGTCAGGCCAACTGCTTTTCCTGGTTGGAGGCTCCGCGAAGACTTTAGATCGTGTGAGGCCGGTGTTTTCGATCCTCGGACGCGAGGCCATCCATCTCGGCCCGGCCGGAAGCGGCGCTCTTATGAAGTTAGTCAACAATTTCATAGCGGCGGTGCAGGCGGTGTCATTTTCGGAGGCGCTGGCCCTGATCGATGCCGGTGGTCTCGACACTGCGAATGCCGTTGCTGTGCTGAATGCAGGCGCGCCCGGAAGTCCGATCACGAAGCGAGTTGCTGAGCGCGTGGCGTCCGGAGATTTCACGCCGCATTTTCTTCTGCGCCTGATGGCCAAAGACGTGACTTATGCCATCGAGGAGGGCCGCCAGCGCCACGTCAACTTGCAGACTGCGCAGGCCGCTTTGTCGGTATTCAAACAGGCCATTGCCGACGGGTTTTCGGAAAGCGACTTCACATCTGTAGCGCAAGCGTTGACACAAAAGCCGGTTAAGCCGCTCAAGAGCGCGTAGTCGCAATTCTCCGTAAGGAAAAAATGGGCATGCGATCCATTCGAGCAACCAGTCTGACGTTTGCGGTTTTCAGCGCCGTATGTGCGATGTCACTCTGCGCTCAAGAAAACATGCCGAAAGTTCTGGCAACACCCGGGCCGATGTTGAACGCCGGCGTAACCACCCTAAGTACGCCCCAGTTCACGCTGGCTTTGGTCAAGTCCTCGCAGACCGTGGCTGCGTTGAAGCCGAGGACTGCTCCAGATTTCGACTTCACTCCCGGGGACCTTCTGATCGCGCGGTCGCAAGATGGATACTTTCATCTCGGCGACATTACTGTGCGGCTCCGCTCTGGGAACTCCGGCGATTGGCAAAACTACTCAACTGCAACGCATCGAGCCCCCGTCAAAATTCTGCCAATTTCCGGACACACCGTGGCCTCTGCCGACCTCGCACCGACTTTGTCCTCTGACATACCGCTTGAAATAATTCGAACGTGGGCCGCCGAGAACGGAAAACTTGCTTTGCGGTTTACGCTGAAAAACAAATCACAGCAACCCGTCGAGATCGGCGCGCTCGGCATTCCCATGATCTTTAACAATGTGCTGAACAATCGCTCGCTTGAAGAAGCGCACGCGAAATGTTCGTTCTATGATCCATACATCGGAGAAGACGCTGGGTATTTGCAGGTAACCAGGCTCAGCGGAAAAGGCCCAGCGTTGCTCGTTGTGCCGGATGGCAATACTCCCTTCGAGGCCTACAATCCCATTCTCGACCACCCGGGAAGCTGGGGAGCTAAGCCCGTTTTTACTGATCCCACTCCGCGCGGCATAACCTTCGAAGGCTTCTACGAGTGGATGGTGCACAGCAAAGCTTACGCGGAAAGCGAATGGAAGGACGTGAACGAATGGAATCCTGCCACCTCGATCACTCTGAAACCTGGTGAATCGAAAACGTATGGAGTCAAATTTCTTCTCTCCGATTCAATTCATCACATCGAACAAACTCTCGCCGAGAATCGGCGCCCAGTGGCGGTCGGAATTCCCGGCTACGTCTTGCCTGCAAACATCGACGGCCGTCTTTTCCTGAAATATTCAAGGCCGGTCAGGACGCTTCGCGTCGAACCAGATGGCGCGCTTTCCATCAGCAAAGCCGAGTCTAGAAACGGATGGGCAGCCTACGAGGTCAAAGGCAAGCGCTGGGGACGCTCGCGATTGACCATCACATACGACGGCGGCCTCGTACAAACCATTCAATATTTCGTGACCAAACCTGCGTCCCAGGTCGTTGCCGACATGGGTCACTTCCTGACCACGAAGCAGTGGTACGTCGATCCGAATGATCCCTTTCACCGCGGTCCTTCAGTAATGACTTACGACCGAGAAGAGAACCAGATCGTCATGCAGGACAGCCGTGCCTGGATCGCCGGCCTCGGTGATGAGGGCGGAGGCGGCGCATGGCTTTCGGCAATCATGAAGCAATTGGTCCAGCCTAAGCGCGAGGAAATTGCGAAGCTCGAGCAATTCGTCGATGGCGTGCTGTGGGGCGAGCTGCAATACAAAGATGGCCCGCACAAGTATGGCGTGCGCAAAAGCCTCTTTTACTATCAGCCGGACGAAATGCCAAAAGGCTTCTATCGCAGCGATTTTGACTGGAGCACGTGGACAAGCTGGAACAAGAAAGCTTCCGAGCAGGTTGACCGCTCTTACGACTATCCTCACGTGGCGGCGGCATATTGGGTCTTGTATCACCTCGCGCGCAACAACCCCGGCCTGGTGACGAATCACCCGTGGGATTGGTATCTCAATCAGGCATACCAAACTTCGGTCGCAATGACCAACTACGCCCACGATCTCGCGGTGTTCGGCCAGATGGAAGGCGATATCTTCTTGCAAATTTTGGCTGACTTGAAACTCGAAGGAATGAAGTCTCAGGCCGATGATCTCGAAGCCAAAATGCGATCGCGCACGGATCGCTGGAAGAACGAAGCTTACCCATTCGGCAGCGAGATGCCCTGGGACTCGACCGGTCAGGAAGAGGTCTATGCCTGGACGAAATATTTCGGCTATCAGGACAAAGCCGATGTGACTCTTAACGCGATCCTCGGCTACGATCCTGCGATCCCTCATTGGGGATACAACGGCAGCGCACGCCGCTACTGGGATTTTATTTTCGCCGCCAAGGACCGGCGACTGGAGCGCCAGCTTCATCACTATGGATCCGCGCTGAACGCTATCCCGCTTCTGGCCGAGTATCGCGAGCATCCTGATGATTTTTATTTGTTGCGTGTCGGCTACGGCGGGACAATGGGAGCGCTTACCGACATTGACCAGGAAGGCTTCGCTTCAGCAGCATTTCATTCTTTTCCTGACATGCTCAAGCCCGATCCGCTGTCCGGCGACTATGGTCCCAATTTCTTCGGACACGCCTGGAACACCGCAACTTACGTGGTGAAGCATCCTGAATTCGGATGGCTGGCTTTCGGCGGAAATGTTTCGCAAGCTGGCGACATCGTGAAAGTCACTCCGCTCGACTCGGCCCGTTCGCGAATCTATCTGGCTCCCTATGGACTTTGGCTCACCCTCGACGCGGGAAGCTTTGATTCGATAGACATCGATGCGAAAAATAACAGGCTGCGGCTCGGCTTTGACGCGAGCACTCAGTTCACTCCTGAGGCACAGCTTAGAATAGAGCAGCCTGCAAACATTCCAGGTATCGGAAAGATCCAGCCCCTCACGCAGCTCTCGGTAGAGCGGCAAGCTTACCGGATTCCGCTGAAATCAACGCTTACCTGGGTTGATCTTTCTTCTCACAATCAGCCGTAGTTGAGCGCCTGTCACTCGTTGTCAGACGCACGGATGCTACTTCGTCAACCCACCCTGCGACTGCTGTTCGCTCTGCGCCTGCAGCGACAAACGTTCCTCGGCATCGCGAAGATCTTCGCAATACGCGCAAGTAGGATCAGAACAATAGGGAGTGCTAGTGCGCCGCGCGTCGATCAGGACCTGGTGTGCAGATGCCATTTGGTCTCCTTCCATGTAAGTAGCTGAAACACAGCTCATGTAGGAGAGTTTCTGCACCATCCGCTTTTCTTACGATTTTTACGGAATTTTCTGTGCCTCTCGCAACAGCGCGAAACCTTGGGAGAGTCCGCACAAATGAACCGGGCACTCAGATGTGGCGTGCTGGCGCCAGCCGCTCGCGAGTTGCTCTCACGATCTCAACAAACTTCCGCGCATTCTCAACGATCACGTCACGCTTCCCTGCCTTCAACGCATCAGATTGCACCAATTCGCTTCCCACACCTAATGCTTCTGCTCCGGCCTCGAGGAATTCGGCGGCAGTATTCAGGTTGACGCCGCCGGTGGGAACCAGCGGAATCTGCGGGAGTGGACCTTTAAGCGCTTTGATATATTTTGCTCCGCCGACCTGGCCGCAGGGAAAGACTTTCACAAAATCGGAGCCTGCTTTCCATGCTTTAACGATTTCGGTCGGCGTAAGCGCCCCGGCCATCATAAGCATTCCTTCTTTCGTTGCGAACTCGATGGTCTCGACATTGAGCGCCGGGCTGACGAGAAATTCCGCCCCAGCGTCCCGACATTTTTTCGCCGCTTCAGCATCGAGCACGGTTCCAGCGCCGATCAGTACTCCCGCAGAATTCGATTTCGCAAGCTCGCGGATCACATCCACCGCGCCGGGCACCGTCATGGTAATCTCGACGACCGCAATGCCGCCCTCAGCGACCGCCTCCGCTGCCAGTAGCGCATCGCGCTTTGAAGAAGCGCGCACCACCGGCACGATTCCAATTTCGATAATGCGCTTGCGAACCGAGTTCTTGTCCATAACTAAACTTAGCGTGCGATCCGCGCCGCTCCGCCTTTCATGACCTGCAATACTTCTTTCAGCGTCGCCATGCTGGTGTCACCTGGCGTGGTCATCGCCAGCGCGCCGTGCGCCGCTCCGCACTCGACTGCCCACTGCGGACCTTCGCCAGCCAGGAAACCGTAAATCAGCCCTGAAGCAAACGAGTCTCCTCCTCCTACACGATCAAAAATCTCCAGGTCTTCGCGCTGCTTCGCCTCGTAAAACTGATTATGCGCGTAGCACACTGCACCCCAGTCGTTCCTGGTCGCGGTCTTTGCCTTGCGCAGGGTGGTTGCCACCACGTCAAAGTGATAGTCGCTTAGCACCTGCTTAATCATCCGCTTGAAATGTTCCGGATCGAGTTTCGTAAAGCTCTCATCGACGCCTTGCACTTCGTATCCAAGCGCGGCCGAGAAATCTTCTTCATTCCCGATCATGACGTTCACGTAAGGGGCAATCAGTCGATTGACCTCTTGAGCCTTCTTTTTTCCGCCGAGAGATTTCCAGAGTGAAGGCCGGTAATTCAGGTCGTAGGAAACGATTGTGCCATGCTTGCGGGCGGCCTTCATTGCCTCAAGCGCAACTTCAGGCGTTGAGGAAGACAGCGCGCAAAAAATTCCTCCGGTGTGGAACCAGCGCGCGCCGTGCTTGCCGAAGATCTCTTCCCAGTCGATGTCGCCGGGCTTGAGCTGCGAAACCGCAGTATGCCCTCGGTCGTAAGATCCCAGGGCGGCCCGCACTCCGTAACCGCGTTCCGTGAAATTCAGCCCATTCCGAACACTTCGCCCTACGCCGTCATGCTCAATCCAGCGAACGTAGGATTGATCCACTCCGGCCTGGTAGATGAAGTCCTGAATCAGGCGTCCGACCGGATCATCTGCAAAGGCCGTCACGATCGCTGTATTCAGCCCGAAGCAACGCTTGAGCCCACGCGCAACGTTATACTCACCGCCGCCTTCGTAAACGTCGAATTTTCGCGTGGTCGCAATCCGCCCGTCGCCAGGATCGAAGCGCAGCATGACTTCGCCCAGGCTCACCAGGTCCCAGCGGCACTCCTCCTTCGGCCTGATCTGCAGTGGCATATCTCTAATCTCACTGAGCGAGGCCGCTCGCGTCAAATGAGAGATTCTGCCTTTTGTTTTTAAACCCGCTTCACAAATGATTTACAGCGTAATGTGCTGCACCATGTCGTCCAGCTTTTGCCGCTCGAAAGCTTGTTTCTGCTGCAGGTCCGCGATCTCCTTATGCAGAAGGTTCAACCGGTCTTCTTGCGAATCGAGCTGTCGCGTGTACCGCGCCAGAAGGGCTTTCTCTTCCATGCTCCCTTTCAGTGCTTTCATGTTTTCACGGATGCGCGCCTGGTCGGCATTGATTGAGTCAAGTTCTTTCCGCCGCGCCTCCGACTCCGACTGCAGTTTGCTGATGACGTTTTTCTGTTCGATGACCCGGCGGAATGCGGCCTGTAACTCGGAGGTCATCGCATTCTGCACCGCGAGGACCTGTATCTGGTTCTCAGTGATATCGGTCAGCATCGATCGGTCCACTTCATGATGAGTTTCTTCGACCGTGAATTCGCTTGTCTTGTCCGGATCAACCGCCACCCGAAAGCGATAGTGCGAGGCCGACGTCTCTTCTGGCTTGTTGCTCTCAACCAGCTTCCATCCTTCACGAACCGGATGTTCGATTACCACCTGCCGCGCTGCAGTGTTGGAGTTGCGGATTGTGTACTTCACCTTGTCGTGACGGTCTCGGTTAAGGAACATCACGCCCTTTACGATTTGAATTCGACTCACCGGCAGGTCTCTTGACTCCGCTTGCGAGGTCACGCGCACAGCAGTGTCAGCGGCGTACGACAGCAGCCGCCGCTCATTCGGGTGCAGGGTTTCGATCAGGCCCTCACCTGCGAAGGTTCCGGAGTCAATGATGTTGAATGTGCCTGAATCAAGCGTAAATCCGCTCGCGTTCTTTACCCAAAGCGCGCGCAGCGCGGGCTGATTCGCGTTCGCTGTCCAGAGCGTGACTTTTTCGGCGTCAACACGCGATTGCAGAATTGGCACCAGCGCCGATTGGTTCTTGCCAATCGTGATTGCCTGCTTGATGTTGTATTCGAAATAGTCGCCGAGTTCCTGGGCCTGAGCGACTTGCGCGTTCTGCAGTTTGGCGAATTGCTCAAGCCTGTCGTATTCACGCGCGCTGGCGGGGGCAGTTTCCGCTTCCACTTCGACGGTTTCTGTGGCCGACCCAACATTCAATTGCGCGTCAGCCTCGTTTCCTTGATTTGGCTGCACATTCAGGTTGACCCGGGTGGTTTGAAATCCTGGGCTCTGGACAGTAATTCTGGCCAAGCCCCTCGGCACTCTTGAAAACGTATAACGCCCGTTCGCATCAGTCGTCACTGTTTGAGAAGTTCCGTTGTTGTTTCGCAATGTTACGCTCGCGTTAGGAACAACTGCGCCCGATGCGTCAGTTATCGTTCCATATACGCTCGGCGCCATTGCCTTGAAAACGAAGCCGCCAGCGGCATCTCCTGAAACCGGACCAGCCGTCGGTAGCGGTCCATTTAGAACCTTCGCTTCCTCCTTCATGGTCCCTTCATGCGTCTGCGGCGTCAGCATTGCCGATTCCGGCAACGCAACCTCCGGCCTTCTTGCATACAGGGGCTGCGAAATGTTCTGAATGAAAGACTGCGGCGCGCCCGCGATCAGCGACAGTTGCACGTCTTTCCAATCCTCGCCGATCGTGTTGTCCACGATTGCCCAGCCCTGCAGCAGCGGTTTCTCTCCCGACTTTTCAGGAAGGATGATGCGATACGTACTCTTCCACACCGGCACCTCGCTGATGTAGCTGACGAAAACTTCGCGCTCGCCGTTTCCCGTCGCAGAAACGGTCATACGCCGCAGGTCGCGTGCGCGTGAAGAGCCGACAAGATTCAAGTAGCGCCCCACTTCCTCGTTCAGATCGCGATCGGCCAGCCGAACGGAAACACCGGGGCCAAGCTCAAAATTCTTCATTTCGCCGGAATCCGTGATCACCGAGAATTTGGTGACGTGATAGACCGTACCAGGATCAGCGGCATTGTCGGATTTCCTGTCTTCCTGCTCAACACTCAGCAGCCGCCCTGTTGCTGATTCTGCCTTGCCGGTCACTTCAACCCTCGAGCCACGCAGAGCTGACAGGAATTCCATCTGAGAAATTTGCTCCCCAAATGGCAACCGCAGCGCTCGCAACCGCTCATCAAGAGGAGCGATGGAGTTGTAGCGAATATCTGAAATCCGGCCGTCCCCGAGATCGACAACGGTCAGCGATTTGAGCACGTCATTCAACTGACCAGTCGTGAAATCAATGCCCAGTTCCTGGTTGCCGCGCACGCGTGCCGAGTGCTCGAAATAACCAACCCCGTTCTTGTAAAGCACAACCCGCTTCACTGGCAGCCGAGCCGCATCCGAAGCTTCTACCGCGGACGATGACTCCTCTGCGGAGCACAACACTAACGACGCGAACAAAACAAAACACAGGACTACCCACTGCCCCCACTGTTTACTGCGCATTCGCACCTCCTGCGAAAAAAAGGCCTCAGCCTAATATGAGAATGCAGGAAGGGGCAATTTTTGTAACCTGAGTAGCTGATTTATTTTCGCGACCCGAGGCAGTAACTGGAGCAGCCGCCGCTGCGCATGCTGCAGCAGTCCAGAAAACCTCTTATTTCTTGTAGTTGGAGACAATCCGGTAGCCGGTTACCAAAGGCACAACCACCCCAATCCGGCGGGTTGCTTTGCTATCTAGCGCCTTCCATACTTGATAAACGCATTGAGCGGCTCAAGGCCGCTTGCCGGGCATTTACCCGAGTGTTACGTGGCTGATAACAAGCAAATCAAAAATCTTGGCCTGCGTTTTGCCCGTGCTCTCCAGATGACGGTCAAAACCGCCATAATGTTTAGTATTAGTCACAAGAGTGTCGAACGTCCGATCCAGCAGAGCTTCGAATTTCTTAACAGTCTGCTTAAAGAATGCGGACAATTCACCTTCGGTTTTGTAGATAACCAAATCATTCTGAATAACTTATTAACCACCGACAATTCCCTTGATCATTTACAAACCGAGTTCCTGAAGCGCGGCATTGCAGCCGTCACCTTCGAGCCCGGACTGACGCTTGGACGCTATCGCAAGGTGGTCAGCCTGCTCTCGGTTTCGACTAAGGAAATTGACGATGCCGGCGGAACCCTGGTGTTTCTTGATCAAAACGAGGTTGAGGGCGCCCGCATCCTGCCAGCGGCCAAGAATCAGAAAAAAGATGCAGACGGCGACACGATTATCGATACCGACTCGGAAGCCTACATCCTCTCGAAGCAAATGACGGAGGAGCAGACTTCGCGCGACTTTATGGATTCAATTGATGCGCTGCTCGAGTCAGGCTGTATCGATCCGAATGTGCGCGGAGAAGTCCTCGCGGAATTTGCCACCAAGCCGTTCGATGGCTCCGGTTTCGGCGTGCCTATCCCCATGCCGAACCTTGTCCCAGTTCGAGAAGGCCAGACGGTCATCACCGCATCGACTGACGATTTGAACTCCATCGGCTCAGGCGTACCAGGCGATTCAGCTTCCGGCGGAACTGGCGAAGGAGCTCAAGTTGCCGGACAAGACGGGCCTCTCCCGAGTGCAGGGCAGGGCGCGCCAAGCGGGTACTCGGGCTCTGGCGATGGAGGAACGGGCATTGGAACGGGTTCGGGACAGGGCTTTGGATCCGCCGGATACGGCGGTGGCCGAGGTGCTGGAGCGCCCGCTGGAACCGGCGGATCAGGTGATGGCTACGGTCAACCCGGGGGTGGATCGGGCGGTGGGTACGGTCACCCCGGCGACAGTTCGGCCGGAAGCTCCAGATCGCGCGGATCTGGCGAACCCGGCGGCGGATGGCGACACGCGATGGGTTTACAAGGTGCGGGTTCCGGCACATTTATGGAAATGGTCGAATCCTCTGTGCAGCGGTCGCTTCTCGAGGACCGGGGCGATCCGCAAAAGTCCTATACATCGCTGGCCCGAATTCTGCGCAACATGGGAGTCGACAAGGTCCTGGCCAACTTCCCTGCTGATCGGCGAGAAGAATTGAGCACGCTGCCTCCCGAACAACTGGCCGCCGAATACATTGAAGACACCGCCTTGCAGCTTGCCGGCAAGAAGCTCAAGGCCGCCGAAGGCCAATCGCAAAAAATTCTCATCGAAGAAGAAGTCGTCCGTGTCCTCGCCAGAGGCCTTAAAGCCACGCATATGGCGGACCGCCTGGCGCAAAAACTCGCGAAATTCATCTCCGACTTTTCCGTTCCGCCGCACTTGCAAGAGAAAATGCGCGAGGAGCTACATTGGAGCACCCTTAACGGCACGAAACGCTACGAGCGGCTCATCAGCCTGAAGCGTTACTCGGCACTTGAGTTCCGGCGACTGATCGACCTTGCGAAGGAGCTCACCAAACTCCGGGAAAATGACCGCGCTACAGCGCTGGCCGCGCATTACTTTGAATTTCTCGATGACGGAAAGCTTGAGATTGAAGTTACCGAGCTGAGCCGAGCACCCGAACTGATCCGCTCAATTCCGCTCGCGCACGGCGATTTCGCAGCCAAGACCGCCGAGCGACTCGGCAAGACCCTGCTGCGAGAAGACATCTCCGAGCTGATCCATTTGCAGGCCGCAACCGGTCTCACCATCCTCGCACAGTCTCTCGCTTCTTTCGAAAACTTCATGGATGTGCTTGCTATCGGCAATTTTCTTGAGACCTCGTTTAATCGAGACCCAGAAAAACACAAGAAATGCTGTGGAAATGGTACGACCAGACTCTTGCCGGCTGCCGCCATTGAACGCATCGTCGAGTTGTTCCTGCTCCAACGCGACGCTGGCTGGGGGAAGAATGCAGTCACGCTACTTCGGTATGCCGCGCCCGCAAGCATCGAGAGCGTGTTCAACCACCTTATGGTCGAGACCGACGCTCGCAACCGATTGGCTCTGGTACGCCTGATCGGCCAGCTTGGCCGTGGCAGCATCGAAGTCGCGTACCGGCATTTGAAGGACGAGCGCTGGTACGTTGTGCGAAATATTTGCGGAGTGCTATCTGAGCTGAAAGACCCAGATCTGGCCGATCACATCGTGCCGGCTCTGGAACATCCCGATGCCCGTGTGCAACAGGCTGCGCTCAAAGCCATCATTCACAGCCGCACAGTACGTGCAGCGCCCGTCCTCGCTGCGTCGCTTCCCAAGTTAGCGCCCAATGTTCTTGACGAGGCTCTCAACGAGCTGATGTTTCTGCGGCATGTAAAGAGCATTGAGGGCCTGGAGCAACTCGTGCGTGTTTCTACAGGCAACATGGCTGCTTCGAGAAAGGCGATCCATGTACTGGCGAACATCGATGACGATGAAGCGGTGGAAGCCCTGGCGCGCATCCTTCGCAACCAGGAACTGGATGTGACCGTTCGAAGGGCCGCACTTCACGCGCTCTCGAGCAGCCGTTCTGAGCACGCCTTACGCCTGCTGGAGGATTTTGCAGCAACCAATGACTCGCTGGCGCAGGAAGTTTCCGCCCAGCTCAAGAAAGCCGCGGGCGCGAAATAGCAGGTTCAAGTCGCAGTACTCTGTGCCGCGATCCTGGCTTTTGCTTTGAAGTCCTTAAGCGACAACTCTACTCCGCCCCATTCCGGGTGCTCGTTCTGGCCCACGGTGAAAGCAATGTCCAAGACATCCCCCGGCAGAAGTTGTTCTTTTTGTGCACCCTCTGCCAGGCGCCACCCCACAGCATCGTAGGTCAGCGCACGTCGCCATCCGTTTGCTGCGGTGCCGTTTGGTGAAAGCTTCATGCGAATGTGCTTTTCCTTGACAAACTTTGGCTGTGCCGCCAGTCGGACGCCTCGAGCGCAGAACACCGGTTCGTGATGACCTGCACCAAAGGGCTGCAATCTGTGTAGCATCTCGATCAATGCCGGGGTCACATCTTCCAACTGAAGCTCCGCATCGATGTTCAAGACTGGCTCAAAATCCGCCAATGACAGCCGAGTGCGTGCATAGCTATCAATCTGTGCCCGAAAATCCGCCACTCGCGATGACAGCAATGAAAATCCAACAGCATGCGAGTGCCCGCCGTAGCGCGTGAACACATTGGAGCAGGACTCCAGCGCATTCAGCAGATGAAACGCCGGGATCGATCTTCCGGAGCCGTGGGCTTCTTCTCCATCTTTCGAGATCACGATTGCCGGCCTTCCATAGCGCTCAACCACTCGCGTCGCGGTGATACCGATAACTCCGCGATGCCAGCCGTCGCCATCGATGACCATGCAATACGAATCGCGCAGAGCGGGATCATCGGCGAGGCGCTCTTCAATCGCTTCCACGATCCGTCGCTCTTCTTCCTGCCGCTCCGTGTTCAATTTGTCCAGACGTAGAGCTATCTCTCTGGCACGGGCCGAGTCTTTCACCGTGAATAGATCAATCACATGCGCAGCGATATCCATTCTTCCGGCGGCGTTGATCCGGGGCGCGATACGGAACGCAACCTCTTCCGAGACCAGCGGCTTCCCGCCGAGTTGCGCGACTTCGAGTAGCGCCTTGAGGCCCGGGTTCACCGCCGTTCGCAGCGCATTTAGCCCCAGGCTCGCGATCACCCGATTCTCTGCAACCAGCGGGACTGAATCTGCAATCGTTGCAATCGCAGCAATTTTCATGAACGACAGCAACAGAAGCTCCTGATTGCGTTGTGATAGCCGTTTCGCGAGCAAAGCTTGCGCCATCTTGAACGCCACCCCCGCGCCGCAAAGCGATTTGCATGGATACTCACATCGCGGCTGATTAGGATTCACGACGGCGAACGCATTCGGCAATCCATCTGGCCCCGGTAGGTGATGGTCGGTAATGATCAGATCCACGCCCGCGCGCGGCGCACTCTCAGCAGCGGCAAAAGCACGCGTGCCAGAGTCCACGCTGATAACCAGCCGAACTCCCGCGGCTGCGGCACGCTCAATTACATCGCCGCGGAGATCGTAGCCTTCACGAATACGGTGCGGCACATGAAAGTCGGCTGTTCCACCGCACATCTCGATCGCGGTCTTAAGAATCACGATCGCGGTTGTGCCATCAACGTCGTAATCGCCGTAGACCAGAATGTCTTCTTTCCTCTCAATCGCGGCATCCAGGCGCTCAACCGCGGCATTCATGCCTGCCATCAGGTAAGGCGAGTGTAGATGGTCGATAGATGGCGAGAGATAACGACCTGCTGCGTCCGCGTTCTCGATTCCGCGAGTCAGCAGCAGGTGGGCAAGTATTCGGGTGAGGTTTGGTTCTTTGCGGCAGTAAGGAAGGGTCGAGAGCGCATCAGCCAGCGACTGCATTCGCTCCAGATCAGGTTGTCGAAGGTTCCAACGCACTTCGTTCAGCGGACCTCAGGGCTCGTCGTCGGTGTCGCCGGCCCCGTCAATTGCGATTCCGCCGAAGTCCTCGGAGACTTCCATCAGGCGCTGGTAGTGATCGTACCAGTCGGTCGAGGCCTCATACACCATCATTACTCCTTGAAATGCGAAGCCTAGCTGGACGAAGCCGGTCTTGCCGAGATATGTGCGCAACCAGCGCGCGTCTTCCAGATCTTCGTCGCTCGAAAATTCCGCGTTGCTAAGGCGCTCGATCATCGAATCCAGCTCTTCTTTTTCCAGCGACCACGAATCCATCGTCAGAAATGGGGATCCGGCGGCCTTGGCCAGTTCCACAAAGTCCTTCCAGCCCTCGGCCGCGTCTTCCCCCGCCTTCCACATGACCGTTTGCACCTCTTCGTGGTCGATGTAGCCGGGAAAACGGCGCATGCCGTGGCCTTCGACAAATGCGACCATGTCGTCTTTCACGGTTGCTAGATTGTCCGGGAGTTTGGACATGAGGCTAATGCAGCATTGTATGCCAGTTGGGTGGCGGTCGTCAGCCGCTGAAGGACCGGCAAATTCGAAACAAAAAACAAAATCCCCGAAGTAACCTCGGGGCTTGCCAACCTGTCCAGTTGTGTTCTAAACGCCGAGTTCTTCCTGCATCCACTCGGGTTCGGGTTTCGGTTCCGCTGTGAGGTCCAAAACGAGTTTTTCGAGCACCAGCCGCTTGCTGACCGGATTTGATCGCAAGGCTAGATCAGCTTTTGCTACCAGGCGGATCGCACGTGTGAGCTCACGTTTCGATTTGTAACGCCGGGCTTGCCGAATAATGTCGTCAGCCGCAAACGGCGGCACACGAAATCCCTGCCACAGAGCGGCCCAGAGCATACGCTGATCACGAACATTTCGTTCAAGGATCACCAGCATCTGCCGAAAGGTCTTGGCCAGCATATAGAGATGACCGATGGCGGCTTCGTCGCCTTCTCCCGTGGAAAGTATGGCGTCGAGCATCTCGAGAGAGCGCGTCCGGTCACGGGATGAAATCGCGTCTGTCAGTTCGTAGAGCGATCGCTGCTTGGCCGCGAGCACCATGGTTTCCACATCGCCGAGCGTGATGCGCTTCTTCTCGCCGACATAGAGAATCAGCTTTTCAAGCTCATTCGAAATCATCATCATGTCGCCGCCGAGCGAATCGACGAGTTCTCGGGCAGCATCAGGGTCGATCTTGACCTCGCGGGTGCCGCAGTACTCCTGAATCCAGCGCACGGCGTCGTTTTCTTCCACACGGCCCAGCTCGACTATCCCACAATAACGGCCCATGGTTTCGCGGATACGCTCGTATCGCTCTTTGTCGGTAAGATCGATCCGGCGCGCGTCAGCAGGGATGCTGATGTGATCGGCAATGAAGATCAAGACCGCATCCGGGTTTGGGTCTTTCGCGTATTGCTCAATAGCCTCGAGCTTACTTTCATTCGAGCCTCGTCCGAACAGGTTCTTCACTCCGCGAATAAAGAACACTTGAAATGGCGCCATCAACGAAGGAGTGCGGGCCCGGTCGAGAACTTCGGCGAGATCGGTTTCCGATAAATCAAACTCGAACAAGCTGAATTCACGAAGATCGGCGGGGACAAGGTACTGCAAGATTGCATCGCGGCACTTCTTACGAAAAAAAGCTTCATCGCCAACGAAAACGTACGCCGGACGCAGCTTTCGTCCTTCCACTTCAGAGACGAACCGCTCGGCTTGGGCGAAGGCGCGCACTAGAACGCCTCCAGAATATTCGAGACCAGGGTGCGGGCAAATTCACCAGAAAGGCGCCGGAACGCCGGCGAGTCTTCTTCGAAAAACGTGCTCAGCTCCTGCGAGACCTGATACTGCTCGCGAAACACGTACGAAGGATTTTGATAAAGCACCCTTCCCTTCGAATCTGTAAGCGAAACGCCCATGCTGACTACAACCAGCACCGTCGACGCCCGGCCGGTAGTCGAATCATATGTGAGCGGCGTGGTGGAAGCTGCGAGAACAGTCCCGCGCAGAGTGGCGTCCGCCGAACTGGGATCGGAGATCACGTGATACTTTGTGCGCGTATCGAATTCCTGGACTACGGCAGCAGTGAGCATCTGCTCGATCTTGTAAGTCTGGGTTTGATTCACGAACGCAGGAACCGCAATAACGCGCAGGTCCGAAGGCAGCAGGTTAGCGTGACCAGCAGTGTGATATCCGCAACCAGTGCTGAATGCACAAAGTACCGCGACGCACCACAAGGGCCGAATCACTGAATCTTCCCTCGCGGACGTGCGGCGGCCATGCTCTCGGCCGCTTCAACAGCAGTTGAAGCCGCGACACGCAAATTGTCAGCAGTTGCCCAAATCCAGGCACTGTTCTCATCTGCGGCATCCGCTGTTACTGAGACCAGAATGTCTCCCTGTCCGGCTGCGTTCACGTTGCTGGGCGCTTCCTCAGATGTGCCAACCACCGAAACATGCTCACCAGCGAGCGCATTCGAAATCCTGCCAATATCAGCAACTTCCCCGAACTGCAGATTCAGCGAAACCGCACTCCCATGGAAAACCGGCGCCTGCACGATTTGCATGGAGGGCAGCAAAACCTGACCGGAAACAATCTTTTGAAAGTGTTTGCCTATACGCTCAGCAACGGACGCAAGCGGAGTCGCAGCACTTTCCCCATAACGAGACACCAGGTTGAACGCGACCTGCACGTCGAACACATTCTTCGGTAGTTGCTGAAATGACAGCAGGTTCACGGTCTGCTCGTGCAATTCATCCATGCCCTTTCGACCCTGTTCGGAGGCCGGTTCAAATACGGTTGCAACGGAACGCTTAACCGACGCCGCGCCATTTACCCGAAGAAGAAGCAGCGCTAAAATCACGGCGCTCGGATGCGCTAGGACCGCCGGAACCGGTTCAAGCTCCGGTGTAACCGTCTGCCCTAGTTGCCGTTCCACCCAGGGAGCGCGGATCACGGCGCCGGGTTCATCCTCGAGGGCATACGAGAGATCCACGATCGCGCTGCCAGCCTTTGAAACCTGCTGCCAGTTTTTCCGCGTACTCTCGGGATCAGATGCGAAGAACGTGAAATCCACCTTGTCGAACTGTTCGGAGCGAATGCTCTGAATAAAGGTGACCTCGTCTTTCAGAGCTTCAAGTTGGCCAAGGGCCTCGTCATCATCCAGCAGCTTTACCTCGGCCGAAGGAAAATTGCGCTGCTCAAGTACTTCTGCGACCTCTTTCCCTTTTAGCGATCCCGCGCCGACGATCGCGACGCGATAGAAGCCGCTCGGCGCTTCCGCATGCGCAATCCCTACAGGTTTGATATCTGAATTCATGAAATCTGAGAAGCCTGCGTGTAGGTGGGCGGAGGGCTGCTCTTACGCCGGAACGTCCAGTGTAAGCGCCAGAAGATTCCGGAGAACATGTAAGTCAGCGCGATTACAAACAGCACCGGGCCCGAGAACAGAAATATTCCTGCAATCAACAAGGCAAAGATAACAATCAACCGGAACGATTGGCGTGCGCGAAAATCAATGTCTTTGAAGCTGTAGAAGCGCCACGTGCTCACCATGAGATACGCCGCCAGCACAACCACTACGAGCCATGTAAGAGCCGAGCCCCACCAAAGCAGCGGATCGCCCTTCGAGAAATGCACCACCGCCGCCACAACGCCCGCTCCTGCAGGAATCGGCATGCCGACAAAATATTTCTTCCCCGGCCGGCCCGGATTCGATGGCTGCGGATTTGTCGAAATGTTGAACCGTGCGAGCCGGCTTGCTCCTGCAATCAGGAAGAGAAAACTCGCAATCGCACCCAGTTTCGGGAGCAGACTTGCCATGTCCTGCCGGGAGATTTCGGCAGAGACCTGGTGGAAACCCCAAGCCCAGGCAAGCAACGCGGGTGCAATTCCGAACGTGATGACATCAGCAAGTGAATCCAGCTCGCGGCCAAAGTCGCTCGTCGTGTTCGTCATGCGAGCGATCCGGCCATCGAGTCCGTCGAACAGGACTGCGAACCCAATCGCCTTTGCGGCAACATCGAAATGCCATGCCTCCCGCACTGGGCCCTGAGTTGCCGCGGCGACC
>DAIPJJ010000289.1:0-2356 GCA_036770325.1 Terriglobales bacterium
GTCGGCCAGAAGATGTGGAACTTTTTCTATCACCGCACGGCGGAGAAGATGGGTGGAATCACGCACCACCTGGCGCCACAACAAGAGTTGGCTGACCTGGCGAAACCCTTCTACAACCAGTTGGCTCGCGGCGGCGAAGGCCACCTTGAGGTCGGTAAAAACATTTACTACACCATTCACAAGCTCGCGCACATGGTGCTGGCGCTGAAGCCGTTCGGCTGCATGCCGTCAACGCAGTCCGATGGCGCACAATCAGCCGTCATCAACAAATTCAAAGACATGATCTTCCTGCCCATCGAAACTTCTGGCGAAGGCGAGGTCAACGCGCACAGCCGCGTGCAGATGGCGCTCGGCGAAGCCAAAGTCAAGGCCAAGGCCGAATTCGAGCAGTGCCTGAAATCAACCGGCAAGAGCATGGCCGAGATTCGAGAGTATATCGACGAGCATCCGGAGCTGAAGCGGCCGTTCTATCACGTGCCGCACCGCGAAGGAGTTGCCGGAACGGCAGCGCAGTTCATTCTGCACGTGAGTGATCGGATCGATAAAGACACCCGGTTCTGGAAGAAGTCGCGAGCGCGAGTGGCGGAGACGGCACCGGCGATGTCGGGGGATTGATCGCTGGATGTATGGCATTGATTGCTGGTTTCCAGCTTTTAGCTATTAGCCGTTAGCTCTTGGCTCAAAAGCCTACTGGATCCGGCCGAAGCCAAAGGCTAAGAGCTAAGAGCTGATTGAGTGAGGAATGATGCACGACCATAGTAAAAAAGGTCCAGCACTGATTCAGATTTCGGGGATTGAGACGAAGCCGGTCCAGCCCAAACCGCAGAAGCCGCACGATCACAACACGAAGTTCCTCGTTGGCCTCGACGTCGGTTCGACTACAGTGAAGGCCATCGTCGTCGATGCTGCGACCGACCAGATCCTCTGGCAGGATTACCAGCGGCACGAAACCAAGCAGCCGGAGAAGACGCTCGAATTCTTGAAGCGCATGGAAGCCGAGGTTGGCATCGACCGCCACAATACGCGCATGTTCCTCACCGGCTCAGGTGGCGGCGGAATTGCCGAGCAGATCGGAGCAAAGTTCGTTCAGGAAGTGACTGCCGTTTCTCTGGCGGTTGAGAAGCTGCATCCAGAAGTTTATTCGGTGATCGAGCTCGGCGGGCAGGATGCGAAGATCATCGTCTTTAAGGACGACGAGGAAACCGGGCGCAAGAAGAAAATTCCGTCCATGAACGACAAGTGCGCCGGCGGCACCGGCGCCGTGATCGATAAGATCAATGCCAAGCTAAAAATTCCGACGATTGACCTCGGCAACCAGGGATATCACGGAATCAAGCTGCACAAAGTCGCCGGGAAATGTGGTGTGTTCGCCGAAACAGACATTAACGGCTTACAGAAAGTCGGTACGCCGCCGAATGAACTGATGGCTTCGTTGTTCGAAGCAATTGTTCTGCAAAACCTGAGCGTCCTGACCCGCGGTCATACGCTACGCCCGCACGTGCTTCTGCTCGGAGGGCCCAATAGTTTTATTCGCGGGATGCGAGAGGCATGGCAGGCCAACATCCCACGCATGTGGAAGGAGCGCAAAGTCCAAGTCCCTGAAGGCTCGAAGCCGGAAGATCTGATCAAAGTTCCGCAGAATGCGCAGTACTTCGCTGCCATCGGCGCAGTTGAGTTCGGCAAGAGCGAAGAAGACGCAATCGGCTGCTACTTGGGATACGAACGGCTCGTTCACTACATCGAATTTGGCCGCCAGGAGGAAAAAGAAAAATCCGGCGGCAAGGGTCTGGTGGAAAAGCCGGAAGAGCTCGATATTTTCAAGGAGGATTACAGGCGCAAGAAATTCACGCCAGTAGCTCTTCAGAAAGGCAGCACGGTCGGCGGTTTCATCGGCATCGATGGCGGCTCGACTTCCACGAAAGCTGTACTGCTCGACGAAAACGGAACGATTCTCTGCAAGTCGTACCAGCTCTCCGACGGCAACCCAATTCAGGACACCATCGACATGTTTGAGAGTCTGCGCGGGCAGGTGGAAGCGCAGGGCGCAAAGATGGAAGTGCTCGGCGTTGCGACCACCGGATACGCGAAAGACATTCTGAAAGATGTTCTGAAGGCCGATGTCGCACTGGTTGAAACGGTCGCGCACACGGAATCCGCGCTGAAGTTTTACGAAGATCCGCACGTGATCGTCGATGTCGGTGGGCAGGACATTAAGATCATCATCCTGCACAATGGCCGGGTTAAGGATTTCAAGCTGAACACGCAGTGCTCGGCCGGCAATGGATACTTTCTGCAATCGACTGCGGAAGGCTTTGGCATTGACGTAAATAAGTACGCCGATCTGGCGTTTTCGGCT
>DAIPJJ010000289.1:2366-3265 GCA_036770325.1 Terriglobales bacterium
ATCCCGGTGAAGGAATTCGCGGATCGCGCGTTCGCCGCGACGTCGATGCCGACGTTCGGCTACGGCTGCGCGGTGTTCATGCAGTCGGACATCGTCAACTTCCAGCGCCAGGGCTGGCAGGCGCAGGAGATTCTCGCCGGACTCGCAGCAGTGCTGCCGAAAAACGTCTTCTTGTATGTCGCGAGCATCCCGAATCTGGCTGCGCTTGGTACGCGCTTTGTTCTTCAAGGCGGAACGCAGAACAACCTCGCCGTCGTAAAGGCCGAAGTCGATTTCATCCGCAACAGCTTCCGTGCGGCTGGCAAGAAGCCGGAGATTATTGTCCACGAACACTGCGGAGAGTCGGGCGCGATAGGCGCTGCGCAGGAATCGCTTCGTCTGTGGCGCAATGGTAAATCGACTACGTTCATTGGCCTTGATGCCGTTCGGCGAATCGAGTACCGCAGCACGCGTAATGAATCGACGCGCTGCAATTTTTGTAAGAACAATTGCCTGCGGACATTTATCGACGTTCGCACCGAGCCGGCAAAGGAGTTGATCGCAATTCAGAAGGTCACGAAGGTTCCGCTGATGAAAGGCGAGCAGCGCCTGATTATCGCGACCTGCGAAAAGGGCTTGGTCGAAGATGTAAACGAGATGAAGGACATCAAAGCCGGGCTCGACAAACTGCGCGATCAGTATCCGAACTTTGTGGACTACGCGTCGAAGGAAGTTTTTCGTCCGACAAACGCGAAGAATATCGCTGACCAGCTACCGACCGCTGGCTTCCTTGGACGCTGGAACAAAGAAGGGAAAGAGCGCAAGTCGCTGATGGAAAACCGAAGTAAGATTCGCATCGGAATCCCGCGCGTGCTGAACATCTATACTTACGCGCCGCTCTTCAATGCATATTTTGAGAG
>DAIPJJ010000172.1:0-9282 GCA_036770325.1 Terriglobales bacterium
TGAACGCGGTGAACTGGCTTTCTTCTGATGAAGATTTGATTTCGATCCGGCCGAAGCCGCCTGAGGACCGGCGCGTCAACATGACGCAGCGGCAATTCAATGCCGTTCTGGCGACTGTCCAGTTCGTGCTGCCGCTGGTCGTAGTGGTGGCCGGTGTTGGTGTCTGGTGGAAGCGGCGCTAGATTACCGAAGCAGGTTCTTCGACTGCGAAGATCATTCGCGTCGCGAATAATCTTTTCGCTCAGAACGACAGTAACTTTTTTGATTTGCGAACCATGAAGATTCACACCCTTGCCATTGCCGCTGCAGTTTTGATCGCTCTCAGCGGTTTTCTTTATTGGTCAAATCATCATCAACCATCGGAAGACGCCTCAAAAACGTCGGCCGACACTCCTCCGGCGATCCTGAAGCTCGATCAAAATTCGATCAACAAGATCGAGCTGAAGAAAAAAGATGCACCGGCTGTCGAGTTGACGAAGCCGAGTTCGGGAGACTGGCAAATCACGCAGCCGAAGCCGTACCGCGCTGACCAGGGTACGGTGACGAGCATTGCATCTACGCTATCGTCGTTAACCTCCGACCGATTGGTTGATGATAAGGCTACGGACCTGAAGACCTATGGCTTGGATCAGCCCAAGCTGGAAGTGGACCTCGCCGAGAAGGACAAGAAATCGCAGAGGCTGCTGATCGGCGACGATACACCCACGGGCGGCGGAGTTTATGCAGCTCTGGCCGGTGATCCGCGCGTGTTTACGATTGCCAGCTACACGAAGACGAACATCGATAAGAATCTGAATGATCTTCGCGACAAGCGGCTGTTGCCCGTCGATGCCGACAAGGTCAGCCGCGTGGAACTCGTAAAAAAGAGTGGAGCAATTGAATTCGGGCGCAACAAGGACGAGTGGCAACTTCTGAAGCCCAGTCCGATGCGGGCTGATGGCATCCAGGTCGGTGATCTTGTCCGCGAGTTGACCAATTCAAAGATGGACCTGAGTACCTCGGACACGAAGGATGCAAGCTCTCAATTCGCAAAGGCGACTCCGGTTGCGACGGCGAAAGTGACTGATCCGTCTGGCGCGCAAGAGCTGCAGGTCCGCAAGAACAAAGACGACTACTACGCGAAGTCGAGTGCAGTTGAAGGCGCGTACAAAGTTGATTCAAGTCTGGGGAAAGAGCTGGAAAAAGGCGTGGACGATTTCCGTAACAAGAAGGTGTTCGACTTCGGCTACAACGATCCCAACAAGATCGAGCTGCACAACGGAAGTAAGGCTTACTTCCTGACTCGCGGAACCGCTGGCACAGACGACTGGTGGGCGAATGGAAAGAAGATGGACGCCGCCAATGTGGAATCGGTAATTTCTGATTTGCGTGATCTGAGTGCCAGCAGCTTTCCAGTCTCAGGGTTTGCCAATCGGACAATCGAGGCAACGGTCACGTCGGATGACGGCAAGCGCACCGAAACGGTTCAAATAGCAAAGGCAGGCGATCACTACATCGCGAAACGCGCGAACGAACCGGTGCTCTATGAGCTAAGTTCAAGCTCCGTCGATTCACTGTTTAAAGCCGCTGATGAGCTCAAGCCTGCTGCAACACAGACTGCACAGAAAAACAAGCCGTGATTTCTACTGAGACACGCGCCGCGCCTTGATTTCGTGAATGTGCTCGCGCAATCGCGCGATCACATGCGATTGCTGAGAATTCTTCAGTTCCTCACGCAGCTCTTCCAACGCAAAATGCACTACGTCATGGTGGTGCAGCTCTTCGGGCGCCAGGTCATTGCTTAGCTCCAGCCAAATGCTGTGTAACAGATCAACTTCCTTCGGAGTGAGATGAGGCGCGTGCGGGCCAAGATAAAAGACGTGCTCCTGTCCACTCGGTAAGTAGATGATGAGTGTCAACTGCGGCTTGGGGTCTGGTAAACGTTCCCACGCAAGACCGGCGATCCGGGCCTCTTCGGTCACCGGGCGATTTGGTGAAGCTCCCAGTACTACGACCGCGGATTGCAAGCTCTGCGCAGAGCGCAACACCGCATCCCATTTTTCTGTAGCTCCGGCTACAGCCAGGTGAATGCTCTTGCCCTTTTTTTCCGCAAGCGCCAAGGCCCGCGTGAATAGAGTCTGTTCCTCGGAACTGAAGAGCTGTTGCGGTTCAAGTTCATGCTCGCCACTTCCACCGCGGGTCAGAAATCGAAGGTGGAGCGCGACGACGTCTTGCTTAAGGGTGTCAGCACGCTCAAGCACTGAATCCAGGTTGTAGAGTGCATTGTAGTTCCGAACCATTACCAGAATACTTCCCGGCCGGGTGCCGACCGATTCAGGCGTGAGGTCCTCGCCAGCTTCCAGATTGAATTGATCGAGTTCGCACTGCCCCGCGGCGCGTGTCTTGGTGAGCTTCTCTGAGATTTCAAAGATGGCAAAAAAAACCACGGTGAACGCCAGACCTGAAACCGTGGCGACTTCTTTAGTGAATAGATTGATTACGCACAAGGCGACCAAGGTGACTGTGATCAATCCCAAACCAATGGGGAGCTCAAGTTTCCCCAAACGAGCATTTAACGGGACGCGAAACTCTCTGCGTCCCGGTTGTTTGTATCGCAAAACCAGGACCGCCAGTCCCTTCATGGCGAAGCTCCACATCACGCCGAACGCATATGCTTCGCCGAGCACAAAAATATCACCACGGCTCAGAATAATGGTGAATATCTGTAGAGCCACCACAAGATTCAGAATGCGCGAAGATGTTCCGTAAACGCGATGGGGTCGACGGAACCATTGCGGCAGAATTCCGTCCTCAGAAACGCGGTTGAGCACTCCGTTCGAACCGACTATGGCAGTGTTGACGGCGCCGGCAAGCATGATCGCGCCCACAACCACCACGAAGGCGCGAAACACCAGTCGTAGCTGTAAAGGCCCGGCCAGATACATCGCCAGCCCGCCTATGGGATTGTCGAAGAAGTTGCTGCGTACCGAGTCGGGTACGATCATCACCGACAGAAATGCCGTGCCCGCGGTGAAGATCAAGCTGTAAAGGAAAATAACAAACCCGGCCTTTTCCAGATTTCGGAGCTTGGGATGTTCAATTTCGCGATAGACCTGGGCCATGGTTTCTTCGCCGCTCATGGCAAGGACGGAATGCCCGAGGCCAATAAGGATGCCGATGACTCCCACGGTGTAGGGCAGAGAAGAGTTATGCAGCCAACCCAGTGCGCCGCCGTGGACCCCGGTTGAGTAACTCAGATTGTGAAGGTTAGGCCAGGGCGGAAGATGTCCGCCGCGCAGCAGAAGTGTATAGGCGCCCCAGGCGATCATCATTACCACCATGACTGTGGTCACGTACATGATGCGCAACGCTTTCCCACTCGACTCGGGAATGCCTTTGACGTTCTCCCACCAAAAATAGAGGGTGACAATGATGGCGAACGCCGCAGCGCCACCATTCATAGGCAGGACGATATTCAGGTGCGAATAGCGCAAAACTTCATTGAGCAGTCCAACCAGATACAACCCAGCCGATACGCCACTGATCGGGCCAGTCAAGATGTAGTCGAACATCAGAGCGGAGACTGAGAACTTGGCGAGTGTGCCGCCCATTGCCTCCTTGACTACCCGGTACACACCGCCGCGCACGAACATGCTCGAACTCTCGATGTACACCGCACGCACGGCGTACGAGAGCAACATGATGGCGAGCACAAACCATGGAGCAGTTTTTCCTACGAATCCTTCGGCGATGGCGCCGGCATAAAAAGCCGACGACCCCATGTCGTTGAGAACGATAGCCGCTGCTTTCCAGAAGGAAATGAAAGTCAACATCGCACTGGAAGCGATGAGAACACGTTGCCCGCGGGACAGGCCCGCAGACCTGGAGATACTTGGAGAATGCATGTGATTGCGCGCGTCATGGATGCGGGACGCACGACTCCTTTCCGCGTCTGCGAGGTTAGCTGTCGGGCTCGGACTGAAAGGTGTCCTACCGTGCGCCGGTTGGGCCGGCCTGACGGATTCGCCCCGGCATTTCTTATTCCGGGTCCCCCGCTCCCGCTGGTGTGCGGGATTCGACGTCAGCAAGGATTGTACGCGCGCTGAACTGCCCACGCAACATTGCTGATGGCGGCAATGTTGGCAAAGCTGGGCCATGCTCAACCCAGATGATTAGCGCGACTACCACGCACCGGTGATATCTTGTGACCAGATGACGACGGACGTATTGAAAAACCTGTTTGCGCGCCATTTTGGCTCGCTTCCACAAGAGATTCGCCCGGTGCAGGGCGAGCTTGGAGGCTCGGGGCGGAGCATCATCCGTTTGTCGGGTCAACAGCAAACTGCCATAGGAATCTTGTACAGCGTAAGGGAAGAGAACGTCGCGTTTCTGGAATTCTCGAGACGCTTTCGGCGGCACGGGCTGCCAGTTCCGGAAATATACGGTGAAGATCTCGACCATGGAGCTTATCTGGAAGAAGATCTGGGTGACACGACGTTGTTCGATTTTCTTTCCACAAATCGCGAGGGTGCGCGGATCGACTCCGCTGTAGTTGATGTTTATCGCAAGGTGCTTGAAATCCTGCCGCGCTTTCAGGTCGAAGCCGGTCGCGATCTGAACTACAAGGCGTGCTATCCGCGTGGGAGCTTCGATCGGCAGTCGATCATCTGGGACCTGAATTATTTCAAGTATTACTTCTTGCGGCTTGCTGGCATTCCTTTCAATGAGCAGGCGCTCGAGCAGGACTTCACGCGTCTGACGAAATTCCTGTTATCTGCCGATCACAATTATTTTCTGTATCGCGATTTCCAATCACGCAACATCATGTTGCCGAATGGACAGCCATTTTTTGTTGACTATCAAGGCGGGCGAAAAGGCGCGTTGCAGTACGACGTTGCTTCACTCTTATACGATGCGAAAGCTGATTTGCCGCCGGAATTACGCAAGCAACTGCTCGATCATTACCTTGAAGCCGTTCGTAGGTATGCGCCAGTCTCGCGCGATCTGTTCATGCAGCACTTTTACGCATTCGTCTATGTGCGGCTGATGCAGGCATTCGGGGCATACGGCTTCCGAGGGTTTTACGAGCGTCGAGCCCATTTCCTGCAGAGTGTTCCATACGCGCTGAAGAACTTGCGATGGCTGTTGCACAACGTCAAGCTGCCGATTGAAATTCCTACGCTGATCGAGGCTTTTCAGGGCATGCTGCGTTCTGAGAAACTGCAGAATTTGCATTTTGAGGCGGAAGCGAAGAAGCAGGATAAAGCTGTTCACGCGGGGCTTACGGTGCAGATTTTCAGTTTTTCGTTCCATCGCGGCGGACCGCCAAAAGACGAGTCTGGAAATGGCGGTGGCTTTGTCTTTGATGGCCGGAGCATTCCAAATCCAGGGCGCGAAGAGCAGTTCAAGAAATTGACAGGCAAGGATGCGCCGGTGATTGAGTTCCTCGATCGCCAAGAAAGCGCGCAGCAGTTTTTTGCCCACGCGCGCTCGTTGGTGGATGCGAGTGTCGCAGAATATGAGCGACGCGGTTTTAGCAACCTGATGGTCTCATTCGGATGCACAGGCGGTCAGCACCGCTCGGTTTATCTTGCGGAACAACTCGCAAAACATTTACGCGGCAAAAGCGGAGTTGAAGTGGTTCTGCATCATCGCGAACTGGAAAGGGCTGCCGCGGAGAAACCCACCGTTGCGCTGGAGAAATCCGCCGAATGAAGGCGATGGTGCTGGCGGCCGGTCTGGGCACTCGCCTGCGCCCGCTTACCGATGACCGTCCGAAAGCTTTGGTCGAGCTTGCTGGCCGAACACTGCTTGAGATCACCCTCATCCGGCTGCGGGACTTCGGAGTAAGAGATGTGATCATCAACGTGCATCACTTCGCGGACATGATTGAGGGCTACTTGCGCGAGCAAAACAATTTCGGCATGCACGTCGAAATTTCACGGGAAGACGAGCTGCTGCTCGACACCGGCGGCGGACTTAAAAAGGCGGGTTGGTTCTTCCAGGATCAAGGCGGAAGGGAAGAGCCCTTCATCCTGCACAACGTGGACGTGATCAGCGATATCGATCTAAACCATATGTTGAATCATCATGTGCAAACTGCAGCATTAGCGACAGTTGCAGTGCAGGAGCGGCAAACTTCCCGATACCTGCTCTTCGATGATTCGCTTCAGCTCTGCGGCCGAAAATCTGGTCGTGACGGCAAAACAGAAGTGGTTCGTCGTGAGCAAAATCTCGAACCGCTTGCATTCGCTGGAATCCACGTTATCTCGCCCCGACTGATTCAGATGATTACCGAGCAAGGAGCATTTTCGATCATCGACACCTACCTGCGCCTGGCCGCGCAGGGCGAGAAAATCATTGCTTTCCGTGCCGACCAATACCACTGGCGCGATCTCGGTACTCCGCAATCCATCGCGGACGCCGAAAAGCTCCTGAGACAATCTTCCGGCTCCGCCCTATAATGTTGGGCTCTCATCTGTAAGCCCTCTCCATGGAGAACTTCATGATTCGCCGCGCCGCATTGTTCGCGTTGTTTGTAAGTTGCATTGCTGTTGCCGCACCTGCGGGAGATGATCAGCCGCTGGCTGGGTATTCGGCGGCTTCCTCGCAATCTGAACGCGATTGGGAAAACAAGTTTCGCGCGATTCCGAGCACCGACAATCAACGCAATTTTATGGAGCGCCTTAGTGCCCGCCCGCACAATGTGGGATCTCCTTATGACAAGAACAACGCCGAATGGCTCCTGGCCAAGATGAAGGAGTGGGGACTGGATGCGCACATCGAAACTTTCGATGTGCTCTTCCCAACACCGAAAGACCGGCTGGTGGAACTAGTTGAGCCGAGTAAGTTCACTGCTTCTCTGCAGGAGCCGCCTGTTGCGGTCGATCCAACCTCCAATCAGACAGCGGAGCAACTTCCCACTTACAACGCGTATTCGGTCGATGGCGACGTCACCGCGCCCCTGGTTTACGTGAACTATGGTGTGCCAGATGACTACGAAAACCTCGACCGGCTTGGCGTGTCAGTAAAGGGTGCAATCGTGATTGCGCGGTATGGTGGCTCGTGGCGCGGAATCAAGCCGAAGGTTGCTGCTGAACATGGAGCAGTAGGTTGCATCATCTACTCCGATCCGCGGAATGACGGCTATTTCGAAGAAGAAGTTTTCCCGCAAGGCCCGATGCGCAATAAGAATGGCGTGCAGCGCGGTAGTGTCATGGACATGCCGATCTATCCTGGAGATCCGCTCACGCCGGGCGTTGGCGCAGTTCCTGGCGCGAAACGGCTCGACATCAAAGACGTAAAAACGCTGACCAAAATCCCAGTGCTGCCAATTTCCTACGGAGATGCCCAGCCTCTGCTTGCTGCGCTGCAGGGTCCCGTTGCGCCGGACTCCTGGCGTGGAGCGTTGGCGATTACGTATCACGTCGGGCCAGGCCCGGCGAAAGTACACCTGCGCGTGAAAGCAAACTGGGACACGAAACCGGTTCGCGACGTTATCGTAAAAATTCCAGGAGCGGTCGCTCCGGATGAGTGGATTGTGCGCGGCAATCACCATGATGCCTGGGTGAATGGCGCCGAAGATCCGATCTCTGGCGCTGTGGCGGAACTCGAGGAAGCGCGCGCTCTCGGTGAACTGCTCAAGCAAGGCTGGAAGCCAAAGCGCACGATTATTTACTGTCTATGGGACGGCGAAGAGCCGGGGCTGCTTGGTTCAACCGAGTGGGCAGAGGCGCACGCGGAGGAACTCAAACAGCGCGCGGCCGTGTATATCAACACCGATGGCAATGGCCGGGGTTTTCTCAACATCGGCGGCTCGCATACGCTCGAGCGCTTTGTGAACGGCGTGACCAAAGATGTTGAAGATCCTGAAAGGAAGATTAGTGTCTGGAAGCGATGGCAGGCGCACGACATTGTTGAGTCCGGTTCAGACGATGAGAAAAAAGAAGCACGTGACCGCCGAGACCTGCGGATAGACGCGCTTGGTTCTGGCTCTGATTACACGGTGTTCATCGACCATCTTGGAGTGGCTTCGCTGGACATGGGCTATGGTGGTGAAGACCCGAGCGGAATCTACCACTCGATCTACGACGACTTCTACTGGTACACGCATTTCGGTGATCCGGATTTCATGTATGGCCGCGCGCTCTCGCAGACTGTCGGAACTTCGGTGATGCGGCTGGCTGACGCTGATCTGCTCCCGTTCGAGTTCACCGATTTTGCCGACACCGTCCACAAGTACGCCGATCAACTTCAGAAGCTGCTGAAATCGAAGCAGGACGAAATTACCGAACGGAATAAAGAAATTGAGAACGGTGAGCTGACCGCTAATGCAGACCCAAAGAAGCCGTTTGTTCCGCCTGCGGTCGAGCCGGTGCCACCGTATATTAATTTCGCTCCCCTGCTCAATGCCGCAGATGCGCTCACGCATAGCGCGGACGCGTACGAGAAGGCGCTTCAGAAGGCCTCTGCAAATGGCGGGCCTGGTCTGAACGCTGAAAAATTGCAGTCCGTAAATGCCAAGCTGATTCTCAGCGAGCGAAAGCTGACGAGTGCGCAAGGATTGCCGGGTCGGCCATGGTTCGAGCACCTGATTTACGCACCCGGCCAATACACCGGCTACGGCGTGAAGACAATCCCGGGCGTGCGCGAGGCGATTGAGCAGAAAAAATGGCAGCAGGCGGATGAGCAGATCGTGCGTGTGGCGGCTGCGTTACAAGACGAGGCGACGCTGATAAACTCTACCGCCGCAGAACTGGAGAAGCAGTGACGGCCTGTGTTTTTGAAGGTGTGTTGTGAGGGTGTCCTGTGAAGACCGTTAGGTCTCTGGAACTCCTTTGCTTGACAAGCAGATTCCTCACTGCTGAAGCAGTTTGGAATGACATGATCTGTCCAGTTGCCTAAGATTGGCACGAGGCGGAATGAACGTCCGCTTCCGTTATAATGATGGAGCCAACCTGCACCGCGCCCTTAGCTCAGTTGGATAGAGCGTCTGGCTACGAACCAGAAGGTCGGGAGTTCGAATCTCTCAGGGCGCGCCATCAATTCTTGCTAGATCCTCCGCTCTGCGTAGGATTTCGGCTGCGGGCTCAGACTTTAGCCTGCCCTGAGAAACTTCGCGAAGCGAAGTGCCGAATGGGCCCGCAAAATGCCTCAAGTTCGAATCTCTCAGGGCGCGCCATTATTTCCTTCTTTCGACTTACAAGCTTCCTCACTCACGGACTGCCCCGATGTCGTACTAATGATGTGCAGGGCACTTGCCGAGTTGCAGCTTCTTGCGACTGCTTCGCCAGATATTCGCCC
>DAIPJJ010000010.1:0-2630 GCA_036770325.1 Terriglobales bacterium
TGAAAACCGGAGAGTCACGCCGGACCCTCACGATTGCCAGCGAACTGCTTGACGTGCTGAAAATCTGGAAACAAGCAACGCAGTTCCCATCTGGCGAGGATTGGATTTTCGCGAGTCCCCTCAAACTCGGCAGACTTCCATATTCGTACACAGGCGTATGGCGAGAACTGCAACGTGCCGCTGATGCCGCTGGAATCGGGCATCTCGGTACTCACACGTTCCGGCACACGTACCGCACTTGGCTGGATTCCGTTGGCACTCCAATCGGCGTACAGCAGAAGATGATGCGGCACTCCGACATCCGCACGACGATGAACATTTACGGCGATGCGGAATCAGCAGACATGCACGAAGCGCACGGCAAGATCGTGCAATTGGCGCTGCAAGCTTAACGGCAGGTGAGGGTTCGTAACTACTTGAAAGAATGGCTCCTCAGGTAGGACTCGAACCTACAACCCTCCGGTTAACAGCCGGATGCTCTGCCATTGAGCTACTGAGGAGTGTGGTGGTGCGGAAGTTGCAGAAACAATAATACCATCGGCGTCGGCGTCGCGAAACTTCCGCCATGCTGCTACATTCGCCCCGCGCGCCGACCCCTCTTCCACTCTGGATGTCCTCGCTCGTGAGACAATCGCAATTTCGTTGTGACATGAATGGCAGGAGGTCGGAATGCGCGCAATGCGGCAAATATATTCACGTGAAAGCAATTTTTGCACTGCCCTTTACTGGCTCGGAATAGCTGTGTTTTTGGTTTCCATGGCTCCCAGAAAAGCAAACGCCCAGGTGAAGCTCGATGCCCAAGGTCACCAGTGGTGGCAGCATGCGGTGTTCTATGAGATTTATCCGCGCAGCTTTGCCGACACTAATAACAATGGCATTGGCGACCTGAACGGCATCACTGCGAAGCTCGATTACTTGAAAGATCTTGGTGTCGATGCCATCTGGATCACGCCTTGTTATCCATCGCCGCAGGTGGATTTCGGCTACGACGTCTCCGACTACGAAAATATTGATCCCATGTATGGAACCCTGGCCGACTTTGACCGCCTGGCGAGCGAGGCGAAGAAGCGGAACATCCGCATCATCATGGATTTTGTGATGAACCACACCTCAGACCAGCATGCGTGGTTCAAAGAGTCACGTTCGTCGCGGGACAATCCGAAGCGCGATTGGTACATCTGGCGCGACGGCAAGGGGCCCGGCCAGCCGCCGAATAACTGGCTTTCAACTTTCGGCGGTTCGGCATGGAAGTTCGACCCGACAACCAAGCAGTGGTACTACCACTTTTTTTATCCTGAGCAGCCGGATTTGAACTGGCGCAATCCGGATGTTGAGAAAGCGATGTTCGATGTGACCCGCTGGTGGTACGAGCGCGGAGTGGCGGGATTCCGCCTGGATGCGGTGGACACGTTGTTTGAGGATCCCAACCTTCACGACAATCCGATTCTTCCCGGTAGGAACCAGTATGGCGATCCCAACATGCGGAATGAGTACAACACCAAGCTGCCGGAGCTTCATGGAGTGCTGCAGCGTTTACGCGCGGTCGCGGACAAGTACGATGCGGTGCTGATCGGCGAGACCTGGACGAAAGACATCGAGGAGTTGAAGCAGTACTACGGCGCGCACAGCAATGAATTGCAGATGCCGATGGATTTCCTGTTCGCGCGCGTCGATAAACTTTCTCCGCCCGAGTTCCGCAAGCAAATCGCCGGCGTTGAAGCAGCGGGATGGCCCGTGTTCGTGCTGAGCAATCACGACATTACGCGGGCGTATGTGCGTTACGGAGATGGTGTGCACAATGACGCAATCGCGAAGGTGATGGCGGGACTTTATCTCACACTGCGCGGCACGCCGCTGATGTACTACGGCGAAGAGATTGGGATGACGAACAATGATCCCAAGCGCAAGGAAGACGTGAAGGACCCGATCGGCCGGCTCGGTTGGCCGAAAGAGAAGGGCCGCGATGGCGAGCGCACTCCGATGCAGTGGAACACCAGCAAGAACGCGGGGTTCAGTACGAACACTCCCTGGCTTCCAGTTCCAGCGAGCTATAAGACTCACAACGTTGAGACCGAACTGAAGGAGCCTGATTCCATCCTTAACTTCTACAAACGGGTGCTGGCTCTGCGCCACGACGACCCGGCGCTGCGCGACGGAGACTACATTGCGCTGAATGAAGATGATCCGAACGTGCTCTCGTATTTGCGCAAGTACAAGGATGACGCTGTGCTCGTGGTGCTCAATATGTCTGCAAGTCCGCAGACGGCGAAGTTTGATCTGAAGTCACAGGGCGTGTCTGGAGTTAACGCGAAGACTTTACTGACTACGATGAAGACGAATCGCGACTCGGCCAACCTGGGGTCCATAGTGCTCGAACCATTTGGCGTGTACATCGGGAAGGTGGAATAGACCACGAAACATTTGTCGTCCCGACCGGCGCTTCGGATGACGGTCGCTTTTCGAAACCGCAATGGCGGGTTCCTCGCTTCACGCTCCACTGGCGCTTCGGAATGACAGTGGGTTTGAATAGTCGTCGTCACCACGGAGACACGGAGTCACGGAGAAGCAGGGCACGGGATCTGACGACAAGCGTGCATCAGTGGGCGGCGTGGAAAGACGCTACCGGCGCC
>DAIPJJ010000010.1:2730-48560 GCA_036770325.1 Terriglobales bacterium
GTGCGTTTTGGCCGACAAAAATTTCCAACTTATCTACCTGCTGCGAATCTATATAAGGCTCAGATGCGCGAATTCCGCCTGAGCAGGCGGGGGCAATATGAGGACTCATCGGCCGCGCGTGGTTGTAGTGGGAGCCGGATTTGGCGGACTGGAAGCTACCAGGAAACTGGCCAAACTGCCGGTTGATATCACCCTGATTGACCGCCGAAATCACCATACATTCCAGCCGCTCTTGTATCAGGTTGCGACGGCCGGAATTTCTCCCGGCGAGATTGCTGCGCCAATCCGCTGGATTCTTCGTGGCCGCAAGAACGTTGAAGTGCTGATGGACGAAGTTATCGGCGTCGATCTGCAACGAAAGCGTGTACAGCTTTCAGAATTGGAAATTGCTTACGACTATCTCGTGGTGGCTGCCGGCGCGCAGCATTCGTACTTCGGCCACGATGAATGGGAGCCGCTTGCTCCTGGATTGAAGACAGTAGAAGACGCGCTCGAAATCCGACGGCGCGTACTGCTGGCGTTCGAATTGGCAGAAAAAGAAGTCGCGTCCGGCAGGCCAGAGTCAATGTTGAGTTTCGTGATTGTAGGCGGTGGTCCAACAGGTGTGGAGCTTGCCGGAACGCTGGCGGAAATCGCGAACCAGGTGCTCAGGAACGAGTTTCGCTCGATTGATCCCAAGCGCACACGCATTCTGTTGCTTGAAGGCGGCCCGCGGATTCTGCCGACTTACGCACCTGATCTTTCCGAAAGCGCGGTACGCCAACTGCACAAGCTGGGTGTACAAGTGCGAGCGCCGGCGATGGTGACCAGGATTGACCCTGGTGCAGTCTGGGTCGGCGAAGAAAGAATTCCGGCAACGGTCATCTTGTGGGCGGCAGGCGTGGCGGCGTCGTCCCTGGGCCGAAAACTTGGTGTGCCTACTGACCGTGCGGGCCGGGTGTTTGTGAATCCTGATCTCACAATACCTGACCATCCGGACGTGTTCGTCATCGGCGACCTCGCCACGTTGAAAGATGAAAACGGCAAGCCGCTGCCCGGAGTTGCGCCGGTAGCGATGCAGGAAGGCCGGTATATCGCTAAAGCGATTGCCGGCGATCTGCAACGTAAGCCGAGAAAGAATTTTCACTACTTCGATAAGGGCAGCCTGGCGACCATCGGGCGCGCCGCCGCAGTGGCCGAAGTACGAAAAATTCACATCTCAGGATACTTTGCCTGGCTTGCGTGGCTCTTCATCCATATCTTCTTTCTCATTGGTTTTCGCAACCGGATCATCGTCCTGCTGCAGTGGGCCTGGTCGTATGTGACCTACGAACGTGGTGCGCGTCTGATCACGGGCGACACGAATTTGCCGGGCTGGAATGCTCTTGAAGAGGAAAACGAAGCGCAGCCGGTACACAGGTGACCTTCGAAATCAGGCGTTTCGTAATTTCGTGCTTCCGCCCGTGACTTGCGAGAAAATATAAGCAGCAGCTCCGCCCAGGAGTCCACTATGCGAACCCGATCGCTGCTTGCAATCGCTGCAGCAGTCCTTTGCCTTTCCGCTTTGTCGAGTGCCGACGTCCTAAAAATCGTTATCGATGACACCATCCAGGCGGCCACCGCTGAACGAATCGAGCGTGCTCTCGATCAGGCTGCCGCAAAGAAAGATGACGCCGTTCTGCTCGAGCTAAATACACCGGGTGGCGTGATGAGCGCCATGCAGGAAATTATGCAAAAGATCATCGCGTCGCCGGTGCCGGTGATCATCTATGTGACCCCTAGCGGAAGCCGCGCGGCGTCGGCGGGTTTCTTCATTCTTGAAAGTGCGGATGTCGCTGCGATGGCCCCGGGCACGCATACAGGCGCGGCGCATCCTGTCGGGCCGTTTGGTGGAGACATTAAGGGAGCGATGGGCGACAAAGTCTTGAACGACGCCGCGGCCCTTATGCGTTCAGTCGTTTCCAAACGAGGGCGCAATGTAGAAATTGCCGAGAGCACCGTGCGTGAGTCGAAGTCCTACACAGATACGGAAGCTCTTTCGGACAAACTAATCGACTACATCGCTCCCAACGAGCAGGACCTGTTTCGGCAGATCGCGTCGAAGCCCGTGAAGCGCTTCAACGGCCAAACAGTTGCGTTGAGCCTCGCAGGGGAACGTGAACACGTTCTCGAGCCAACATTGAAAGAGCAAATAATCGGCTTCTTGATGGATCCAGACATCGCGTTCATCATTTTGGCGATCGGGGCCCTTGCCCTTTATACCGAATTCAATCATCCGGGCGCGGTTTGGCCGGGTACGGTCGGGATTGTCTTTATCCTGCTGGCTCTTTTTGCGCTGCATCTTCTGCCGATCCGATTCGCCGCGGTCGTGCTGATATTTGCGTCATTTGTATTGTTCGCGCTCGACGCTAAATTTGGGACCCACGGGGTTCTGGCGGTTGGTGGGGTGGCAACTCTCGTAATTGGCGCGCTGCTGCTAGTGGATTCTCCGATTCCGCAGATGCGAGTGAAACTCGCGACCGCATTGGCGGTCAGCGTTCCGCTTGGTGCGATCACGGTGTTCCTGATGTCGATTGCATTGCGCGCTCGGAGAAACAAGATCACGACTGGAGTGGAGGGGCTTGTCGGTGAAGTGGGCATTGCACAGACCGCGTTGGCTCCAGCTGGCAAAGTTTTTGTCCATGGCGAGATCTGGGATGCGGTCGCGACTGGCAACGTCCTGGTTGGAGAGAAGGTGGTCGTTCAGAAGGTTGATGGCTTGCAGTTGAAGGTCGATTCAGTGAACGAATCGAGGCCAGCACGCGTCGCAGGATCGCCATAATGTAACGTGGTCATCCGAGCCCGCACTCCGTAGGAGGGCAGGAGAGGGACCTTATGTCGGCATGCGCTGAGGATGCCGCGCGCCTATATCGGCGCATGCAGTTGATTTTGTGTTCGCCACGTTAGTGGTGATCGACGCGCATCGTCAGGTCCCTCTCTCGTGCGCCTGCGGCGAACGAGTTCGGGATGACACGTGTGAGTGTCTTAACAGTTGTGTAGTGGCGGTTGCAATAGCCAGTTCATAGCTTTCCACAGGCGATGACGCTCCGTGCCCCACTTCATCAATGACTCGAAGTATCGAATCTCCGCGTCTTGCCCCGTAACTCTGGTAACACCTATCGCCACTGCACCCGTGCAGTACAATCAGCTCAAACCTACAATTTAACTGGAGGAAGAGATGGACCTTGGAATCGGCACGCTAGGAATCATCATTATTGTGGTTTTTCTCTACCTTCTCAGCTCGATCAAGATACTGGCCGAATACGAACGAGGCGTGATCTTCCGCCTGGGCCGATTGCGCCAGGCGGCAAAAGGGCCCGGTGTGATTCTCGTATTTTCGCCCATTGATCGCATGGTCCGTGTTTCGCTACGGCAGGAGGCCTTGGAAGTCCCGCCGCAGGACATCATTACCCGCGACAACGTCACATTGAAAGTGAACGCCGTAATTTTCCTGCGCGTCATCGAGCCGACGCGTGCCGTGGTCGAAGTTTCGAATTACGTTTATCAGACCTCACAATTCGCGCAGACGACTCTGCGTTCTGTGCTCGGCGAACTCGATCTCGACGAACTGCTTGCCCATCGCGACAAGATCAATAGCCGCCTTCAGACTATTCTCGATATGCACACCGCGCCCTGGGGCGTGAAAGTGGTGAATGTCGAAGTGAAGCAGGTGGATATGCCGGAATCCATGCTGCGCGCAATGGCCAAACAGGCAGAGGCAGAGCGAGAGAAGCGGTCAAAGATTATCCATGCAGAAGGCGAGTTTTCAGCCGCTCAGCGGCTGGTGGATGCCGCGAACTTGCTCGCCACTGCGCCTGTCAGCGTTCAACTCCGGTATTTGCAGACGTTAACGGAAATCGGCGTCGAGAAGAACACAACTGTAGTCTTTCCGGTCCCTGTCGATTTCTTCGTAGGGATCCAAAAGTTGCTTGGGAACGAACCTTCAGCTTCGAAGTAGGGTTTAAGTTGGTGAGGACTTTATGACACCTGTAGGCGTAGCGCCGGCAATGCACAATCCGGCAACACAAGAGCCAGAAGATACAGAAATAACACTTGGAACCGGCAAAATGCTGGCCATCTTCTTCGGGCTGGTGGTGCTGTGCGCGACATTTTTTGGGTTGGGCTATTCAATGGGCCACAACTCAGTGAAGACGACGGCCGAGTTGTTGCCATCTCCGAGCACGTCACGAGGCACACGCGTTTCGCCTTCTGCAATCGTCCCAACGACCACGGCGCCGCAGCCTGACTCATCAACTAAGCCTGCCGACCAGCAATCGGCAACGGACCCCAATGCAGGAAGTGGCTCAACTCCAGCTTCTTCAAGCACCGATCCATCCGCGTCAGGCCAGCCTGCGGCCGGTGCTCAAGCGCAGGCGGGAGCCGGATACTTCGTACAAGTTGCGGCAGTGACAAAGCAGGAAGATGCGCAGGCGCTTGTGGATTCGCTGAAAGGCCGCCAGTACCAGGCCTTTGTTGCCGACCCCACACCGGACAAACTTTTTCACGTGCAAGTCGGTCCGTTTAACGATGTGAAGGAAGCAGAGAACATGCGCACGCGGCTGGTTAATGACGGGTACAACCCGATCCTGAAAAAGTAAGACTCGCGTAAAATTTCGGAAGCGCTTCAGCTCGGTCGTAGCTCAACTTCCTCTGCTTTGATTCGATGCTTCCAGTGGGACCATACGAACCACGCAACCCCGATCACCACAACCACGAGTATCACGGCGTCCAACCGGTGGAAGTATTTGCCCAGATCGCGCCAGTTCTGTCCAAGCTTCATACCAAACCAGGCAAGGGCAAAGCACCAGGGCCATGATCCTAAAAAGGTGTAAATGTGAAAGCGTCCTCGTGGCATGCGCGCGACACCGGCTGGCAAGGCGATAAACGTCCGCACAACCGGCAGTAGTCGAGCGATGAACACTGCCAGATATCCCCAACGGGCGAAGAAACGGTCCGCCCAATCGAGTTCCCGACGGCCAAGTAGAATCCAGCGCCCATAACGTTCAACCAGCGGACGCCCCCCATAGCAGCCGATCTCATATGCGATCAGCGAACCGAGATTACATCCGATGGCGCCTGCCGTTGCTACCCACAACAGCTTCATCGTGCCCTCGAAAACCAGGTATCCGGCGAAGGGCATAATGAGCTCAGAAGGCAGTGGAACGCAGGCGGATTCGATCGCCATCAGAATCGCGACTCCGCTATAACCGGTGGCGGCTATCAGCGATTTGATGAATACAAAAAGTGCAGCAAGGATTTTTTCACTCATTCAAGCAGGGAAGTGTCGGGGACCTGATTCTAGAGTATGAAGCCAATCAGTTTACAGCGTCGGGGCACTTATTGCGGTGGCCCGCTCCCGATAGAAGTGCATCAGGTCGAGCAGAATCGGTTGAGCGCCGAGCTGTCGGATCATTGTTGTGACCTGACCACGATGGTAGGTTCCATGATTCACCACGTGCATCATCGACTGCCAGAGCGGGTTCGCATACAAGCCAAACTTGAGGGTTTTGTATTCGATCACTCGATCAAGATCGGATTGCGTGACTCGGCGAACAAATGCCAGAAGATTTTTCTCCTGCTCGGCCCATGTTTGTTGCAGGCTCGCGATGTCGGGAAACTGGTTTATGTTCGGCAAGGCGGACGGCGAACGTCCCTGAAAGCGCTCTAACCATATCCATTCAGCGCCGTAAATATGTGCCAGTGTGTCTCGAACCGAGGTGAAACTCGATCCCATAGGTTGCGTGAATTGCTCGACCGTCAGTTTACTGGCCGCTTCGAGCGAGCGCCGATTCGCCCATGAGTTGTATTCGTACAGCCCTAGCATTTCCTGGGGAGACATATGCTCTTACTCTCAGATTGAAGTGAGGGGCCCCGATTTCAGATTTGATGTTTCAGAGATGCTGAAAGAATCAGAAGGATCCGTCCTGGGTGAAGGTGAAGCCGGGCAGCGCCGCGCCTGCGGCAGTTTTCGTTACTTTCACTCGGACGGTCGGAGCATCTGGTGCTGTCACTTCCGCGGGCCGCAGCACGGCATATTGCGTGAATACTTCGCTGTAAAGCTTGGTCACCAGATAATCCTGCCCGTTTTCGTCCTTGCGCCAAACCTGTCCTAGTTGAATGGATTTTACTGCCATATCGCATTCTCCGAACGCCAGCAAAGGAGTAGTTCTGGCGACAACTCCAGAGTAAAGGCAGCTCTGATCATCGTCAATTGCACTAGAAGTCACGATCGCAATTGGACTTCTGGATGCGGCGGCGTGCAAAGCGTGTTGTTGTTAAGATGGCATTCTGCCGAGGAGGCAAGATGCCGAGAGGAGTCACGCCGCGCAGGCCGGCCAGATCGGGGAGACACGAGGGAACACGAATAGCACGAGGCGCAGCCATGCTAAATCGAACGGTTTCCCAAAAAGCCGGGTCCTCGCGAAGTCCTGCGCCGGCAAAGCCTTCAAAAACCTCGTCAACCACTCCAACCGGTGCGGTCAGTGCTTCGAAGAGCTACAATCCCATCGCTCCGCAGCGTGTTTCCGACATTCTGAGGCGGCTCGATGAGCTCTATCCGGATGTCACTTGCGCACTGACGCACAAAGATGCATGGCAACTTCTGGTCGCAACTATTCTTTCAGCCCAATCGACCGACGTGCGCGTGAATATGGTCACGCCCGAGTTGTTCAGGAAATATCCCACAGTTCAAGATTTCGCAAGAATCGAACCGCAACAGCTTGAACCCGACATCCGCTCGACGGGATTTTTCCGCAACAAATCGAAATCAGTGGTTGGAGCAGCTCGAAAGATCGTGGGCGACTTCGGAGGGAAGGTTCCGGAAAACATGGATGAATTGCTCACACTTCCAGGTGTAGCCCGCAAGACCGCCAACGTTGTGCTCGGCACCTGGTTCGGAACGGCTGACGGAGTGGTAGTCGATACGCACGTTCATCGAATCTCACGCCGCCTGGAACTGACGAAGAATGACGATCCAAAAAGGATTGAACAGGATTTAATGAGCGTAGTCCCGCGAGAAAAGTGGATTCTGTTCTCCCATCAGGTGATCTGGCATGGCCGCAAGCTGTGCATTGCGCGATCACCGAAATGCGCGGACTGCCTGCTTGAGAATATCTGCCATGCGGAAGACAAGACCTGGAGCACGGTGGAGAGGCACAGGGGAGCGAAAGCTTAAGTCGGCACTTTCAGAATCATGTAGCCGCCGAGCAGCGCAAAAATAATATCGGGCGACCAGGCCGCCAGCGTTGGTGGAAGCTGGCTGATGTTGCCCATCGCTTCGAAGAGCCCTGATATGACGGTATAAACAACCGCAATCCCAATCGCGGTCGCCACTCCCGCCATTGTTCCGCGCTTTCCCGCTGAGAGCGCAAATGGGATTGCCAGCACACCCATGACAAACGTGATTATCGGAAACGCAATCTTCTTCTGCAATTGCACCTTCAGCTTCACGACTTCGAATCCGCTCTGCTGCAACTCGTGTATGTAGCGTCTCAATTGTTCGTAATTCATCTCCAGCGACTGCTTAACTTCCTTCTTGAAATATTCTGGCGGCTCCGAAATTGCGCTGAACGTAGAAACCTCGTATGGAGTGTAGTCCTGGATCGCTGCGCCGTGAAAGGTACGCTCCCATCCGCTTTCGCACACCCATTGGCGCAGATTCGCCGCCCAGTGCGCACGATCGCTATAAATTCGGCGTACTAGCTGGAAGTTCGAAGGATTGAACTGAAACACGGTGAGATTCCCGAACTCATTTCGGTCTGAGTCGAAGACTTGGTAGTAATAAATTGTCGAGTGCTGGCCGAAAATCCACTTGCGGTATGGGTTTAAATAAGTCTGCGGCGGTCGGCCTTTGATCTGGTTCAGCAGCGCATCCTGGCGTTTGTTCGCGTGTGGAAGATAGAACTGATCGGCCAGGAATAGCCCTGCCGCGACCAATGCCCCAGCCAGCAAGACCGGAACAATGATGCGATAAATGCTGACACCCGTCGCCTTGAGTGCGGTGACTTCGTTGTAACGCTGCATTAGCCCGAGAGTGATCAGAATTGTCAGCAGCACTCCGTACTGCGCCACGTTGTAGAGGAAATACGGTGTGACGTTCAGCAGGTATTCGCCGACTGTCCAGGGCGAGATCTGGTTGCGCAGAATATCGCCTAGAAGTTCGAATACGGTGAAGATCAATGACAGTCCGACCAGCGCTCCGACAATCAACACAAAATTGAACACGAAATCGCGCAGCAGGTAGTCATCCAAAAGCATGGGGAAACTGGCGCTGAATACGCGTTTGCGGCTGGCTGCGCGTTCGAATGCATTCTCTGAGGATGTTGCTGGAAGCAGCAACGTGCCTCCACGAAATCTGTTCTTCAACGATGCCCAGCCGCCTTTCAAAAATGCAACTTCGAATGGCCGCCGTTCAGAGCGCCACAACAGAAACGCGCCGCACACCAGAAAAACCACATCGGACATCCATACTCCGACCGCTGGCGGCGCTTTTCCCTGCCGCGCCAGTGAGACGCCGAATAACGATAAGAAGTAGTAGCCGAAAACCAGAACGATCGTGAGCACGAAGCCCGCCGACTTTCCGCCTTTTTTCGCCGACAGCCCGAGAGGGAAACCCACCAGTGCGAGAACAATGCATGCGCTTGGCAGAGCAAATCGCCGGTAGAACTCGATCCAATACCAGCGCGAGATGGGAGCGCCCTTTTTCGATCGCGCGAGTTGCGGCAGTTCGAATGTCGGGATCTCGGAAATCGCCGACGGCGGCTGGTCCTTCGCTGCTGTTGCCTGCGGTAACGTGATCGGCAGGTCAGTATCTGCGAAAGTGGAAATCTGGTACTTGTCTGGAGCGCTGGGATCGGCCTCATGAGACGATCCATTAACCAGGTGCAAGTGCAGCCGGTTCTTTCCTTCGCTGACCAGAATCCCTTTTTCGGCGAGCGTAACCTTCGGTGCTGAAGGATTGCTGATGTCGGCAAGGAAAACTCCTTTCCAGATGGCCGCACCCTGTGCGTTCTTTACGTCATGCACATACAGCACGGTCCTCGGGAAACCTTCATAAAACACGCGTGGTTGCACTTCGAATGAAACCTGTGAACCCTTGAGCTTTTCCTGCAAACGAGTAAGCGCCCGCTGAGAACGTGGCGCGACGTAGAGACTGTTACCGAGCGCCAGCAACCAAGCGGCGAAAAAGAAAATCGAGAGAATGCGCAGAAAAGTGCCTATGCCAATTCCACTGGCTTTCATCGCGGTGATTTCGCTGTCCGCGGCAAGCCGGCTCAGGCCAATCAAGATTCCAATGAGCACGCCCGCAGGCAGCGTGATGGTCAGCGCCTCTGGAATGATCAACAGAAAAAGTTCGATTGCGCTCGGCAGGGGAGCGCTGTTGCGCACGACGAGTTCAAGGATTTGCCCCAGTTCCTTCGTGTAGATCACGAAGGTGAAGATCGCGACCCCGATCAGCGCGTGCGACGTGACTTCGCGAAGGATGTAGCGGGTGAGGATGCGCATCTGGGTTTTAATCGGAGTCTAGCATGGGGCAGCAGCGAAAGGCGTGAACCGGAGTTACGCTGGTCAGTAGCCGCTTTGCTTGTCGACAAGTCCGAGCAGCGGCTTGCCTGACAAATATCGTCGCAGGTTTTCAGAGAACAAGTCGTAGTGCCGCGCCCACATCTTCTCGCTGATCCCGCCGACGTGGGGAGTGATCAGCAGATTATCAAGGTCCCAGAACGGAGAATCAGGAGGGAGTGGCTCGGTGTCGAAGACGTCGAGGGCCGCGCCGCGGATTTTGTTCTCGCGCAAGGCTTCGATCAGCGCCGGCTCATCAATCAATGGGCCACGTCCGACGTTAATCAGGCAAGCGTCGGGCTTCATGGCGCCGAGTTGTTCGTGCCCGATCATCCCCGTGGTGGCTGCAGTCACCGGAGCAGAGAGCACAACGTGGTCGGATTGCGAGAGCAAGTCCGCCAGACGTGATGTGGGAAGAACTTCGTCGACGTTAGGCGGCTTTTCTTTGTCGGGATGTTCACGGACGGCAACAACTCGCATGCCGAGCGCAGCCCCATGCTTCGCCACATTTCGCCCGATACTTCCCAGACCGATAAGGCCCAACGTCGAACCCTCCAGTTCACGCACGCGCAACGGTCCGCGCCACATGAATTCCTGTCCCCACTCGTGTTTCTGCTGAAAGCGAACGGCGGCTGGAATCTGGCGGGCGAGAGCAAACATCATTGCCATCACTTGTTCGGCGACCACCGGTCCGTGCACCTCGCGAGCGTTTGTCAGCACGACGTCGCTTGCGACAAATTCAGGAAACATGAATTGGTGCACTGCTGCCGCCTGTGAATGGACCCAGCGCAGCTTGCTTGCGGCAGCGAATTGCTCTGGTCGCAATGAAATGCCGAACATAATTTCAGCATCCGCGATTACCTGTTCGACATTGTCGTAAGAGTTCGATTGGACAATCTCGAATTGCGGGAACTCCTTCCGTAGTTTTTCGCCGAACCACGGCGGCGCGATCCAGAGTTCCAGCCGATGGTAAGTAAGAATAAGGAGCTTGCGAATCGGGTGATCGGCAGATCGGGTCATGGTGCTCTTACTTTCTGGTCTTTACTCTCAAGTCGGAGCCAGTCATTTCTTTCGGTTCAGGCAAACCGAGCATACCCAAGATAGTCGGTGAAATATCGCGCAACGACCCACCAGACTTGAGAGTGAACTGCTTGGCATTCTCGGCGACCACGATGAATGGAACCGGATTCGTCGTGTGGTATGTGTGCGGCCCGCCGCTAACCGGATCGACCATCATTTCGGCATTGCCGTGATCGGCGGTGATCAGCATCGCGCCACCTTTCGCACGCACCGCAGATTCGATCCGCCCGAGACACGCGTCCACGGTTTCGACAGCTTTGATTGTCGGTTCGAGCTTGCCGGAGTGCCCGACCATGTCGGCGTTGGCGAAATTGACTACCAGCACGTCGAACGTGCCGTCCTCGACTGCTTTGACCACCGTATCTGCGATTCCGGCAGCGCTCATTTCTGGTTTGAGATCGTAGGTTGCAACTTTGGGCGAGGGAACCAGGGCGCGATCTTCGCCCGGGAAAGGCTGCTCGACTCCGCCGTTGAAGAAATATGTTACGTGAGCATACTTCTCAGTTTCTGCAACCCGCAGGTTGCGCATGTTCATTTGTCCCATGACGTTGGCAAGAATATTGTTCAGCGACTCAGGGGGAATGACGACAGGCAGGCTGAATTTCTTGTCGTATTGCGTCATGCAGACGTAATGCAAATTCTTGGGAACACGATCGCGAGGAATGGTGGAGTCGAGGTCTTCCGCACCTTGCAGGTCGCGGCCAGCCTGATCATTCAAGCCGCTGTTGCGAGTGAGCGCGCGCGTGATCTGACGAACTCGATCAGCGCGAAAGTTAAAACAGATGCAGGAATCTTCGTCGCGAATGGTAGTAAGAGGCTGGCCTTTGCTGTCGGTGCAAACGAACGGAACGATGAACTCATCGGTGACGCCCTTGTTGTAAGACTCTTTTACGCCCTGAGCTGCGTCACTATACGTCCCGCCTTCCGCCTGACCGAAGACCATCGCGTTGTACGCCTTCGCGATGCGCTCCCAGCGGCGGTCGCGGTCCATGGCGTAGTAGCGTCCGCTTACAGACGCGATCTTTCCGGCGTTGTACTCGCGCATTGCATGCTGCAATTGTTCCAGGTATCCTGCGCCGTTCGTCGGCAGCGTATCGCGGCCGTCCATGAACGCATGAACGAACACGCGCTCGACTTGATTCTGCTTCGCCATCTTCAGCAAGGCGTGCAGATGGGCCTGGTATGAATGCACGCCACCGTCAGAAACCAATCCGAAGAGATGAAGTTGTCGTCCGCCAGTGCGCGCGTTCTTCATCGCTTCCAGCAGCACCGGATGCTTGAAAAATTCCCCGTTCTGGATCATCAGCTCGATGCGAGTAGAGTCCATGTGCACAATTCTTCCCGCGCCAATGTTCAGGTGTCCAACTTCGCTGTTGCCCATCTGTCCTTCAGGGAGACCGACATAAGGGCCACTAGTTTGAATCAGCGTGTTGGGATACTCGCGCAGTAGCCGGTCGTAGGTCGGCTTCCGGGCAAGCGCAATCGCATTGGCGTTGGTTTCGGCGCGGTATCCCCAGCCGTCAAGAATGATGAGCACGAGTGGTTTGGGACGGGTCAAGCTTTTAGCTCCTGGCTTTTAGCTGTTAGCTCGAGCAGTGAGCTGCGAGCGGTGAGCTTACAGATAGAAATGCAGAAGAAAGAATTTACCAGATTACTGGGACTGAAGGTTCGGGCTCAGCGGCATTTTCGCTTATCGGAAGCATCTTCGGCAGGGAAGATTTCGCCGTCGTAAAACATTGCCTCGATTTCTGGATCGGGTTCGTTGAAGTTATCGGGCACTGTGAATTCGCCTTTGGCCGAAGCAAATTTGAACTCTCGTGTCTTATTGTTCATAGGCACACGCTCGGCACCGGGGTGCCTGCGTTGGTGATGTTTACTTCCTCGCCCAACGCGACACGATCTAGCAGCTTGGATAAGTGCTTTCTGGCCTGTTCAATGTTGACTTCCATGAATTTAGACGAGACGAAGTCCTTAGCTCGGCCTACCTATACGGGATTTACTCGGTACCCGGATGGTTCTTTTCGGTCTCCGCTAGTTTTGCGACTTGCGTTTGCAGACGGTCGAGAATTTCAGGGAGACGTTTCATCATGATCTCCTGTCCCGCCTGCATGCCTTCGGCCATCATCGCCGGCTGCTCTTTGAGGATTTTCTGGCCGGGGGCAGACTTGTAGAAGGCAATCACGGCTTCCAAGTCGGCCTCAGTTAAGTGATGCTGATAGATCGGAACCATCGCATCGACCATCTCGTCGATGGGGAGATCGCGAAACGTTTCATCCACCAACGCATCGACTTTGCCAAGTTGGTTCGACGTGGCATCGGGAATAGAGTGCTTGAAACCTTCTTCCGCGCCTTTCTTCTCGGCTGCTTTCATTCCATCCATCATCTGGATCATTCGGTCTCTTGTGTGCATGAGATCCAGGAACTCTCGGACGTGCTCTTTTGTGGGAACGTCAGGTAATGCAGCGTTTTGAGCAAAAGCTGGAGCCATGCAAATCGAAATGGCTATGCTTAATATGAGGAATTTTTTCACCTCGGCCTCCTGCCGCATTATCCGTTGAAATTCAGCGCCCGCAAACCCAAAAATCTTGCACCGTTATCCAATTGTTCCTCGATCCTTAATAACTGGTTGTACTTCGCTACGCGGTCTGTGCGAGACGCCGAGCCCGTTTTGATTTGGCCTGCACCGGTTGCGACTGCGAGGTCGGCGATGAATGTGTCTTCCGATTCGCCGGAGCGGTGGGAGATGATCGAGGTGTATCCGTTGCGGCGGGCGAGATCGATGGCGTCTAGGGTTTCGCTGACCGTACCGATTTGGTTCAGCTTGATCAAGATCGAATTTGCGATTCCTTTGTCGATGCCTTCCTGAAGAATGCTGGAGTTTGTCACGAAAAGGTCGTCGCCGACGAGCTGAATCTTTCCGCCGAGTTCCTTCGTCAGTAGGGACCAGCCTTCCCAGTCGTTTTCCCCGAGTCCGTCTTCGATAGAAACGATCGGATAATCATTCGCCCACTTCGCCCAGAAGCGGACCATATCGTCGGAACTCTTGCTCGATTTGTCGGATTTTTTAAAGACGTATTTGCCGTCCTGATAGAACTCGCTGGCAGCGGGATCAAGCGCAATCGCTATTTCCTCACCCGGTTTGTAGCCGGCCTGCTGAATTGCCTCCAGCACGACTTCGATGGCTTCAACATTCGACTTAACCGACGGCGCAAAACCGCCCTCGTCCCCAACCGCCGTGTTGTAACCGCGCTTCTTCAGCACTCCTTTTAGCGTGTGAAATACCTCTACGCCCCAGCGCAATGCCTCAGAAAAAGATTCCGCGCCGACCGGCATAACCATGAATTCCTGGAAGTCGACATTGTTGTCAGCGTGCGCACCCCCGTTGAGGATGTTCATCATTGGAGTCGGCAGCGTATTTGCGCCAGCGCCTCCGAGATAACGATATAGAGGCAATTCGAAGGAATTCGCCGCGGCCCTGGCAGCAGCCATGGATACGGAAAGAATCGCATTCGCGCCCAATCGGCCCTTGTTCTCGGTCCCGTCGAGCTCGATCATCTTCTGATCGAGTGTGCGCTGGTCAGCAGCATCGAAGTTTCCAAGGGCATCGGCTATTTCGCCGTTTACGTTCTCAACTGCTTTCAGCACGCCTTTTCCGACGTACACATTCTTGTCGCCGTCGCGCAACTCGATAGCTTCACGCTCTCCCGTCGAAGCGCCACTGGGAACGATAGCCCTGCCGATTGAGCCGTCGTCCAGCCAAACTTCCGCTTCAACCGTGGGATTGCCGCGCGAGTCAAGCACCTGCCGCCCGCGAATTTCTGCAATATTGCTCATGGAATGATGCCGTCCTTTTTCGTAAGAAGTTGTGTCGTCTTCTACAACTACCGCGCCCGGGTTGGCCGACGAGAAAGTCAGGCGTCTCCCCGTCAGGTAACCCACACCTGTGTAACTTTTTGCCATTGCGGAAAACTGCGATTATAAATGATGGTTCGCGAACAACTTAGTCCGCGCGTTGCAAAAATGAAAAATCAGACAGACACACTCGGCATCGGCTCCATCGCGCCTGCATTCACTCTTCCTGCTGCAAATCGGTCGGGTAATTTTTCTTTGGCGGACATGCTCTCACGCGCTGCACTGATTGTGGAGTTCATGCGCGGCACCTGGTGACCAAACTGCCGCAAGCGCATGGCTCAGTTGGAGCCGCATAAAAACGAAATCGTGCAGCTTGGCGCCAGCCTGGTTTACATTGCAGCGGAGAAAAGAGACGGACTCTGGAAGCCGGAGAAGCATCTTGCTGAAAACCCGATTGCGTATCCCTTCCTTCTTGATGAAGACCGTTCCGTAACCAAAGACTACGGGCTTTTTCATGCATTCGGGACGGATGCGTTCCGCATCGCGCATCCGGCTTCGTTGGTTGTGGACCGCGGGGGAATGGTCCGCTACATATACCGCGGTGAGGACCAACACGACCGAGCGCCGGTCGATCAAGTACTGAACGCCGTTCGCAAACTCTAGGCGGGCGGTTCGTTTTATTGTGAAGCCGCCAGTAACTCTTCTTCAGAGAGCAGCGGCAACTCCATCCAGCCTTCGACCGGAAGGGCGTCCACCGGCAGCCGGTTCTGCCAGATACTGAGTCGCAGCCGGATTTTCGTTGCGGCCGGGCTGGAACTTTCGGCCGAGGCCGGCGGAAGGGCATAAAGCAGAGACAACGGAACTTTAAATTCGAAATTCTTGTCCAAAGCAACGGCTGCGCCGTCTCTTGCTAATTGATCGCCGTTGTTTGTGATTTGCCAGTCTGAGATTTTCGATTTCAAGGCTTGCACGTTTACTCGAATCGCCCGCCTAGGCCGGCTGGAGTTTTCCGCCCAGGATTCGAGATTCACCATGATTTCAAAGTCACCTTGCGGGGGTTCGTCTGCAAAGTCCAGCCGTCCATAAACATTTTCCGCATCGATTCCAGCGTGAATTACCTCCAGCAGGAAGGTCTTGCCGTGCATTGCGCCGGAGCGGCGATCGGCTGTATATTGTGCCGCGCCCATCCACTCGAAGTAGCGGACCATCTCGCCAGTGATGTGTGGATGGATGTAGTACGTTTGGGGCAGAATGGTTGGCTTCGCCGCCGCGCCGACAATAGGCTGCGCAAGGTGGTCGGGAGGTGTCGCGCCGAGCGCCTGATAAACGTTCGAGAGATGTTTGCGATACAACTCATCGAATTCGCGATCGTTTGCCGAATGGTGCTCGGGGCCATACCACCAGTTCCAGTCGCTGCCTTCTGCAATGAATAGCTCTTCCAGCGCGAGATTGCGCTGATGTTCAGATACGTATTGCGAGCTTTGTCCGAAAAAATTTCGCGCGTGATGCAGATAGTCCCATGACTTATTGTCCTCGGGCGCGCCAATCCAGACGTTGAAGTTCGCATGGATCCATGAGCCGGGAACGAGCGAATTCAGAGTATTGAAATCGCGATGGCGTTCAATCGCCTCGGAAACAGTAACCGCTTCGATCAGGGGACTGCTCTGAAGCGCGTCATAGAACCGCCGTAGAAATTCGCGACCCGATTCCGGGTAGTACTCCCACGCATTTTCGCCGTCGAGAATGATCGCCACTACCGCATCTCTGCCGCGATTGAGAACTGGCCGCGCCGAATCCTCGATATTATGCATAAGGTGAGCAGCGGCGTCCTTCGCGGGCATGCCGGAGTACACAAACCCGATAAGGTCTGAAATCGCATGATCTCGAAACAGCAAGTGCATGCGAGTTGATCCGTGCTCGTAGCGATGAGTTGTGTACAGATGCTCAGCCGAGACGTCGGGCAATCGATCTTGTCCGTCACGGATAAAAGACATGCCAGTTGTTCGCGAAAGTACCCCTTCGTCAGTCGCCATCCAGTTAACGCCAAGCTCCGCCGCAATGCCGAGCACCTCTTCTGAAACGCTGCCCTCGGAGGGCCACACGCCACGCGGGCGAATGCCAAATACTTTTTCGTGAAGATCAAGACCGCGCTTGAGCTGTTCGCGGGCATCTTCAGGATGGCGAAACCGATTTTGCGGTAAGGGCAAACCAGGCGTTGAAATCGCGCCTTCGTTGGTGTCACACAACAGCGGCAAAATCGGATGGTAAAACGGCGAAGTCGAAATCTCGATGCTACCGCGCTTTGCGGCTTCGGCATGCACCGGCAAAACTTTCTGGATCAGTTCACGCTGACGGTCGATCACAAACCTCTGGTCATCGAGCGAGAAGCCGCGTCCTTTGCGCACGAGTTCCGCGATCTCCGGTTCAGTGAGAAAAAACTCGTCAAACCATGCGATTTGCGAAAGCACCTGAAGGTCGGTGAAATCTTGCGGCTGAAAATATTTCTCTGCTCGCTCGGGAGATGAACCAGAGCCCTGAAAACGGTCCCACAACTCCGCATATCGCGGGTAGCGGCGGATCAGGTGATCTGGGTTGGCCTGGAACAAATAAGCCAATGCAAAGCGGCGTTCATCCAGCGTGAGGTCGCGCGCCGGACGCGCCGCCACTCGCAAGAATGGCTCCTGAGCGGTGCCTGCCGCATAATCCTGTAGTTGCACGATCAGCGATGGCACCAAATTGAAGGTTTGATGGACGCCCGGGAACTCCTCCAGAAGTTTGACCATCCCGTAGTAATCTTTAAGGGCGTGCAGGCGTACCCACGGCAGGCGGTATTCGCCTGTCACAAGGTCTTTGTAATAGGGCTGATGCTGGTGCCAAAGCACAACCACGCGCAGAACGGGCATTGGCGGCGGAATTCCTGGCTGAAATGACTAATGTGCAGTCTAGCATGCGATACCGATTCAGCCTTCTGCATCCAAGCATTACCATTTGAGATGGCCATAAGTTTTCATCGAGCGCTCTGAACACGATGACCACCAAGAACATTCTCGCGCCTCCCGTTCGCCACGATGTCAGTCTGTTTTCGCGGGATGATTTCTACCTGTTCAATGAGGGCCGGAACTATCGCGCCTACAACCAGCTTGGCGCTCACCTCACAAGTTTCAATGGACAGCCAGGCGCGTCATTCAGCGTATGGGCGCCGAATGCACGCAAAGTTTCCGTCATTGGAAACTTCAATGACTGGGACAAGAACGCGCATCTACTCGAGCCGCGCGGGTCTTCGGGAATCTGGGAGGGATTTCTTCCGGGATTGAGCAAGGGTGCGCTCTACAAGTTTCACATCGTCTCCCATAATCACGGATTTGTGACGGATAAGGCCGATCCGTTCGGCGTTTATCATGAGCAGCCGCCGCGGACCGCATCGGTGGTCTGGGACTTGGACTATCAATGGTCAGACCACGAGTGGATGAATTCGCGTGCTGGTCGCGAATCACTGCAATCGCCGATTTCCATCTACGAAGTCCATCTCGGTTCGTGGATGCGTGTTCCGGAAGATGGCAATCGATGGCTCAGCTACCGCGAGATCGCGCCGAAGCTGGCCGACTACGCAAACCGGATGAACTTCACCCACGTAGAACTGCTTCCCATCATGGAGCATCCGTTCTATGCGTCCTGGGGGTATCAGACCACCGGCTATTTTGCGCCGACTTCGCGCTATGGAACGCCGCAGGATTTCATGTTCTTCGTGGATTATCTGCACAAGCGCGGCATTGGTGTGATTCTCGACTGGGTTCCTTCCCACTTTCCCTCGGACGCGCACGGGCTCGCGTACTTCGATGGCACGCACCTGTTTGAACATGCGGACTGGCGCAGCGGATTTCATCCTGACTGGAATACCTACATCTACAACTATGGGCGCAACGAAGTGCGCAGCTTCCTGATGTCGAGCGCGATGTTCTGGCTCGACAAGTACCACGTTGACGGCCTGCGCGTGGATGCGGTCGCCTCGATGCTTTATCTCGACTATTCCCGACGCGAGGGAGAGTGGATCCCAAACAAATTTGGCGGCAGAGAAAATCTCGACGCGATTGAATTTCTGCGTCAACTGAATCTCGAAGCTTACAAGGAGTATCCGGGAATCCAGACTTATGCCGAGGAGTCCACTGCGTGGCCAATGGTGTCTCGTCCCGTGTACCTCGGCGGTTTAGGTTTTGGTTTCAAGTGGGACATGGGCTGGATGCACGACACACTCTCGTATTTCTCGCATGATCCCATCCATCGCGGCTTTCACCACAACCTCCTGACGTTCCGCATGCTTTACGGATTCAGCGAGAATTTCGTGCTGCCGCTCTCGCATGATGAAGTCGTTCATGGCAAGGGTTCGATCGTCGGAAAGATGCCAGGAGACGAGTGGCAGAAGTTTGCTAACTTGCGGCTGCTTTACGGATACATGTTCGCGCAGCCTGGCAAGAAGCTGCTTTTTATGGGCGATGAATTCGGCCAGGTGCGCGAATGGGGCCATGATATGAGCCTGGAGTGGCACGTTCTGCAATACCCAGTCCACTCCGGCGTGCAGCGTTGGGTTGAGCAGTTGAACCGCGTCTATCTAGATGAACCGGCGCTGCACGAGCTTGACAACGATCCCGCGGGATTCGAATGGGTCGATTGCAATGACACGGCGGCGAGTATCGTGTCCTTGCTGCGCAAGGGAAAGCGGCCGGAAGACACCATTCTGATCGTATGTAACTTCACGCCGGTGCCACGCGAGCAATACCGAATCGGGGTCCCATTTGAAGGCCATTGGCGTGAGCTTCTGAATAGCGATTCCGCAGACTATGCCGGCAGCAATATGGGTAATGGCGGCGGAGTGCAGGCGGAAAAACTTCCCACCCACGGCCGGCCGTATTCCGTGCAACTGACGCTGCCTCCGCTCGCCGCTCTGTTTTTCAAACTTGATTGAGCGGGTCGCGATACAGTAACCGTAAGGCCTCCAGCCAGAGGGCAGAGCTGCATGCGGGTTGGCACGTATGTCGAAACTCAGCCGTCCTTGCTTAGGTTTTGAAGCACTCAGGCTGTAAAATACAGCTAGCAAACGCCCACTCTTCACGATCGCGAAGGTATCTAACATGTCCCAGAAAAATGGTTCGTCACAGAATTCCACCAGCCTGCGCCTGAAAACCGGCCTCGCCGAAATGCTTAAAGGCGGCGTCATTATGGATGTCACCGATGCGCGGCAAGCCGAAATTGCCGAAAAAGCCGGCGCGGTGTCGGTGATGGCGCTCGAACGCGTGCCGGCGCAGATCCGCGCTGAAGGCGGCGTTGCGCGCATGGCCTCGCCGAAAAAGATTCGCGAGATCATGGAAGCCGTTTCGATTCCGGTGATGGCGAAGTGCCGCATCGGCCACTTCGCTGAGGCGCAGATTCTCGAGGAGCTAGGTGTGGACTACATCGACGAATCCGAAGTGCTCACGCCCGCCGACGAAGCGCATCACGTGGATAAACATGCGTTCAAGGTTCCATTCGTATGCGGCGCGCGCAATCTGGGCGAAGCTCTGCGGCGAATCGCCGAAGGCGCGGCCATGATCCGCACGAAGGGTGAGGCTGGTACCGGAGACGTTGTGCACGCGGTCAAGCACATTCGCCAGATCGTGCAGGACATGAAGATTCTCACCGTGCTCGGCGAAGAAGAACTCTATGCGAAAGCCAAAGAACTGCAGGCGCCGTATGAGCTTGTGAAATTAGTGGCGAAGGAAGGGAAGCTGCCAGTGCCGAATTTTTCTGCTGGAGGAATTGCTACGCCCGCTGACGCTTCGCTCGTGATGCAACTTGGCGCCGAAGCCGTATTCGTCGGCTCAGGAATTTTCATGAAGAACTCGACCGAGTTCGCGCCGCCTGAAGAAGCGGAAAAGCGTGCCCGCGCAATCGTGAAAGCCGCTACCCACTACAACGATCCCAAAGTGTTGCTTGAAGTGTCTTCCGATGTGCCGAGCGCGATGAAAGGCCTGGCTGTGAGCGCGATGGATGAGGCGCAGATGCTGCAGACGAGGGGTTGGTAGGTATCGTCCTCCCACTCCTTTAAGTGTATGAAGTTCACGTTTGAGAATCGATGCGCGTGTGGCGGTCACTTTGCGTTCGCTGCCTATGGAGATGAGGACCTTTCGCCAGCAACTTGCACGGATTGTGGCCAGCCGGGATACCTCGACGATCCACTCAGTGTGAGCGTCACTGCCGAACGTCTCCTGTTTCGCAGTAGACCGGAGCTAGAAGCGGGAGAATACAGTCTATCGATTGTCATTGCCGTAATGGCCGTTGAGTCTTACCTAACACGGATGTTCCTGGGTATGGCAAATTACGCTTCTACCTTTAACCTGCCGACACCGGCGGCGGAGGCGATCTGGGAAAAAGAATATCCGAGGAGTGGCGGGTTTTCGCGTCCCGCTGATTTCGTTTCTCAAAGGCTTGCGGGGTCCGATTTCGATGAATTCGTAGCAACCAATCAGGTGGCGAAGAGCATATTCGTCACGCTCCCGAATCCCTCCAACCTTAGTCCGAAGCAGTATTTTCAAAACGAGCTGTTCAATCGCCGAAATCGGATCGTGCATTGAGGCTATGTGAACTCAAATAAGACAGATGCGGATCTGTCTCATACTATTGCCGCTGCAGTCGTCCCTATTCTGCGGGAGATGGATCGAGCGAAGTACGCAAATAGCTAGTCCTTCATCCTTTTGGCGATAGCGTGCGGTGTCATCCCGAAGTCCCGCGCACTCACCAGCGGGACGAGGGATCCGGCGCGCAGAGGCACCGCCTGATGTTCATTCGTCACAGACAACGCAACCTACCCTGTGCAAATATACCGCGCGCGAGATCCCTCGTTGGCTTGGTAAAAGCAGCGAGCTTCGGAATGACGCAGTGATGGAAATGGCGCGAATCGGCAAGTTCGGCTCCGCCGTCACTTGCTGAGGGCAGGCTAGGGGATCTGGCGCGCAGAGGCACCGCCCGATGTCCATTCGTCACAGACAAGCTAGTTCGTATTGTGGAATATGCTCCCGCGAGATCCCTCGCTCGCCTGAACACCGGCTCGGCTCGGGATGACGCAATCGGGTGGGCACAGGCGCCGAAGCTTCGGGATGACGCAGTCTTGGAGGGACGAAACTGATGAGAGAACCCAAGCGTTTCTACGTTTACATTATGACGAACCGTCCGCGCTCGCATGTGCTTTACACAGGCATTACGGGCAATTTGCATCGGCGCGACTTCGAACACAAGAACAAACTCGTGCCCGGATTCACCAGCCGCTACAACCTCACTCGTCTGGTCTATTACGAGCAGTTCGTCTATCCAGACGCGGCGATTGCGCGTGAAAAAGAAATCAAAGGGAGGCGACGCAGCAAAAAGATTCGGCTAATTGAATCAATCAATCCGCACTGGCACGATTTGGCAGAATCCTGGAGAGATGTGTACAAGCCGCAAACAACGGCCTGAGTGCTGATGTGATCCGCGCGAGATCCCTCGTCCCGCTGGTGAGTACGCGGGCTTCGGGAAGACGCAAGGAATAGTGAACAAGGAAGCGGCGAGCTTCGGGATGACGCACTCTGGATTTGTTAACCCCTCTTCGCGAATTTCGATTCACTCAAGTCCAGCTCACGCTCGAATTCGCGGAGCAGTTCGTCGCTGATGCGGCGTTGATTGCGCAGGCGCACGGCGGTCTGGCGCTCGACGTTCAGCAGCTTGCGAGTAACTTCGACATAATGCGCATAGAACGCAGGCGCGAGCCCGTCAGCCGAAGGACCGCCATCTTCGTTCAAGCTGGCGAGACGGGCCTGGTAGTGGTGCGAGAGGTCGTCATAGACTTCGGCAAGCCCTGACTTAGCGGCTTCGCCCCCATCTTCTTCGCGGAGACGTTCGAGATATTCGAGTGCTGCCTTAAGTATGGTTCGACGCGCGTCCTCTTCTTCTGCGGAGTGCGAACCTGAGGCGCCGGCTAAACCGAGCGCACGAATGAGCCGTGGCAAAGTCAGTCCTTGAAGGACAAGCGTCACCAGGATGGCGCTGAAGGCGAGAAAAATAATCATGCTGCGCTGCGTGAAGAGAGTGCCGTCTGCAAATGTTTGCGGCAGAGCGATAGCGGCGGCGAGCGAGATGACGCCGCGCATTCCTGTCCAGCCGGCGACGAAGATGGCGCGCGCAGACGGCATGGGTTCCGTTTGATGAAGGAAGTGCCTGCGAATGAGATTGGACACGTAGGCCCCGGGAAACATCCAGATCAAACGCAAGACAATCAGGAATGCGCTGAACATGGCGCCATACGCCATTAGCGTTCCCAAGCGGTAGTCGCCAATGCTCGAGAGCACGTAACGCAGTTGCAGGCCGATCAGGACAAACACCAGCCCGTTAAGGATGAAGGTCAGAGAGTCCCAGACAGCCCAGACTTGCAGGCGCACTCCCGGGGAGAAGAAGTGCGAACTCTGGCGGCTGAGATAGAGTCCGCACACAACGACGGCGAGTACGCCGGAAGCGTGCAGGGCGTCAGCGGTCAAATACGCGACGTAGGGAGTGAGAATACTGAGGACGATCTCGATTGGGCCGTCGTCGATGCGATGCTCGACGAAGTGGACTATTGCGCCGAGACCGAGACCGATCAAGATTCCGACCGCAGTCAGATAAACCAGCCGCAGCAGGCCGAAGGTGAAGGTGGGCGTTTGGCCGCCAACGAGCAGAGCCAGTCCGAATTCGAGCGCGAGTAGGGCGCTGGCATCGTTGAGCAGGCTCTCACCTTCAAGAATGTCAACCAGGCGTTTGGGAAGTCCCACGCGTTTGGCGATTGAAGTGGCCGCGATTGCGTCAGTGGGTGCGACTACAGCACCGAGAACCAGACCTAGCCGCCAGTCGAAGCCGGGAAGGAACCAACGACCTAATCCAGTGACACCGAGCACGGTGAAAGTCACCAGGCCGAAAGCGAGAAACAGAATGCTTACCAGGTTGTAGGAGAAGTCACGCCACGAAGTGAGCCAAGCGGCACTGTAAAGCAATGGTGGCAGAACGACGAAAAAGATCAGGTCAGGATTCAGTTCGATCCGCGGAGTGCCTGGAACCAGGCTCAGCAGCAGCCCACCAATGACCATCACAATGGGATAGGGCACTTTCAGTTTTTTCGAGAGCACGCCGAAGATGACGACAAAAAGAAGCAGCAGCAGGAACACGATTTCGGCGGTGTGGACGTTGGAATGCACTAGCAGCTCTTCACGTCAAAAATACAACAGGCTGCCAAAAATGAAGAGCCCCGCCGGTCAGACGGGGCTCGACAAGTTGCCAGGGGAGGGCTATTTCTCAAGGAAGTTGTATTCGGCTTGAGAGGTCTGACTGGCAGCCGATCCCATCATCCCCTGAGTTGATTGGGCTGGTACGGTGATCGATACGCGGCCCACGTGTGATGCTGGAATCCTGTGCACGTTTCCTGCAAAGGCGAACTCGCTCAGCACATTCTCCTGGCCGACCGCGTCGAACCGAAGGAAGCTTTCTCCGTGCTCGAGTATGTCCGAATTCGAGGTCAGCGACCTTAGGACAACCGACTTTCCCTGCTGAAGGGTAAGCAGGCTGTTCGAGGGATCGAAGAACACGCGGTAATCACCTGCGGGCAGCGACTTTCCAGCCGCCGTGAAACTGAAGGGGAGGGTGACCCGGCTTTCATAAGTGGTTTGCGCATTGGCCGCGATTGCCGCAAGGGCCAGGACCAAAGCGCCGACAATTTTCACAGTGTTTTTCATGGCATTTTCTCCTTTTTGTTTGCGCCCAGCGTTGCGACACTTTTTGCGTCTTTTCTCACCACGAGTGACTCCAATCAGAGATCAATTGGTGGCAATTACCGCTGTTGCTCGTATTCGAATATGCGGCCACCGGTAGAATCGTTCTTACCCGAGCGTCCGGTGTTTTTGACCGCGAAACGTCTCAGTTGAGATCGTTTGATCGAGAGTCCGGTCCGATTTGCGCGGAGTACGGGGTGCTGAAATGGATGTGCTTTCTGAAGTTCTGAGAGTGGTGAAATTGCAGGGAGCGTTGTTCTTCAACGGAGAGTTCTCGTCTCCCTGGTGCGTGAACGCGTCATCCTCACGCGCCCTGGCGAAGCATTTCGCGCCGCAGGCGGAGCACGTGATCATTTTCCATCTGCTCACCGAGGGACGCGCCTTTTGCCGGCTTCACAGCGGCGAGGAGGTGCTGCTCTCGGCCGGAGATATCGTCATGGTTCCCCATGGCGATCACCACGTGCTTGGTAACGGCGCCGGCGTAAGTGCAGTGAACGACTCGGAGCAGTTGCGTGACGTAATTGCCCAGGGACTTAATGTATTGCGCATGGGAGGCGGAGGCGAGATCACACGATTTGTTTGCGGGTACATGGCCTGCGATCCGGAACTGAGCAAGACGTTTCTCGCTGGGTTGCCACCGCTGTTCAAAGTGAGTATTCGCAATGACGCTTCGGGAAGATGGCTGGAAAACTCAATTCGCTTTTCGGTGAACGAAGCGGGAGCGCCAAGACCGGGCAGTGAAGCGGTTCTTGCGAAATTGGCGGAGGTGCTATTCGTGGAGACTCTCCGTGGATATATCGCAAAGTTGCCTGCCGAGCAGACCGGCTGGCTGGCAGGGGCGCGTGATGCCGAAGTTGGGAAAGCTCTGGCCTTGATGCATCGTAACCCTGAAGAACCGTGGACGCTGGCGACATTGGCGCAAAGAGCGGGACTTTCACGGTCGGTGCTTGCGGAGCGGTTCCGGCACTATCTGAAAGAGACACCGATGGCATATTTGACGCGATGGAGACTGCAAATGGGCGCGCAGATGCTAAGTTCCACCAATTACTCGGTGGCACAGGTCGCGGCTGAGGTGGGATACGAATCCGAAGCGGCGTTCAATCGGGCGTTCAAGCGGGAATTCGATTCTCCGCCAGCGCGGTTCCGCGCCAGTTTGCGTTTGGCAAAGGCGCACGCCGCGTGAAGCGGAACTTATAGGGAAAGTTTTCCGTACATTTGTCCGGAGAACTCCGCGATGATTGCTTTCCTGCTGTGGTGCATTCTGTTTGTGATTTGCTGGCCGCTGGCCCTGCTGGCTCTGCTCGCTTACCCTTTCATCTGGTTGTTGCTGTTGCCGTTCCGCATAGTGGGAATTGCGGTGCATGGGGTGTTGGCCCTGGTTTGGGCGGTAGTGATGCTCCCCGCCCGGCTGCTGAGTGCGCCGTTTAGGCTTGCGTGATTTCAAGATTTCGCTCTGGCGCATGGACGGCGGCGATGGCGCAGCCTTAAGAAGTGACTCACCTGTTTCCTACACCGCCCGAACGCAACAGAAAAACCCGTCCAAGGGCGGCTTGGACGGGTATCGGACAGATCTGCGACGGACTATTTTCCGCTGACGCTAAAGGTGAAGACTGTTGGTCCCAGCGTGAGTGCGTACTCTCCGGGCGCGAGTGGCGATTCGGGAGTCAGCTTGAACGAGGACTGCCCATACCTGGCGACATTCAGTGGCAAGCCTGTGTTTGTCGTGGTCTCTTTGTGATGCCACTTGCTGAGATCGTATTCGCGATCTGATCCCTTGACGTTGAACTGAAACAGTTTTGCGCGTGATGCTTCTTCCTCTTTGAATACCTGGAATACAAATGTGGGCTGGGTGTCAGCAACATGAAGAGAAGACCCCTCGCCAGACACCATGACGCTCTGGGTGACGGAACTGAACCCAGTGGAAGTATGTCTCCGGAACTCTTCCTGTGGGAGCCGTTTCAATGTGCTGCTTGCCGAATCGAGATAGAAAAAGACGCCAATGGCATTGGGCTCCGGCGCCTTTTCCGGGACAGTTTGCGCCGAACATACGAAAACGGAAAATGCGACTAATACAGCCGCCTGAATGGTTTTTGCGAGTGAAAATTTCACGACCTTCTTGCCTCCTGCGGTCGCCGGGCTTGCGTTATTCAATCACGACTGATTCGGGCCCAGAGCAACCGAGGCGAGTATTCCAGATAGGCCGCATACCGGGAAAATTACGAAAGTCATTCGTGAATGGAGCGAAACGAACAGTGGACGCAGGCAGCAGCCTGCTGGGCGGGGTTATGAGCTCAGTACAACATTGTCTTCAGTTCCGGGGCGGGAACCAGCCTGGCTTCGGTGGACTGTTGTACGGCATCGAAGGTAAGACCTGGGGCGAGTTCTTCAACAACCAAGCCGGTGGGAGTCACGCGGATGTAGGCCATTTCGGTGACGATGGTGTCGACGACTTTTGATCCGGTGAGGGGCAACGTACACTTCTTCAGGATTTTTGGCGCGCCGTCACGCGTCGTGTGCTCCATGGCGACTACGACCCGCTTTGCGCTCGCGACAAGGTCCATGGCGCCACCCATGCCTTTCACCATCTTCCCGGGAATCATCCAGTTCGCGATGCTGCCTTCTTCGTCGACTTCCATGGCGCCGAGAACGCTCAGGTCGATGTGGCCGCCGCGAATCATTGCGAATGATTCGGCGCTCGAAAAATAGCTGGTGCCGGGCATTTCAGTGATTGTCTCTTTACCGGCATTGATCAAGTCGGGATCTTCCTCTCCTTCGATCGGATAGGGGCCGATGCCAAGCATGCCATTCTCACTTTGCAAGACCACGTGGATTCCGGATGGGACGTGGTTGGCAACGAGTGTCGGCATGCCAATGCCTAGATTCACATAGAATCCGTCACGCAGTTCGCGGGCAATGCGCTTCACGATGCGCTCGCGCTTGGAGTCGTCTTTCGCTTTGGCGGCTTTTGTAGGTTCAGGCATTTGAACAAGAGTGGCTAGTGGTCAGTGGCCAGCAGACGCTGATCACTAGCCACTGACCACTGATCACTGACCACTCATCACGGACCGACAGTCTTTCTTACTGTTCTGCGTTCAATTCTTCTCTCGTAATTCTGACCCTGGAAAATCCGTTCCACATAGATGCTAGGAGTGTGCACGCGATCGGGTTCCAGTTCTCCGACCTCGACCAGATGCTCAACCTCGGCGATGGTTACTTTCGCCGCAGCCGCCATCATGGGATTGAAATTTCGCGCAGTCTTGCGATACACGAGATTTCCCCATTTGTCGCCCTTCCAGGCTTTTACGAACGCGAAATCAGCCTTTAGCGCTCGTTCCATTACGTACATCCGGCCCTCGAACTCGCGCGTCTCTTTGTTTTCGGCAACGAGAGTGCCGAAACCCGTGGGCGTGAAGAATGCCGGAATGCCTGCGCCACCTGCGCGTATGCGTTCGGAAAAAGTTCCCTGAGGCGTGAGCTCGAGATCAATCTTTTTTTCGAGCACCATTTGTTCGAGAAGCTTGTTCTCTCCGACGTAGCTGCCGACGTGACGACGAATCTGTCCGGCGGCGAGCAGCGGGCCCATGCCATAGCCATCGACGCCAACATTGTTGCTGATGGTAGAGAGGTTTTTCGTGCCTTTGTGGACCAGCGCGCGAATCAAATTTTCCGGAATACCGCAAAGCCCGAAGCCGCCGATCATGATGGTCGCGCCGTCAAAGACGTCCTGAATCGCGTCGTCAGCATTGGCGACTACTTTGTTCATCGCAGAAATTGTAAAACACATTCACCACGGAGACACGGAGAAGATCGGTCGATCTTTGATCGGATCATCGGGTCATCTGAAATCACCCGATTATCCGATGGCTCGATCACCCGATCATTTGTGTCTCCGCGGTGATGAGGTTTTTTTAAGCTGGTGTGCTCGGTTGAACTCGGCCTCCAGTTCGCGTGAGCCGAGGTTCTCGCGGATGTGCCCCAGGCGCTGCTCAAGCTTGAGCAGGGCATCGGCAATGCTTTTCTTATTTGTAAGCGCGATGTCTCGCCACATTGAATAGGGGCTAGCTGCAATGCGGGTCATTTCGCGTAGAGCCCGACCACCTGAATCGAGCAGCGGAGCTTTCTCGCCGTATTCATCGACCAGACTTGCTGCGAGGGCGGTTGAGAGCACTTGTGGGACATGACTGATCCAGGCGCAAAGCCGATCATGCGCAGCCGGATCGAGGAAGAGAACTTTCGCGCCAATACGTTTCAGCCAGGAGACGTATTCTCTCGCCGCGCCACTTGGCAGACCTTTCCCGACCAATGGAGTCAAGAACCAGACAGCTCCGCGAAACAGATCCGGGTCGGCGTACCTGATTCCAGAGTTTTCCTTTCCCGCCATGGGGTGGCCGGGCAGAAACCTGAGCAGCGCTTCCTCGCCAAATACCTGCCGTGCGCGCGATGCGATTTCAAATTTCGTGCTGCCAACGTCGGTCACAATGGCAGTCGAATTCAGGCGGGGAGCGAGCTTTTCAATGAGTTCAATGACGGCGCCGACAGGAGTGGCCAAAACGACAACATCGCTGCCCTGGCACGCGGCTATTGGATCAGGAATGCTGTGATCGATCGCGCGTAGTCGCTTTGCGCGACGGAGGACATCCGGCCGGTCACAGCCAACGATCTTGCCTTTGAATTTACTTTTGCGGAGAGCAAGGCCGAGTGATCCGCCGATAAGGCCGGTGCCGATGATGGTGATTTGGCGGAGCATAGAGTAGGGCCTCTGTGTGTTTCCTCTGTGTAACTCAGTGCTCTCTGTGGTTGAGATTTTAAAAAACGCCACCACAGAGAACACAGGGTTTCACAGAGAAAAGACACAGAGCAACATGGCGCTCGTCCGATAGCTAGGCTATGGTACGGCCAACCGCCGGCGCGATCATCTTCAGAGAGTCCATAAGATCCGAGAACTGCTGTGGATAGAGGGACTGCGCACCATCGGAAAGTGCTTTATCGGGATTGTGATGGACTTCGATCAAGAGTGCATCGGCTCCTGCGGCGACTGAGGCGCGTGCCATGGGCGCAACTTTGTCGCGGCGGCCGGTGCCGTGCGAAGGATCGGAAGCGATCGGCAGATGCGAAAGCTTGTGGATCACGGGAATCGCGCAGATGTCGAGCGTGTTGCGCGTGTAAGTCTCAAAAGTGCGAATGCCGCGCTCGCAACAGATGATGTTGTAGTTCCCGCCGGCCATGATGTATTCGGCGGAGAGCAGCACTTCTTCAATTGTCGCTGCGATTCCGCGCTTGAGCAGAATTGGAGTTTTCAGCTTGCCGAGTTCGCGGAGCAGATTGAAATTCTGCATATTGCGCGCGCCGACCTGCAGGATATCCACGTAGGGCAGCATCAGCTCAATCTGAGAAATTTCCATGACTTCGCTGATGACGAGCAGGTTGTACTTGTCGCCGGCTTCGCGAAGAAGCTTGAGGGCCTCAAGACCGAGGCCTTGAAATGAATAAGGTGAAGTGCGCGGCTTGAAGGCCCCGCCACGCAACGCGCGGGCTCCGGCCTTGGCAATGAGTTCGGCGACGGTAAAAAGCTGCTCGCGTGATTCGACCGAGCACGGCCCGGCCATTACGACGACTTCTTTACCGCCAACCTTCAAGCCGTTGCGGAATTCGATGATTGTCCCCTGCGGGCGGAAGCTTCGGCCGGCGAGCTTGTAGGGCGCGCTGATGCGGTGGACTTCCATGACTCCGCTCAACACTTCGAGATTGCGGGTGTCGAAGTCGGCGCGCGAACCGACGGCGGCAAGAATCGTCTGGCGCTCGCCAGTAGTGCGGTGGACAGAGAAGCCCATATCGATCAGGTGTTCGACGACGACCTGGATCTGGTCTTCGGTTGCGGTTTCCTGCATTGCGACGATCATAGATAGCTTTTAGCTGTTAGCTCTTAGTCATTAGCCTTTTCTCGGTTAGCTTAGAGCTAAAAGCTAATAGCTAAAAGCTGGTCTCAGTCATTTACCTCTGGATCAATTTCAGTTTCGCCGACCAGGCCGTTTGCCTTTGCCATCGTCTCGGGCGCGATCTCTTCGCGCTGAATGGCGCGCATTACATCCATGATGCGCTCGTAGATCCGCAGCAGATCGCGGTCTGGCAATGGCCCTTTGTTCGCCTTGCACGCATTGTCAAAGACTCGGCGCTCGCGGTCCGGCTCATAAATCGGCATGCCGATGCCTTTTTTCAGCTTCCCGATTTCATGGGCCGCATGGGCACGCTGGCTGATCAGTTCGACCAGCTTGCGATCAATCTCATCGATTTTGACACGCCAATCCGCGATGTCCATAAAGCGAGCTCTTAGCTTTCAGCTCTTAGCTTCCAGCCAGACACTACGTCACTCGACACTGACTGCTTGCCGCGTCTTGCCTGAGGATTTTGCTGACGGCTGATGGCTGACGGCTGAGAGCTGTTTTATAAATTCTGCCACAGCTTGAGCTTCTTTGCCGGGATTGGTTTCGATAGTGTGCACAATGGCACTGCCGACGGCGGCTGCGTCTGCGAATTTGCCGACAGCCGCGAACTGCTCGGGCGCGGAGATTCCGAAGCCCACGGCGATGGGGAGCTTGGTGAATTTGCGGATGCGCTGCACCAGCTTTTGCGCGTCTTCAGTTAGTTCTTTGCGCGCGCCGGTGACGCCGGTGCGGGAGACGGCGTAAACAAATCCGGTCGAGGCCTCGGCAATGCGCTTCAGGCGTTCGTCGGGGCTGGTGGGTGCAGCGAGAAAGACGGTTGCGAGGTCACGCTTGCGCATTTGCCTGAGATAGTCATCGGCTTCTTCGACGGGCAGATCCGTGACGAGCGCGCCATCGACTCCGGCTTCAGCGGCTTTGGCGGCGAATTGTTCCATGCCCATGCGGAGAATGGGATTCAGATAGGTGAAGATGATCAGGCCGGCATCGCTCTCGCGGCGGATATCCGCGGCGAGTTTCAGCACATCCGGGAGAGTGACTCCATTCCTCAAGGCACGTTCGCTGGCACGCTGGATTACCGGCCCGTCGGCGACGGGATCACTGAAGGGGACACCGAGCTCGATAACTTCAGCATCGGCGGAAATTGCGGCCAGCGCGATTTCGCGTGACGTGCGCAGGTCAGGGTCGCCGCAGGTAATGTAGGCGACGAGGGAGGGACGTGTTGTGAATTTAAGCGACATTTAAAGCGATGTCATTCCGAACTGCTTTATAGTGAGGAATCTGCTGTTCCTTTGGCATCGAGCAAAAAGCAGATTCCTCATGGCTGAAGCCATTCGGAATGACAAGGTTAGCTGAGGTTCAAATTCTCCCGCAGGATCCCAATATCCTTATCTCCACGCCCCGAGATATTCACGATCACCACATCTGATTTCTTCATCTGCGGCGCGCGCTTGATCACTTCCGCCACGGCGTGGGAGGATTCGAGCGCAGGAATGACGCCTTCGGTTTGCGCCAGCAGTTTGCAGGCATCCAGCGCTTCGGCATCGGAGGCGGCGACGTATTCGGCACGCTTTGCGTCAGCAAGCCATGCGTGCTCTGGGCCGATGGAAGGATAGTCGAGTCCGGCGGAAACGGAATGCGTGAGAGCGATCTGGCCACCTTCGTCTTGTAGGACATAGGAGTATGTGCCCTGCAGAACACCGGGCGCTCCTCCGCGAAAACGGGCGGCATGATCGCCAAGTTTTTCGCTTCGGCCTCCAGCTTCGACGCCGATCAACTGAACTTTTTTGTCGCCGATGAAGTCATGAAAAATGCCGATGGCGTTCGATCCGCCGCCGACACAGGCAATGATCGCCGTCGGTAATTTGCCTTCGACTTTCATGATTTGCGCTCGCGCTTCTTGTCCGATCACGCGATGGAAGTCGCGCACCATAGTCGGATACGGATGCGCACCGAGCACACTGCCGAGCAGGTAATGTGTGGTACGGACATTTGTGACCCAGTCGCGCATGGCTTCATTGATGGCATCTTTCAAAGTGCGCGAACCGGAATCGACGCCGCGAACTTCCGCGCCGAGCAGACGCATGCGGAAGACGTTCAGTTCCTGGCGGCGCATGTCTTCGGTACCCATGTAGACGACGCACTCGAAGCCGAGGAGGGCGCAGACGGTGGCAGTGGCGACCCCATGCTGTCCGGCGCCAGTTTCAGCGATCACACGGTGCTTGCCCATCCGTTCGACCAGCAGTGCCTGGCCGAGGCAGTTGTTGATCTTGTGCGCGCCGGTGTGGAGCAGGTCTTCGCGCTTCAGATAGATTTTTGCCCCGCCGAGTTTCTGAGTGAGGCGTTTGGCGAAGAAGAGCGGAGTCGGGCGTCCGGCGTAGGTCTTCAGCAGTTCGCTGAGACGGGCTTTGAAGCGGGGGTCGCGCTTGGCTTTTTCGTATTCGCGCTCAAGTTCCTGGAGCGCGGCCATGAGCGTTTCGGGAACGTAGCGCCCTCCCCAGGGACCGAAGCGGCCGGAGTCGGACTCTTTGGAATTCCCACCCTTCGAAAGGCGCGAAGGGTGGGGCACCCCGGTCCTTTTAGGATTCGTATTCCCACCCTTCGAAACCCGCGAAGGTTGGGGCAGCCTCGAATTATTTTTGACTACAGATGCAGTTGCCATCAGTTTGAACTCGCTTTGTCCGCCTCGCGCACAGTCTTTATGAACGCGCGAACTTTCTCTGGGTCTTTCTTCCCGGGACTTCCTTCTACTCCAGATGAAACATCTACTCCCCAGGGATGCAGAATGCGCATTGCTTCAACAACATTTTCGGGCCTGAGTCCACCTGCAAGTATCAGGTCGAAACCGTTCGTCATCTTGGAAATAAGAGGCTGGAATTTGTCCCAATCCAGCGCCACGCCGGTTCCGCCGGGCTCCTTGCTGCTTCCAGAGTCCAGGAGAATTGCACGGACCGTCCTCCCATGATCAGGCCAGAAATCAAAGTCAATTGCGCCATCGGGCCAGACATTCGGATTAGATGATGGGGAAACAGCGTAGAAGATCTTCGTAGACAGTCCCACCAATCTTTCGAGTGTCCTGCCATTCAACGAGTGGAGAGTCGGATACCACTGAATGGCAGATAATTTCGCATGGCTCACGAGTTTCTTACTTGGATGGTTTCCGACGAATACACCGACTCTTTCGGTATTTAGAGGCAACTCCGACGTGATAGCTCTCACTTCATCTGCTTGTACATGCCTTGGGCTTTTCTCGTAAAACACGAACCCCAGCGCGTCCGCCCCGGCTTCAACCGCGACCAGCGCGTCTTCGAGGTTCGTAATGCCGCAGATTTTGATCCAGGTCATGAAAGCCGTCGTTGGTCTTGGTCGTAGGTCGTTGGTCAAACCCGCATGCGCCGTCATTCCGAGTCGCTTTAGCGGTGAGAACCTGCTTTTCCGAATCGAAGGGTCGAACCGGCGGAGCTAGCTTCCTGCCTTTGCCGACGAAGCTGCGTCGCTGAGCAGTTTCCGTAAAGCGTCCCCGGGGGACGGCGCCTTCATGAGGCTTTCGCCGATGAGAAACGCGTCGTATCCGGCCGATCGCAGTCGCGCGATATCTGCTCCGGTCTCGATCCCACTCTCCGCTACCGCAAGCACGCCGAAGGGAAGCATCTGCGCCACTCGGAAGGCGGTTTCTAAGTCGACTTTAAACGTGCGCAAGTCCCGGCTATTTACCCCGATCAGATCACAACCTGCATCAAGTGCTCGACCAAGCTCTTCCTCGTCGTGAACCTCGCAAAGGACGTCAAGCTTCAGCTCAATGGCCCGCTTTGCCAATGAAACCAATTCGTCTTGTGACAATGCCGCAACGATCAACAGCACGGCGTCAGCGCAATTCGCTCTTGCTTCGACGATCTGGAACTCGTCAACAATGAAATCTTTTCTTAAGCAGGGAAGTTTTGTGTTCTCCGATGAGGTCTGCAGATTTTCGAGCGAACCCTGAAAGAATTCTTGATCCGTCAATACTGATAAAGCTGTCGCTCCGGCTTTTTCCAATTCCGTAGCCAAGAGCGCAGGATCGAAATCGCTCCGGATCACGCCTCTCGAGGGAGAAGCCTTTTTCAATTCGGCGATCACGCCGGGCACGCCGGCTTTGCTCGCAGCTTCAAGTGCTTTGCGAAATCCTCGCGGAACGTGCGCCTCGGCGCGCCGCTCCAGATCGCCAATATTCACGCTCGATCGAGCTGCGGCCACTTTGCTTCGTGCTGCAGCGAGTATGTCTGCAAGGCCTGTCATTCTAAGGCAACCATTCTGGGTGTTTTGATTATATGGGAACAGGCTTCGATTCAGGCGGGCCGACAAGCCGTCCAAGTGGTTACGAACGAACCAGCGCTGTTACTCGCCATCCCGGCAACAGCGCCAGAGGATAGGGATGACTGCATGGCTATTTGGAACAAAGGCGCGCTGAAAGCTATCTTTCTGCCCGGGAGCGCCATTCTGCTAGGCGCGGTTTTGTTGTTGGGGACTGGTCTGGTAAATCCGACCCCTTACGGCGTGAAGTTTTTCTACTACGCTGTTTTCATTGCTGCCGTGCTGCTCGCCTGGAGATTTCACTCGACACGGATCTTGCTTTCGACTGTCGTGCTTCTGCTAGCGCATCGTGCAATTGAGTTTGTGACCGACGGCCAAATGCCTGTTGCAGGACCGGGCCGAGTAGCGTTTGAAGCCATCGCACTGCTGATTCCTTTGAATTTCATTCTGCTGAGTTTCTTTCCGGAAAGAAGCTCCGAGGGGGAAAGCCTTTTTTGGTTCCTGGTATTGCTGTTTTTTGAATCGGTGTTTGTGGCCGTCATAGCCCGCCCGCAGCAACCGGCAACTGCGTTTCTGCATTTTTCGCCTGTGCACTCGCTACACTCGCGAATTCCGCAGCCGGCGCTACTCACGTTTGTCATCGCGCTAATTTTTCTTTTCGGGCGAATGCTGCGTTTTCAAAGACCGACGATCATAGGGATGTTCTGGTCGCTGATCGCTGCAGGCGTGGCGCTTAATGCCGGTGCGGTTGGGAAATTCGGATTCGCATATTTCGGGGTAGCGGCATTGGTGCTTGCGAGTTCCATTGTCGAGAATTCGTACTCGCTGGCTTATCGCGATGAACTCACCAGCCTGAACTCGCGTCGTGCTTTCAATGACGCCGTTCTGCACCTGAAGCCGCCTTATGCCATCGCGGCGGTCGATATCGACCACTTCAAGAGCATCAATGACACTTACGGGCACGATGTTGGCGACCATGTGCTGCGCATGGTGGCATCGAAGCTGGCGCGCGTGGGCGGGGGAGGCGAGGCTTTCCGCGTAGGTGGCGAAGAGTTCACGATTTTGTTTCCCGGGCAAACCGGGAGAGACATCGTCGATCATCTGGAACTGCTGAGATTAGAGATCGAAGGCGCCACTTTCCGTGTACGTAGCGGCAAGGACCGGCGTCAAGTGCCGCGTCCTCCTGATCGCAGGGCAGAGAGCAAGAAAAAGCCACGGCGAGAGATGCAAGATTCTGTGGAACTGTCGGTGACCGTGAGCATAGGGATCGGTGAGTCTCAGCCGAAGTCGAGGACTGAAGAAATTATCAATCAGGCAGATAAGGCCCTGTATCGCGCCAAGCGTGGCGGCAGGAACCGAATTGAAACAGGAGTGCCGAACAAAAAAATCCTGGGATTTCGGTCGAGAAAGACTAGTGATAGCTAAGTGCCGGACGTGGGCTTCTTGTTTCTTTCGAGCGCCATCTGCACAATTTCGCCGATCAGTTGTGTGTAGTTGCGGCCGGATTTTTTCCCTGCCATGGCGAATTCGTGCTTGCTCGAGAGCCAAGGATTTGGATTGGCTTCGATCACGTACACGTCACCATCCGGCGTGAGCCGCATATCGATGCGCCCATAATCGCGAAGTTTTACCGCACGGTAGGCGGCCAGCGCTGTATCTGCGAGCTTTTGTGTTGTCACTTCGTCGAGATCTTCGACAATTTTTGATTTCGTCAGGCGATAGGCTTTCGAATTGGTCTCGAACTTGACATCGCGGCTCGCGATCTTCGGCGTCCCGTTCGGCAGCTTTGAAAGATCGAGTTCGACCAGCGGCAGCACTTCTGTCTGCTCGTAACTTCCGAGGATGGCCGCATAGATCTCGCGGCCTTCTATGTATTCCTCGATCAATGCAGGGGAATCAAACTCGTTCTGCACGTATTCCACTCGTTCCATCAATTCCTTCACGCCAGTCACGACCGCCTCGGCATCGATCCCGATAGAGCCATCTTCAGATTGCGGCTTCACAATGAGCGGGAACTTCACGTCGTGCGCGTGATCGATGTTCCCACGATAGGCGGTAGCGAAAAATGGAGTACGGATGCCGTGAAACGCAAACATCTTCTTGGCGGTGGCTTTGTCCTGGGCGAGAAAATGCGCGTGCGGGCCGGCCCCAGTGTAGGGGATTCCCAGCAGGTCCATATACGCGGCCACGTTCATCTCTTTCGTATCGTCGCCTGCGTATGATTCCGTGAGATTAAAGATCAGATCAGCGCCGCACTTGCCGAGTCCATATAATGACTGGGGCCGGCCGTCCAGCACATAGTAAGAAGGCTCGTGGCCCAGTTTCCCGAGCGCGTCGAAAATCTCTTCGCGATCTTCTTTTTCTTTGCGCTTGCGCCCGGCGCGGGTGGTTTCTGGCTCGGAAGTCTCTTCTTCCTCGCCCCACACGTCGTACAGCACAGCGACTTTTAGTTGATCGGCCATGCAGTTAAGCCTGAAACGCTTTCGATCGCGCCAGGTGGTTCATCACCAGCGTGGTCGCGAATACTGTAATCTCGGACAAATGTTCAGCCGTCTTCTTTCTGTCGATCATCAATCCTAGTTCTGTGCTGCGTTTTTCCAGAGACTCCATGAATCTTCGCACCATGGGCCGCTGCATTGCCGTCCAGCGGGCGATATGGTCAACGATCGTCTTCCGGTGCTCGCGCAGGAAATCTGCGGCCGGCTGCGCGCTCTTGCTCTTCTTAGACGCATTAAACACGGCTGTGAGATCGCCATCCTGCGTAACTTCGAGCAGCGGAATTTGCTCGGTATTGTGGCGATAAAAGTCAGCAACAGTCACTTCCATTTCTGCCACGGTGATGTCAGGCTCTCCACGTTTGCGCAACGGGTCGGCACTTCGCAGTTCCCGCGCTACCCGGTCCATATATCGCAATTTTGCCATGGCGCCCCACCCACGATATTTCTTTCGCCAACTGGAGCGGGGAGTCATCCATACGGCAAAAGTTTCCGCGAAGTCTTCATCTGGATGCTTTTGCGCGTACCATCCTGGCAAATAGCGCACATAATCTTTTGAAAACAACACCGGCCGATAGTTCTCGCGATAAGGCCTGCGATACGGTCCAAACAGTTGTTTCCATTCCTGCGTGCGATGCAGTCGATAGGCGTAGTTGAACGCATGTCCCGCTTCGTGCCGCAGGTACATCATAATTTCGCGATCGCTCTCGAGATCATTGTTCTCTCTCTCGATTTGTGCCAGGTCCGGTCTGGCCAAATAAAAAGGAATTCCGATTGTCGGCTCGCCTGATGGGCAGCCCCATTCGTCCGTCAGGTAGCACGCGGGCCGGAATTTCAGAATATTTTTCTGCTCCAGCTCGCGATAAAGCTGCTGCACAAATTTTTCAACTGCCGAACCTTCGATAGCGAGACCCAGATCGCAGATACGCGTGTCCAACAAAGATGGCGCTTCCGGGGCGCTCGCCTGTTCGCTCGATTCCATGACTCACAATCAGTCTATTCAAAGGCCCTCGGCTGCGACAGTGAGGAAGGGAATGCGGGCAGCCGCAATGTTCAGAGTATTCGAAACGCCGCGCGGGATGAAGATAACTATGGGCCGAGCACGCGCGTCATGTGATCCAACTCGTGGAAGCGTCGTGCAAAGGTCGAACCCTACACAATCGCGATTCGCAGGCATACAATTCGATCAATACTGCGATGCTTCCCAGGATGACTATTCGAGTGAAGGGCACGACCGGCCTGATCATCGCGGCCGCTATCGTGGTCGCGGTAGGCATTGCCTATCCACCGTATTGGATTGTTCTCGCTATCTGTGTGGGCATCGGTCTTGTGGTCGCACTCATACTTTATCTGCGAAATAAGTACAGCCCCATTCGCGATGAGGATGTGGACAACAATAAGCGACCACTCGGGCTCGACTGAAACTTGCAAGTTCCGCATGGAACCCGGAAACTGATTTGTGCGCGTCCTTTCTCGATTCATGACCTCGGCCACATCTATTGGCCAGTTTCCAACGCCGTCCCTGCCCGAGATTGCGTTCCTTGGCCGATCGAATGTTGGCAAGTCAAGCGTCATAAATTCGCTGCTGGGGACAAAGATCGCAAAGACCAGTTCGACTCCCGGAAGGACGCGAGCCATCAATTTTTTTGAAGTGCGTTGGCCGGGAAGACCGCAACCAGAGCTGATTTTCACCGACTTGCCCGGTTACGGCTATGCGCGTGTCCCGCGCGAAATTGCTGAACAGTGGTCGGTTTTTATCGAACCTTATCTTAAAGAGCGTCGTAGTTTGGCGTTGTGTCTCGCGCTGGTGGACCTGAATGTTCCGCCACAGGAAAGCGACAAGCAACTTTTCCAATTCCTGGACTCGATTGCAAGACCTTTTCTGATCGTGGGCACCAAGGCTGACAAGCTCTCCGGTAATACATTGCGAAAGTCGATGGATGAGTTTGAAAAAAAAGTTCCCGGGCTGCGGGTGGTTCCATTCTCGGCCCGGACCGGGGCCGGCCGTGACGAACTGTGGAATGAAATCCGTTCTGCCGCACAGAATTCCCCAAATGCCTTGCGCTCTGAGGCGTAGTTCACCGATCGTCCGGCCGAAGAAGCAAGAAAAATCGCCGCTTTCTGTATATTGAATTGCGTGGCCTTGTACCTCATCACCGGAATTGCCGGGTTTATTGGATCGTCACTGGCTCGAGCGGTTCTGGAGCAAGGCGACCGGGTCATCGGGATCGACAATTTCTCCACTGGTAAGCGGGAAAACATCGCGGAGATCCTGGACCGAATTGATTTTCGCGAGGCCGACCTACTTGATCCAGACGCCCTGAACGAAGCCTGTCGCGGCGTCGATTGCATCTTTCATGAAGCTGCGCTGCCGTCGGTACCGAAGTCCATTGTTGATCCTTTGGCCAGCAATCGTGCCAATGTGGACGCAACCTTGCACTTGCTGATCGCTGCCCGCGATGCGAAGGTGAAGCGTGTAGTGTATGCGGCGTCATCGTCGGCATACGGCGACGCGCCGAGTCTTCCGAAACGGGAAGACATGCTTCCGGACCCGATCTCTCCATATGCGGTGGCGAAACTGGCGGGCGAGCACTACATGACTTCATTTTTTCGCTGCTATGGACTGGAGACAGTCTCGCTTCGTTACTTCAACATTTTCGGACCAAGGCAGGACGCGTGCTCGGCGTATGCGGGAGTGCTCGCAAAATTTATCACGCAAATGCTCGACGGAGAGCAGCCTATTATTTTCGGGGACGGAGCCCAAAGTCGTGACTTCACTTATATCGACAACGCAGTTCATGCCAATCTTCTTGCTGCGAAAGCGCCGGCTTCACAGGTCGCGGGAGAAGTTTTCAATGTCGCGACAGGCGCGCGCTTCGATTTGAATCAGACCTTCCAGCTTCTTAGGGAAATCACGGGTTATAGCGGTGATGTGGCATATCGGCCCGAGCGAGCGGGCGATGTGAAACACTCTCTTGCCGATTTATCCAAGGCCGAACGGCTTCTGGGATTTAAGCCCTGTGTCGATTTTGAAGAAGGCCTTCGGCGCACCGTGGAGTGGTACCGGAAAGAAATGAGTTCCAAGGCATAGACCGTCCTCGAGAGCAGTATGTAGGTTGTTACCTCCGGCACCTTCTCCCAAATATCAGGCAACAGCTACATTCGTGACATGAGCTCTACGGCGGGAACATCCAAAAGTTTTCTCTGCATGCAATGCGAAATGCCGGAATCAAAATGCGAATGCGAGCGGTATTGCTGCCAATGCCAAAGCCAGCTCGGCATCCGTCTCTGCGAAGATGGCCTCATGTACTGCCCGGCATGTCGTGAGGCGTGTGGATATACGGTGTCTGCCTAGCCGAGAGATTCGGACTTTTGCCGGCTAGACCACCACCGTTTCCTGATATTCGCCGAACACGGCGCGCATGGCGTCTGAAATCTCTCCGACCGTGGCAAGAGCTTCCACTGCATCGAGAATTTTCGGCATAACGTTTTCTCCAGCTCGAGCTGCGCTTTGCACCGCGTCAAGTGCTTTTTCCCACTTCGACTGATCGCGGCGTGCACGCAGGGCCTGCAGTCTCTCCACCTGCTTCCGTTCCAGTGATTCGTCGATGCGCTGAATCGGTATCTGGTTCTCGCTGTCCTGAGTAAATCGGTTCACACCCACCACTGTTGCTTCGCGGCTTTCGACGGCTCGTTGATATTCGTATGCGGCATTTTGAATTTCCTGCTGAATGAATCCGCGCTCGATGGCTTTGAGCATTCCTCCAATAGCCCGGATTTTTTCGAGGTACGCGCTTGCTCGATCTTGAATTTCGCCAGTGAGTGATTCGATAAAATACGAGCCGGCAAACGGATCAATCGTGTTGGGCGCGCCAGATTCGTAAGCGACGATCTGCTGCGTCCGCAACGCAATTCGGGCAGCTTGCTCGGTCGGCAGCGACAAAGCTTCATCGTAGGAATTGGTGTGCAGCGACTGTGTTCCTCCCAGCACCGCAGACATGGCCTGAATTGCGGTGCGTACGATGTTATTTTCCGGTTGCTGCGCCGTCAGCGTGGAACCTGCGGTTTGTGTGTGGAAACGCAACATCCATGATCGCGGATTTAAGGCGCGGAATTCGTCACGCATGATTTTGGCCCACATGCGTCGCGCGGCACGGAATTTTGCAACTTCTTCCAGAAAATTGTTGTGCGCGTTAAAGAAAAACGAAATGCGGGGCGCGAATACGTCGATGTCAAGGCCGGCATTGATAGCTGCTTGCACGTAGGCGCTTCCGTTTGCCAGGGTGAATGCGACTTCCTGCACTGCCGTAGCGCCCGCTTCGCGCATGTGGTAACCAGAGACAGAGATCGTGTTCCAATCGGGTACGTTCCGGTTTGCCCAGGCAAACAGATCCGTAACCAGTTGCATGGCACGAGGGATTGGGTAAATGTAGGTTCCGCGAGCGATGTACTCCTTCAGGACGTCATTCTGCACGGTGCCTGAAAGCTTTTTGATGTCAGCGCCTTTTCTGCGAGCGACCGCGACGTATAACGCCAGAAGAATTGGAGCTGTGGCGTTGATGGTCATGGATGTGGAAATCTTGGTGAGATCGATCTCCTGAAAAAGTCGTTCCATGTCTTCGACGGAATCGATGGCGACACCGACCTTGCCGACTTCACCGACGGCAAGCGGATGATCGGAATCTAGGCCTATTTGTGTTGGAAGATCGAAGGCAACGGAAAGGCCGGTTGTTCCTTGCGAAAGCAGATAGCGGTAGCGCTTGTTTGATTCTTCAGCATCGCCCATGCCGGCGTACTGGCGCATGGTCCAAAGCCGCCCGCGATACATGGTTGGCTGCACACCGCGGGTGTAGGGGAACTCGCCCGGATAGCCGACCTGTTGTTCGTAATTCCAGTTTTCCAGATCTCTTGGCGAGTAGAGCTGGCGAACAGGTATGTGCGAAGAGGTCTCAGGATCGTTTACTTGAGGTGGCGCTTTGGGACTCTCCGCCATGACTATTTTTTCTTTCGCGCGCGCACGAATGAAGTAATGCCGAACCATCCGAACGTCAGCGTAAAGCCTGCGGCGGCTGCTACCCTGGATGGCGCTGTGTTACCGGCGTGGTAGGACGAATATTCTTTGAACAGCGCTGCTGCTCCGACCAGGGCAAAGGCAAGAAAAACAAAGCCCGTTACTTCAAGCCAGAGTTGCCGCAGGATGTGGCCAAAGTGGCTGAACGTTGCGCGAGCTCCACTCACTAACGCCCCATACGTACGAGTGTGCTTTACCTGTTGGCCCGCAATTCGAGCAGCAATGCCCAGCTTTCGCGCGTTTGAGACGTTCGCCATTTGTTCTCGATTTTATCAATCCTCAGGGTTAAAATACCCTTCAGAAGGTGGTATCTCAGAGACTCACGAAGCATCTAAAAGGCTAGCATTGATCGGACCGGGGGTATCGTGGACCAGCAACTCAAGCATCTGATGAAAGAGCTCGGTGAAGCAATCAACGAATCATTGGCGGATTCGGAGCAGATTGCCGATGTTGTCTCCCGGATCAAAGATGGCGGATACGACATTTTTCTTGTGCTTGAGGCTACAATCGGCGTGAGCCGCCCAGGCGAGAAGACGCCCGACAAGACCTCAATGGTTACCACGCTCTCCAGCAATCCTGAGCTGAAGGTGAGCGACCAGGACCTGAAATTCCTGAAGTCTCTTCGAATTAAGATAGAAGACGACGCGGCCTGAGCAGGCGCTAATCTCAATCCATTGTTTTGGATTCTTCTTAGGGCAACGACAAGACTTGCCCGCTAATCCAAGTCTGCCGTGGCAGGAGAGATGGCAGACTCAAATCTCAGCACAACCGAGCAGATCTCCACGATTTGGCACCTTGGCGGGTTGAGTGTGTCTCAGCTCGGGAAGCGAATATGGGCCGGAATTGACGAAGACAACCTGTTGGGCCGGGCCGCTGAGCTGGCCTTTAATTTCGTTCTGGCGCTTTTTCCACTTTTGATATTCCTGCTGTCTCTGCTGGGCCTTTTCGCGGCCAAAGGCGCTGCTCTTCGCCAGGATTTATTTTCGTATTTTGATCGAGTTCTGCCGCCAGACGCCGCGCAGGTCATTGGCAAGACTTTGAATGAAGTCATGCAGAATGCGAGCAACGGCAAGCTTACTCTCGGAATTGTGTTGACTCTTTGGTTTGCCGCGGGAGGCATGACATCGTTGATCTCCGCTTTGAATGGAGTCTACGACATCCGGGAAGGTCGTTCGTTTATCAAAGTCCGCGCCATCGCGCTGGGTTTGACGCTGGCAATTTCCGTGCTGATTATTCTTGCTCTGGTTGCGGTTCTTTCCGGTGGATACCTGGCGGACCTGATTGGCAACCACTATGGGCTTGGCACAGTCGTAATCGTGCTCTGGGACGTGGTCCAGTGGATTGTTGCGCTGGCGTTCGTTATATTGTCATTCTCGCTGATCTACTATTTCGGTCCGGATATCAAGGAACAGCACTGGTACTGGATCACGCCAGGTTCACTTATTGGCGTTTTGCTATGGATCGCGGCATCGTTCGGCTTTCGGGTTTATCTGCATTTTTTCAACAGTTACGGCCGGACCTATGGGTCGCTTGGCGCCGTCATGATCCTGCTGATGTGGCTATACGTGACCGGATTTTCCTTCCTGATGGGTGGCGAAATCAACGCAGAAATTGAGCACGCGGCAGCCAAGCATGGCCATCCCGAAGCCAAAGCACCGGGCGAAAAGAAAGCGGCGTGACGTACCTCGGAACTAGCCGCTGCGAAAACTTCACGTTCAATGCGGAGATCGGCTGCTCGACTGCTTGAACTGTGCTACCCGCTTGGATTCTTGCTAGAATGACTGTTCCGTAAAAGTTCCCAAGTTCCAAGGAGAACCGCTCATGGCCTATGTAATTGCCGAGCCGTGCATTGGCACCAAAGACGCTGCATGCGTTGACGCGTGTCCAGTCGATTGCATCCATCCCAAGAAAGATGAGCCGCAGTTCGCGAATGAAGAAATGCTGTACATCGATCCTGTCGAGTGCATCGATTGCGGAGCGTGCGTCCCCGTTTGTCCAGTTTCGGCAATATTCGCGTTGGATGATCTGCCCGAGAAGTGGAAAAGCTACGCTGAGCGGAATGCGAAGTATTTCGGCAGATAGCTGTCAGGCGTCAGCAGTCAGTCGGCTGGACGTTCCGAATCTTAACTTAATCATCCATCCAAAGCCTCTGTCATTCCAGACTGCTTGAGCGGTGGGGAATCTGCTGCTTTTTAGGACGTGAACTGCAGATTCCTCGGACTCAGGAGTCCTCGGCATGACAATGTGCCTTGGTGCCCAATTCTGGCAACGACCACAGCCAAAGACATAAAATCAGCACAAGCTTATGCCGCTGAAGGAATCAGAGGCGATTGTGCTGCGGACATATCCCTTCCGCGAATCGGACCTGCTAGTTACGCTTTTCACGCGCACTGAGGGCAAGGTGCGGGGTGTCGCTCGCGCGGCAAAAAAATCGCGGCGCCGCTTCGGTGGGGCGCTTGAGCCGCTGACTTACGTAAAAGCGACCTGGGAAGATCGTGAGCGGCAGGAATTGGCGCGGCTTGACGCCTGCGAGGTGATCGAGTCTCCCTTAGCTTCCGAAGTCAGCTATCAACGAGCCGTGGCGCTGGGCCATGTAGCTGAACTACTCGATGAACTGTTGCCTGACCGCGAGGCCAATGATGCTGTATTCCGGCTTGCAGTTTCGGTGCTGGGTCAGCTACGCGGGCAGAAATTGTTCCTGCCAATCACATACTTCGATTTGTGGATGGCACGCCTGATGGGCTATTTGCCCGATATTTCGGAGTGCATCGCATGCGGTCGTGTGCTGAACGGAAGCCGCGCTTATTTCCATGCACTGGCTGATGGACTGATGTGTCCAGAGCACAAGCGACTTGCGTCGTCTGAGTTGTTGGCCGAATCTCGAAAACTGGCGGGCCAGATGCTTCGAGCGCCGCTTTCAGCCGTGAGCTGGCCAGAGAATTCCAACTCCGCCGGGGACCTCAGAAAGTTTGTTCTGCAAATCCTTGAGCGGCATATCGAGAAGAAGCTGGTCACGCGAGGAATGCTGGAAAAAATTTAAACAAAACACGCAAATTTGGTGGTTGCTAATTTCAGCAACTGCAAATCAATTGGCGATGGGCTGTTCGAGCTACGAATCGACTGAGGTCCAGGATACAGGGCTTATTACGCGGTGATTGGACGCGCTTGTATTTTGTTGCTGTGCGGTGGCGACAAGAGTCGACAATCGCGGGACATTCAACGTGCGCGCGAGTACCTGGCCGATTATCGGGAGAGGACAAAATGAAAAAACAGGCCAGCGTCTTACACGAAGATAAGCTCATTCGGGAACTCCGTTCAAATCCCGAATTTGCGGCTGAGTACTTGCGGGCCGCTTTGGAAGATGAAGATGAACCGCGCGTGCTTCTATTGGCGTTACGTCCCATCGCCAAGGCTAGACGCGGGCTCACCAGGATAACGAAAGTGGCCGGAGTAGAACGCGAGAGCCTTTACCGTGCACTGTCTGAAACGGGTAATCCGCGGCTTTCGACGTTAGTGGCCGTCACCAGGGCTGTCGGATTGAAATTAACGGTCGAGCCCAGCCGATGAGGCGAATGGTACTCCCAAAGCTCAACGCGATTGCTGACCGCCGTCATCGCTTCCTTTACAATAACTGATCTTAATCGAAGCGGACCCGTGAACTCACTTAGCTCCAATTCGCTGACTTTCCAGGAGCTCATCCTGCGCCTGCAGGCTTTTTGGGCGG
>DAIPJJ010000290.1:0-3247 GCA_036770325.1 Terriglobales bacterium
CGGGCTTTTAAAAACTCACCACAGAGAACACAGAGTTACACAGAGGAACGCCACGGAGGAACGCCACAGAGGTTCAGTGGGCGATCAGGAATGCGATTGCGGCTGCGACTACAGTCGAGAGGAAATTCACGGCATTGTTTCCCAGCCATCCGCGATTTTCGATGGTCGCGCCCAACAAGCTGTCGGCAAGCATTCCGAGAATTCCTGCGGCTGAACATGCAAAAGCGAAATGCGGTCCGAGTTCTCCACAGAACGTGAACGCGAAGACAACGACACAGGCAGCAACTGCGCCTGCAAGAGTTCCGGTCAACGTAACGGCGCCGTTTGTTCCGTGTGTGGCTGTCTGCCAGGTCGTGATCAGTCGCGGCGAACCGCCGCTGGTCTGACCGATTTCGCTCGAGACCGTGTCGGCGGCAGGCTCTGCGAGTGCCGCGATCATCGCCAGCAGGAGCCCATTTCTTCCGAAGCTTGCGAACAGAATCGCACAAACGGCGGCCGCCCCCAGATTCGCGAACACCTGTAGCGCGTCTCTTCCGGACCGGGCTTCGGCTGTTCCCAATCTTTGTTTTCGGGCGTAGCCGATCCGGGTTGAAAACCAGGTGAGCACGAACACGGTGAAGAGAGCTGTGAAAGCTGCCAATCCTCCCGCCCACAAAAAGAGGAAGCACACGAATGCTCCCGCGACAGCTCCGCCGGCAGTCACTCCGCGAACGAGCCTTCCTAAAGCCGCAAAAAGGATGCTGATCGCGGCAAATTCGACAATTTTTGGACCCGGCCAGGCTCGGAGCTCAAGCGCGATCAACCCTAAGTAGCTCATATCAAAGGAGAACAGACGATCTCACGATCCCCGAGTTATCAACTCACATCCCGAACCAATCCGGTAAACACCAGATATGGCCCCAACCGATTCCAGCTACCATTGCTCCCGCTTTCAGTTTCGATTACCTGCACAATTCCAGTGCATCAAAGTACGCTGCGTAGTCTAAACTGCTACCCGGCGTTCTTCGTTTCGAGCGCCAGCTCTGGCAAAAACTGATCGAGGGATGAAACTATGGCGGCTTCGGTCTGGTCTGGATATCTTACCTTTGGCTTGATTTCAATGCCGGTGCGCCTGTTTTCCGGCGCCCGCAGCTCCAGCATTTCCTTTCACATGCTGCACCGCGATGACCTCACACGCGTGAAGCAGCAGCTCATCTGTCCCAATGAAAACAAAGTGGTGGAGCGTAGTGAAATCGTAAAGGGATATGAGTATCGCAAGAACGAATACGTGGTGATCGAGCCGGAGGAAATTAAGAAGATCGAGCCGAAGACGGCGAAGACCATGGAGATCCTCGAATTTGTAAAGTCTACCGAGGTTGATCCGGTCTATTTCGAGTCTTCTTATTACATGATGCCGGAGGAAGCCGGCCGCCGGCCCTATGCGTTACTGACTAAGGCATTGGAAGAAAGCGACTACGTTGCCATCGCCAAGCTCACCATGCACAACCGCGAGTACACGGTGTTTTTGCGTCCGCACGAAGGCGGGCTGATGTTGCACACCATGTATTACGAAGAGGAAGTGCGGAAAGTGGAAGGCTTCGGCGCTCCGGACGTCGAACTAAAGGATGCTGAAGTTAAGGTTGCGCACCAATTGATCGAAGCGCTCGCTACAGAGTGGGAGCCGGAGAAATTTCATGATGAGTTTCAGGAAAATCTGAAGAATCTCATCCAGACGAAGCTTGAAGGCGGAAAGATTGCGGAAGTCGAGAAGCCGAAGAAGATGGCGCCGGTGGTCGATTTGATGGCTGCGCTCAAACAGAGCCTGGCCGAAATGGAAGGCCGAAAGAAACCGGCGGCCGCGGTGGCGGAGACGCCTCGGAAAAGAGCAAAGCGCTAAACGGGCGAAACCTGCCGAAAGTGAAATTGTTTACGTCTTGAGCATGCAACCTGCGGTGCCACTCGGCGCTTCCTACTCTCATCCTGACGAAAGCGCGTTGGTGGCGAAGTTCGTCCCAAGCCGCTAGAATAAGCAATCCCCAATGAGACTTCCGAGTTGGACCAGTGCGCAATCGGCGCGACATCGCATACTAGCGGTGGCCGGTAACCTGCTGCTTGCACTTATTGCCGCGAGTTGCGGAGACACGTACCGCCCAGTGGCCCAACCGATCGAAGGGGTCCAACCCAGCCCATCGGCTGCGCATATCGTGGTCTCAATCAATACGGATGGAATTGCTGCCAACCAGCGAGGGAACGGATCAGCCACCAATATCGACACCTCGGGCGACAGTATTCAGGGGAACCTGCGGGCCGGAATGGCGCCTGCATATGCGGTTCTAACGCCAAACGGCGGCAAACTCTATATAGCAAATAGCGCCGAAGATACACTCACAGTCAACAACACTCTGGCTCCAACCACCGTTGCCAACACGGTTAATTTGCCGCCCTCGCCTTCAGCTCAAATCACGCAAGTTACGGGAAATGGAAGCACCGCTACGTACACCTATTCGGGAGCCGCCGGACTGTTCGCACCTGGGGACACCGTGTTCGTCAGCGGCTGCAGCACCGCCGGATTCAACGGCGCGTTTACCGTGGCCGGTGCTTCTGCAACTTCGTTTTCAGTCGCGAATTCCACAAGCGGTGCCGACAATCCGGAATTCGCTGGTGCCACGGCGAGAGCGCCAAATGCAGTGTTTGCCGGGACGGCCGACAACAATAATGTTTACGTCGCGGGCTATGGCACGAATTCGGTTTATGTCGTTAATGCCATAAACAACGTAGTCAGCGCGGTGGTGCCGGTAGGAACGCATCCCGTTGCACTTGCCGAGCTGCCGAACCTGCAACAGATCTATGTTGCAAACCAGGGCAGCGGCAATGTCAGCGTCATCAGCACGTCCAACAACACGGTGACACAGACGATTCCGGTTCCCGGCGGCGCAGCTCCGGTTTGGATAGCCGCAAGACCAGATAATTTCGGCGTGTATGTGCTCGAGCAAAGCGGAACCGTTGACGAGATTAACCCGGTGACGAACACTGCAAGTTGCGCCACACTACCTTCGAGCAGCACCTGCTTTTCAATTGGGACAGGCGCGAACTCGCTTGCTTATGATCCGGTTTTCGCCCGGCTCTATGTGACGAATCCCACCAACAGCCAGGTTGCCGTGCTCGATGCCGGAACTACTCCGCCACAGTTACTGAAGCTGATCAATCTCGCGGCCGCAGCCGCAGGCGTGTGCTCAGGCTGCGCTCCGGATTCGGTGACGGTGCTCGG
>DAIPJJ010000291.1:0-3201 GCA_036770325.1 Terriglobales bacterium
ACGAAAATGCCCTCATTGAAATCCTCACTCGGCCCAAGAACGCGATCGTCAAGCAATATCAGCGGCTCTTTGAATTCGAGAACGTGCGATTGAAGTTCAGCGAAGAAGCCCTTCGCGCAATCTCCCGGCAAGCCATGGTCCGGAAGGTCGGCGCTCGCGGCTTGCGCATGATTCTCGAAGAGCTGATGCTTGACCTGATGTACCACCTGCCTAGCCAGAAGAAAGTAAAGGAATTCGAAGTGACACGCGAAATGGTTGAAAAACGCAACGTTTCGCTTACTATGATGGAGAAGGCAGGATAAATTAGCTCTTGGCCTTTAGCTGTTGGCGCTTAGCTTTTCCGTGCTTAATTTAAACGGCCTGCTAGACTTAGGTTCAGCTAAGGGCTAAAGGCTAATAGCTAAGAGCTGATTTTTTGGAGTCTCCCTTGACCGCTTCCAAAGAGAAATTCGAGACCAGAAAACTGCCCATGATGCCCATCCGGGACGTGGTCATCTTCCCTTACATGATGACTCCGTTCGTGGTAGGCCGCGAGTCGAGCGTGCGTGCTCTTGAAGACGCTCTGGCCTCGGACAAGAAGATATTCCTCGCCACTCAGCATGATGCAAGCGTCGACGAACCGAAACCGAACGAGATTTACCAGGTGGGCACGGTCGTCAACATCGTGCAGAGTCTGAAGCTCCCCGACGGCAACATAAAGGTTCTGGTTGAAGGAATTGAACGGGGCAAGGTCCTGCAGATCATGGACACCGAAGGCTTCATGCAGGCCACGGTGCGGCTCGCGCGCTACACAGTTGAGACCAACTCGCAACTCGAAACCGCAATGCAGCGGGTCACGTCGCTTTTCGAGCAGTATGTAAAGCTTTGCCAATCCCTCAACTACGAAACCATGATTGCGGCCGTGCGCATGGAGGATCCGGCGAAGCTTACCGATACCATCGCGGCCAACCTGCAACTTTCGATTGAAGAAAAGCAGGAGTTGCTCGAAATCTTCGATCCCGCCGAGCGCCTGACCCGAATCGCTGACGTTCTCGATATCGAAATCGAAAAGCTGAACATGGACCGCACCATCCAGTCGCGTGTAAAGCGGCAAATGGAGCGTGCCCAAAAAGAGTATTACCTGAACGAAAAGATCAAGGCCATCCAGAAGGAGCTCGGCCGAGGCGAAAAGAGCGAATTCGACGAACTGAAAAAGAAAGTCGAAAACGCCGGCATGCCCAAAGAAGTGAAAGACAAGGCGTTGCAGGAACTGAAGAAACTCGAAGCTATGCCGCCGATGTCGGCCGAGTCAACTGTCTCGCGCAATTATCTCGACTGGCTGCTGGCGGTTCCATGGAAGAAGCGCTCGAAGGAAATCCGCAACATCTCACGCGCTGAGAAGGTCCTGAACGAAGATCATTATGGACTTGAGAAGATCAAGGAGCGCATCCTTGAATTCCTCGCCGTTCGCCAGCTCGTCAAGAATCCGAAAGGCTCGATTCTCTGCTTCGTTGGCCCGCCGGGAGTCGGCAAGACTTCTCTAGGAATGTCGATCGCGAAAGCCACCGGACGCAAATTCGTTCGCATGTCGCTCGGCGGTGTGCGTGACGAAGCCGAGATTCGTGGCCATCGCCGTACTTATATCGGCGCTCTCCCCGGCCAGATCATTCAGATGATGAAGAAGGCCGGCACCAAGAACCCGGTGTTCATGCTCGATGAAGTCGACAAGATGTCGATGGACTTCCGTGGCGATCCCTCCGCTGCGCTTCTCGAAGTGCTGGATCCCGAGCAGAACTTCATGTTCGTCGATCACTACCTCGACGTCGAATACGACCTGTCGCAGGTTTTCTTCGTTGCGACCGCAAACGTCCTGCACACGATTCCGCCTGCCCTGCAAGACCGCATGGAAGTTCTGCGCTTGCACGGTTACACCGAGCCTGAGAAGGTCGAAATCGCCAAGCAGTTCCTGGTTAAGAAGCAGATGGAGCAGGCGGGGCTGAATGAAAAAAACATCAAGTTCACCGACGATGCAATTACGACTTTGATACGCAACTATACCCGTGAAGCCGGCGTCCGCAATCTCGAGCGCGAGATCGGCAACATCTGCCGCAAAATTGCCCGCAAGGTCGTGAAAGAAGGTACGAACTACGCCATCACTGTCACTGCCGAGAACGTGAATGATTTCCTCGGCGTGCTGAAGTTCCGCGACAGCCTGGCCCACGAAAAGAGCGAGGTCGGCTTGGTCACCGGACTCGCCTGGACCGAAGTCGGCGGCTCGATTCTCAGCACCGAAGCCACGGTCGTAGATGGCAAAGGCAAGCTTACCCTAACCGGCAAACTCGGCGACGTGATGCAGGAATCCGCTCATGCGGCGATGTCTTACGTGCGTTCGCGTGCGCAGCGTCTGGGTCTGCCGCGCGACTTTTATCGGAACATCGACATCCACATTCACGTTCCTGAAGGCGCAATCCCGAAGGACGGACCTTCGGCTGGAATCACGATTGCCACAGCAATTGCCAGCGCGCTAAGTAAGATTCCCGTCCGCCGCGACCTGGCGATGACTGGCGAAATCACGTTGCGCGGAAAAGTTCTTGCGATCGGCGGCCTCAAGGAAAAGCTCCTGGCTGCGCATCGGGCGGGTCTCTTCGAAGCCATTCTTCCCAAGGACAATGAGAAAGACGTGGCGGAAGTGCCTGAGAACTTGCGCAGCGCGATGAAACTGCACTTCGTCGATACCATGGACCAGGTGCTCGCGGTCGCGCTCGAACAGCCATTGCCACAAGTAGAACTGCCCGCCGAGGCTTCGCAACCGATTCCGCTGAGCAATCCCTCGGAAGGACCTTCGGCCCACCAATAGCCGAGCAATGGCTCGACTCGCTCCCTTTGGCATTGTGCTACGCGCGTTAGATCCGTTCGGCAAGACCGCTGCGACTCAGGTGGTAAACTGTTCGCAGCACGAACTCGCCGGAGAGGTGGCCGAAGGCGGCGGTTTGCTAAATTGAAGCGGTTTCGCGGCGTCTGAGCCGCGAGCCGAAATCCTGAGCGTAGTCGAAGGACCTCGATTTCTTGTTCGCGTTTTCGGAGAGGTGGCCGAGTGGCTGAAGGCGGCGGTTTGCTAAATTGAGGCGATTTCGCGGCGTCTGAGCCGCGAGCCGAAATCCTGAGCCTAGTCGAAGGACCTCGATTTCTTGTTCGCGTTTTCGGAGAGGTGGCCGAGTGGCT
>DAIPJJ010000292.1:0-3200 GCA_036770325.1 Terriglobales bacterium
GCTTCATTCGTCCGCGGGTAGCGCTGTAGCACGTGGCGTAAAGTCGAAACACCTGCGTCTTTCTGTCCGGCTTCGAGCTGTGCCAATCCTTTCTTCAATTCAGCCGAAGCAGCTTTGTTCCCGTCAGGAAAATTCTGCAGGACTTTGTCGTAGCCGGCAATCGCGTCCGGATAATTTGCGGCTTTGAAATCTATCTCAGCCAAATAGAAATAGGCATTGCCGGCGAGATCGGTGTTCGGATAATTTTTCACGTAATCCGAAAATTCCTGCTTGGCAAGATCGGCGTTTCCGCCGTTGTAGTCGCGGAGCCCATTGTTGTAGAGCACATCCGGAGGCGGAACGGCAAGCTGCGCGGCCTGTTGCTGCTGTTGTTGTTGCTGCTGGCTGGCCTGGGCGGCCATAGTTTGCTGCGCCTGCTGCATGGCTTCGAGCTGGGTAGTCACTTTGCCGAGGCGCGCCTTCAACTCGTCCAGGCTGTCGTTGAGCGATTGCAGTTGCCCTGAAAGCTGATCGACATGATTGTTCGTGTCGCTCTGCTGCTTCTGCAAAGTGACCTGCATGTTGGTGATCGCAGCGGTGACCTTGTTGATGCTGTCGGTGTTCTGATCCATCAGGTTCTTGAGCACGCCCATGCGCTCATCCAGCGACTGCTTTAGCCCAGTCATTTGGTCCTGGATTTGTTGAACCTGGGTCTGCAATTCGACCAATTCGCGGTTCACCGCCCATGAAGGAGTGCTGGCAAGTCCAGCCGCCAAGATCGCAACAAAAATGCTGTTCCGAAGGGTTTTCATATGAATTTCCCTAGTCCTAAGATGCGGAATACGTCCTTTTCGTAAGTGCAACAGAAGTGTCGCCCGAGGTCAAGTTCGCGGACGGTCAGGAGATTATTGATCTTGGTGCACTCAGGGTATGTACGATTGCCAGGGTCTTCTGAGGTCCCCTTCGCGCCCTTTGCTCCCTTTGCGAGATCTTGGCGAACTTTGCGGTTAAGAGCTCTTACCGCAAAAGGGGCGAAGTTCAGGAAGAACGGCACAAGAGAAGAACGGGCAGCTTATCGGGTGCCTGTTCCCGCCAACACTACGTTCCTGTCCGCAATCGAAGCAAGGGCCGATTCAAGCACGTCCAGTCCTTCGTCCATCTGCTCATCTGTAACGACCAGCGGAACCAGAATGCGGATGACATTCCCGTAACTGCCAGCCGTGATTGTGACCAGGCCGTGCTCGTAACAATACTGCGTGATTTTTTTTGTTTCGTCAGCGGCAGGTTCGCGTGTCTCGCGCGACCTGACGAGTTCCAGCCCCCGCATCGCGCCCAATCCCCGCACATCTCCGATCAGGTCGAATTGTTCTTTCCACTTCCGAGCGCGATCTTCGAAGCGCTGGCTGATAGCTTCGGCTCGGCGCAACAAATCGCCTTTTTCAAATTCGTCGAGCACCGCATTGGCTGCAGCGCATGAAAGAGGATTCCCCGCGAAAGTCCCGCCAAGGCCGCCCGGGCCGGGCGCATCCATGATTTCGGCACGGCCGGTCACGGCACCCAGTGGCAAGCCTCCGCCTAAAGACTTCGCAGTTACAAGAATGTCCGGCTCGATTCCGTAGTGCTCGGTGGCAAACATCTTTCCTGTACGCCCGAAGCCGCTCTGCACTTCATCGGCAATAAACAGTACGCCATGCTTGTGGCAGATTTCCATGATGATGCGGAAGAATTCCGGCGGCGGATTCACGAATCCGCCTTCGCCGAGCACAGGCTCGGCAATCACCGCAGCCACATCTTCAGACGCCACGACGCGCTTGAAAGTGTCTTCAAGATGCCGCGCGCAATAAACATCGCATTCGGGATATTTCAATGTGTACGAGCAGCGATAGCAGTAGCCGAACGGAATGCGGTAAACATCCCCGGGGAAAGGCGCGAACCCAGCCTTGTAAGGATGCGTCTTACTGGTCAGCGCAAGGGTCATCATGGTGCGCCCATGGAATGCGTCCTCAAAAGCGATGATTCCCGAGCGGCCCGTATGCGCGCGGGCAATCTTCACAGCGTTCTCAACGGCTTCCGCACCGGTGTTTACGAGAAGCGTTTTCTTGCGAAAGCTCCCAGGAGTGATCCGGTTCAGGCGTTCGGCCAAACAAATGTAGTTTTCGTACGGCGTGACCTGCGAGCAGGTATGAAGGAATTTCTGAAGCTGAGATTCTAGCTCCGCAACCACATGCTGATTGCGGTGCCCCGAATTCAGGCACCCAATTCCGCCGGCAAAATCAAGGAAACGATTGCCATCCACGTCTTCAATCCATGCATCCTGCGCGCGAGCCACATAAATGGGCGTCGCATGCGAGAGCCCGCGCGGGACCGCTTGTTCGCGGCGTGCCGCAAGCTCGCGGGATTTCGGACCGGGGACACTGGTTCGTAGTTGGATTGTGCTCATATTTCGAAATCAGTTCTCTGTGGGCGTTCTCTGTGCGACTCTGTGTTCTCTGGTTAGTTTTGAAAGCTCGACCACAGAGAACACAGAGTTACACAGAGCAGAGCCACAGAGGAGCTTCCATAGGACCTATACGGCATTCCTACTAGCCACTAGTCATTGACCACTAGCCACTTGCTTTTCAGTACCATCCTATCGGCTGCTCGTTCAAATTGATGTGAACCTGCTTGGTCTCGAGGTATTCCTCGATTCCCCAGGGCCCAAGCTCCCGGCCGAAACCGGATTGCTTATATCCTCCCCACGGGGCTTCAACATAAGTTGGCTGCATGTGGTTCACCCAGACAATTCCCGCGCGCAGAGATTTCAAAACGCGGAAAACTTTGAAGATGTCGCGCGTCCAGACGGCGGCGGCGAGCCCATAGGGCGAATCATTGGCGATCTTCAGCGCGTCTTTTTCGTCTTCGAACGGAATGACGGATGCGACGGGTCCGAAAATTTCTTCGCGTGCAATTCGCGCGCTGTTCGCGACATCGTAGAAAATCGTCGGCTCGACGTAGTAGCCCTTCGCGAACTCCTCTGCCCGCCCTCCGCCGATCGCCAGCTTCGCTTCTTTCTTTCCAATGTCCTGATAGGAACGCACGCGGTCGTATTGTTCTTTACTCACCAGCGGTCCCATCTTCGTCTCGCGCTCTAGCGGCGAGCCAAGTTGAACTTTGCGCGCTTTCTCCGTCATCGCATCGACGAATTTTTTATAAATTGGCTTTTGTACCAGGATCCGACTCCC
>DAIPJJ010000173.1:0-9085 GCA_036770325.1 Terriglobales bacterium
TTTATACGCGCGGGGGCACATGGTACGAGTTCCTGTTGAAGCAGTTCAATCCGAACGGCATTGACTACGGCGAATGGCTCGAGCGCGAGCGCAAGGCGTTCATCGAAGCACGCCTCAAGAACCCATATTTCCTGTACAGCCTGTCAACGACAGTAGCGTTAATGGTGATGGCAGTGGTTTGCGCCAAACTTCGCATCGATCACCGGCGGGGAATGTGGATTACCGCGGAGATGATGGCGGACCTCTACAACCAGGATGCGTATTCCCGAAAGGTAGCGCAGGAAGCGATCGATCGGTACAACACGCATATCGAACGCTGCAATCGTGCCATTGAAGCCGCAGAACATGGTGACGCCGTTACAGGCAAGGCCTCGGAGATTGAACAACTGAAAGGCGAACTAGCTTGCGTGGCCAGCGAGCGGGATACGGCAACCAGGGAAAGAGATGTTGCTCGGGAAGAACTGCGAAAGAAATCCGAGATTCTGGCAGACATGTCTGTACGGCTGGAGGTGCTGACCGCCAGGTCCGGCACGACAGGGACTAAGCAAACACAGGTAAGGCCTGGCGCCGATCCGAAACTGGTGACTCACATTAACAATCTCCAAGAGCAGCTCTATGCAGAGCGGACAAACAACCGCAGATTGAAAGGTGGGTAGTGGTGTGCTCGTGTCGGTCACTGGTTTCGGTAGTGTGTGGCGGCAACGGCTGGAACGCAGCGCCACTGGACGCATCTGCCCCGCCGTCTACTACAACACGACCGGCGTGATGGTGAAGAGTGGCCTACGGCAGCGTCCGCAGATCGGCGGGTATGCCAGGTTCGATGCAATTGGCGACTTCAACCAAAACTACCCGTCTAAAATGATCGGGCGGGTCTTCGAATGTGCTGAGCCGTCAGTTTGGATGGGTTGCAACAGACTGCTGTTCAGACGACTGGCCAGGAGAGGTATTTGCGCCGAGCGCTTTCTGGTGATCGCGACCTCGGACCTGCATGGCCATTTCGCAGTCGGGACAGAAGGCTGGAGGTCGCCGGACACATGGCTAGTTTCTTTCAGCGAGTGTGGAGGCAGCCAGGAACTCATGTTGCTGATGGATGCCCAAGGGTGGATTCAAAGTGATGTTGGCCGGTTCGTGATCGCACTCTCAGAGCTACGCCCATGGTCACCGCTGCTCATGCTCTGCCCAGGATAAATGACCGGAGCCACACTATGCGCTATTGGAAGGGGTCGATCTCATTAAGTCCCATACGTGACTACCCACTCCTGCGGCAAGTGCTGCATTCAGGCTTCGTTACACACAATCAACTGTTCGAGTTCCTGAGACTGGACTACAGCGCATCGTCACGAAATGCTTTCAACAATCGAGTACGCCGTCTCGTGAATCATGGCCTGCTGGTCCGGCAGGACACGCCTTTGGGCAATCAAGGAATTGTCTACTCGATCTCACACGCCGGTGCTACGGAACTTGTGGGACGAGGGGATTGCTATGTGCAACCTGTCGGTAAGCCAAGGTCGAATTCCGCCCAGAGCGGCCTTCATCACTCCTTAGAGCTGAACGAGATCCATTTGGCGCTGAAGCGCAGTGGCACCTTGGTCTACTGGATGCCTGAAACCGAGATTCGCTCGCGGAATGATTTGACCGACAACGGATACTGGAAGTACTACGATGCAGTTGTGACGGTGCGTCTCGCAGGACAAGACTACAAATTTGCGCTGGAATACGAGCGAACACCGAAGGCCGCATGGCGCTACCTTGCCATTCGGGAGCGCATCCAACAGGAGAATTCAATCCCCTGCTTCCTTTATCTAGTGCGGAACCGCGATTTGTTGTGGCTTGTCGCGGATAGGTTTTTGGAGTGCGAACGAACCGTTTGTTTCGGTCTGTTCACGGATTTTTTGGAACAGACCCTGACATTATCTGTTAGAAGAAGCGGGTCTCCTGCGTCGGTCTCCCTCTACTCTATACTGACGCAGCGCAAAGCGACTCAACGGACGGGAGTCCTTTTCCCGGATATTGCCGTGTGATTGTGGTGTGATTGGAGTGCTTTTGCCGTAAGATGCAACGTAGAAGTGTGTGAAACGTCATAGTTTGCCATTGACTATAGCGAAATACTTCGCAACACAACCGACCCTGGAACACATGATTATTTGCCAGTTGGAATGGCCACCGTTTCCATCGCGGGCGCGGTGCCGTCGGCGAAGTATCGGCCCCGGAGATAAAAAGCGACGTTCACCAGCGCAATCATGACGGGCACTTCAACGAGCGGCCCAATGACTGCTGCAAATGCGGCTCCTGAATTGATGCCAAAGACCGAAACTGCCACTGCGATTGCGAGTTCGAAATTGTTCGACGCTGCGGTAAAGGAAAGGGTCGTAGTCTTGGAGTAGTCCGCTCCCAACTTTCTGCCCATGTAGAAGGAAACAAGAAACATTGCGACGAAGTAGAGCAACAGCGGCACCGCAATCCTCAGCACATCAAGCGGAAGCCGGACGATATATGCGCCCTTCAGGGAGAACATGACCACTATCGTGAACAGCAATGCGATCAGAGTCAGCGGGCTCACACGTGGAACGAAGTTGTGATCGTACCAATCTCTGCCCTTGACGCGAACCAGTGCCGTCCGGGTGATGAAGCCGGCAAGAAATGGAATACCGAGATAGATGAAGACGCTTTCGGCGATCTGGGAGATCGAGACGTCGACCACAGCGCCGTGCAGTCCGAGCCTGGCTGGGAGAACAGTGATGAACACCCACGCATATACCGAATAGAAGAAGACCTGGAACAAGGAATTGAAGGCGACTAGGCCGGCCGCATAGTCGGTATCTCCTTTGGCCAGTTCGTTCCACACGATGACCATGGCGATGCAGCGTGCGAGCCCGATCATGATCAGCCCGGCCATGTATTCGGGGTATCCACGCAGGAAGACAACCGCCAACACAAACATCAAGATTGGCCCGACTATCCAGTTCTCTATAAGGGACAGGCCGAGCACCTTTTTGTTGCGAAAGATCTCGGGCAGTTCCTCGTATCGCACCTTGGTGAAGGGCGGATACATCATGACGATCAACCCGACTGCGATCGGAATCGATGTCGTCCCAATGCTGAAACGATTCAGGAATGGCACGACTCCGGGTACGAGCCAACCAAGTGCAACGCCGAACGCCATGGCGGAAAAGATCCAGGCGGTCAGGTAGCGATCTAGAAAACTCAGACGACTGCTTGTGTTCATCTATAGAACCCTCGGCTCTTCGCGATCAACCTTCATGCGCGACTGGCGCCAGAGACTGACCGATGTTGTCCAGTTCTTTCTTGAGTGACAGGCTGTCGAGAGCCTTAATGGGAAGGCACAGAAATAGACTGATCCGGCGGTCCAATATGAAAAAGGCGTCGCGGAAAGCTTTGTCGATCTCCGTTGCGCTGCCATGGACGGCCGCCGGGTCGGGGACGCCCCAATGCGCTGTCATCGGTTGCCCTGGCCAAACGGGGCAGACTTCTTTGGCGGCATTGTCACAGACAGTGAAAACAAAATCGAGCTTGGGCGAATCCGGCAGAGAAAACTCGTCCCAAGCTTTGCTGCGCAACCCCTTGGTTGGGATATGCGCAGCGTCAAGCTGGCGGAGGGCCTCCGGCCTGACAGATCCAGATGGATGACTCCCCGCACTGTAGGCGGTAAAGTTGGGCCTCCCTTTGAAGTTTAGAATGGCCTCGGCCATGATGGACCGCGCCGAATTGCCAGTGCACAGAAACAGAACGTTGTAGTGTCCCTTCATGGTGAGCCTCCGCTGTTAGTTGCAGCAAGTTGGTCCACAACACGGCTTCGCATTGGCCGGTTTGACCGCACGTACAAAAGCACTCATGAACTTCTCGTCGATTTGAGATGCAATGTCGTCCACGTTCACGCCAGCAGAGGACAGGAACTCCCTGGCTTCCTCCACCCTATAGACCCGTGTTGGTTCAACTTCGATTTGCTCGAAACCGGCCGCGATCAGCTTCGACTGGTACTCGGCTTCGTCGAGCGCTCCGGCGATACACCCCACCCAGAGTAGGACCTTCTGCCGGATCTCGTCCGGAATGACGCCGCGGGTAACAACATCGGATACGGCAAATCGGCCGCCAGGCTTCAAGACACGGAATGCCTCGCGTAGTACTCGATCCTTGTCGGCGGAGAGATTAATGACGCAATTGGAGATAATCACGTCTACCGAATCATCAGGCAGTGGAATGTGTTCAATCTCACCCTTTAAGAACTCCACATTTTCCGCTCCCGCCTTGCGCTTGTTCTCATGAGCGAGCGCCAGCATCTCGTCGGTCATATCGAGGCCGTACGCTTTGCCGGTTGGGCCAACACGACGCGCAGAGAGGAGAACATCAATGCCGCCTCCCGATCCTAGATCGAGCACGACTTCACCGGGACTCAGCTTCGCGAGTGCCGTTGGATTCCCGCATCCAAGGGACGCGAGCATGGCGTCCTCGGGAATGAGTGAAGCTTCAGAGTGGTCGTAAAGATTGGACGTGATCGGGTCGCAGGAAAGCCCGCTGGCGGGAGCGGAGCCGCAACAACTGCTCCCTCCCGCTTTCACTCGGAGCGCGGCCTGGCCATATTTCTCTTTCACTATTTCCTTGATATCTGTGGTGCGCATCTGGGTCTCCTTTATTTACAGAGCTGAACGATGTCTTGCGGCTTGAGCGCTTTGTTTCGAGTGCAGCACTCGGCATATAGGAATTGCAGTAATTCCTGGAGCGCTTCTGTGTTGGCTGTGTAGCGCATGAACGTGCTTTCGCGCTGCACCTGGACCAGTCCTTCGTTCTTGAGCTTGTCCAGATGATGGGAAAGCGTGGAATTGGGTATATCTAACTCCTCCTGGATTTCGCCGACCACAAGGCCCTCCGGATGCGCGGTCAGCAGCAACTGCATGATCCGGAGCCTCGCCTCGGTGCCCATCGCAGAAAACATATCTGCGTATTTGGCTACCTGCTCTACGCCCTTCTTCGCTTGTATAGTCGGCATGTATTTCGATGTTTGCAGAAATATAGACAGAAGTCAAGCTAGGGCAAGCAATCGCGCGATTGGCTGCTAGGCAAGCCGTTTAAACCACACAAGGGGCGACCTCGTGGGTGATCCGGAAACCTACGAATCCAAAGGAAACCCCAACTTTCATCGAAGGAGGAAGATGACTATGGTCGGTGTCATGAAAGCACAACCAATTCTCGCAATGAAGCCAGGCTGTTCAATTGAAGAAGCCGTAAGGAACCTCGCGATTGCCACTGAGGGGGCACAGCCCATTCGATGGCTGGAATTCCCATCAGCCGTTCTAATTTTTCTAATCGTCACAAACCAACCTAACTCGGGTGCCTTCTACGCATTGGATCGCAAACAGAGCGTCTGGCTCTGGATTGATTTTGACGATGAGGCATACGGAGGGTACAGCGTGGACGATTTTGACCGCCTTGTCCACGACTATGACCTGCTCAGCCTGGTGGAGCGTCCGGCACTGCTCAGAGCCGGTTCGGGCTGGATCCTCGAGCCCGGAAAACCCGCCGAGATGGCCTGTCACGCTTGAACAAAGTCCCTTCGACCGCCGTTTGACAGAAATCCAGTCCTGGAATATCTACACACAGCTGCCATGACCAACGGGCTATGGGAAAGGAGGTGGACCGTGAGTCGGCGACATATAGCAACTACGGAATTGGTCAAGGAGTACATCGCTTTGTTCGTCAATCGCCGGGCGTACACCATCCAATCCACCCGTCCCAATCCGGGAAGCGGACGTCATTACTACTACCGTCCGAAGGAAAAGAGTTCCGGCGCCCAAATTTGGTTAACCGACCAAACAATTTCTGCCCACCTGGAAGGGAGAATGACCATTGGGCTCTATGCCATCAACCCCTCAACTCAACGCTGCAAGTGGGTCGCTATCGACGCGGATTACACGCACGCCATGGACGACCTGATCAAGCTCCAATACCAACTGACTGTCGATCACGTGGACTCGGCGCTCGAAATGAGCAGGCGCGGCGGGCACCTTTGGATATTCCTGGCAGCGCCTCTGCTGGCGCGGCAGTGCCGAATCTACATCTACGACTTGGCGGGGCGGCTAGGCGTTCCGGTGAAAGGAACCGGTCTGGCCGACGGCATTGAGGTCTTCCCAAAACACGACTCGATTGCAACAGGAGCGTTCGGAAACGCCATCCGAGGTCCGCTTGGAGTTCACCGTGGCGCCGGCCGACGTTTCTGGTTCTATGGTGCTGACTACACGCTGGAAGCGCAGCTCGACTATCTGAAAAGGCTCAAGAAACTCCCTGAGGAAGAGCTGCTGCGGTTCACCGCAGGCAAGGATCTTCCCGCCGAGATTCGTCAGACGGCGTCACGAGCGCCACAAGTTACCGCGCAAGGTACCCTGCGCAAGCCGAAGTTCTGCATTCTCGATTATGTCGGCAAGACCAGAATTGTTGGCAAGAACTACGTCACTCAGTGTCCTTCATGTGCCCAAGCGGGACACGACCGTGGCGGCGACAACCTCGCAATTCTGGTCTCCGATCCACGCTTCTATTTGTGCTGGGCGGGATGTCGCAAAGAAATGATCCGCGCGGCTGTTGGGCACCCAATCCCTGTTCGTCAGACTGCTTGAAAGCAAAAAGGAAGGAGCAATCTCAATGTCGGGACAACAGTTCACAGGTGCTGCGGGACTAGCATTGCCGCGGAGGGCGGTAAGAGTCTTCAAAGAACTGGGCATCTTCGCACACCCCATCGTCAGTGTCGAGCGCCAAGAACTAGCTCAACGTTACGTGTTGCGCGGCTTAGAGTCTGGCGGGTCTGTGGGAGATATAGGGCGCTATGTGACGTTTGGCGACGAAGAAGGGCATCCGCTCGAATATCTGCATCCAGTCGAAGCAATCGGCGTCAATGGCTTGCATGCGGTAGTTATATGCCAAGCATTCATTCGCGTGGACATGCTTCGAAAAGGGGCGACCTACGAAACCCTGGTCACGATGCATTGGTTCAACCTGGTTGAAGACAGTCATCGACCGGCGATGGAAACCCAAATCCTCTTTCGCGGTATCCATGGACGGCTTGAGCTCGATCTGCGCGGAAAGGACAGGAGTCAGGCCGGCAGGGTTGTGCCTACGTTTTATTCGTTAGCTGGAGAACCCATTTCTATTCCCGAGAAGCTCCTGCCCGTGATACGTGCCGCGACGAAAGCGGTCAATTGCAGGAATTGTTCCCACACGCACTACTTGCGCAAGCCAGCGTCGCGGTCCTTGAACGCCGGAGCCGGTACGACAACCGAGACTGCTGTCGGTGATGCCAGCCTCGCAGTGTCGCAAGCAAGCGAAGCCTAGAGCCCTCGCGTGTGCATGGCTTTCTCACGGACCTAAGTTCTGAGATCGGAGGCAGAAGATGCGAATAAAGGTCAAACGGATTTCGCTGGTGGCGTGCCTGTTTCTTTTCTTGTTCGTGGTGATTGGAAATGCGTTGCACCTTAATCCAGCAGGAGCGTTTCTGGCTGCGGCCACAGGCACCCCGTTATTGATCTACGTCTTCAATCAACGCGCAGCCGCAACAACGGCGATCCAACGAAACACTCCGGCATCAGGAGATCCAGTACGGGACGATGGCCTTCATCGAGATCGCGGTCATCCCTCTGGTGGTTGGGAGAATGAATCCGTCAGCAGACAGTAGTCCGGTCGAGGTGCGAGTGTCTTCGCAACGTGATGAAACGATGCCGACAACCCGCACCCGTGAGCAAGTGGAAGCGACTGACTCAGCCACGGTTTCCTTCGCGGCACGCCCCGCGCTGGTGCCGTCTCTATCGGATTCTGCGTTCCTGATCCCGATCCTTGTGTTGTTCTGGTGCACGACCGGCGTCGGTTGGCTCCTGACTGACTCAGATACTGGATGGCACATTCGAACCGGGGAATGGATCCTGAGGAACGGCCGCGTTCCTGCAGTCGACATCTTTTCCTTCACAAGAGCTGGTTCGCAGTGGTTCGCATGGGAGTGGCTGTCGGATGTAATGATGGCGGCCGTTCACCATGTGTCGGGCCTGCATGGAATCGTGCTCTTGAGTCTCGTTCTCCTTTCACTGTCCTCCACTTGCATCTACAGGAATGCAGTCGCAGAATCCAGCAACCGACTAATTGCAATCACCCTGACGTCGTTGGCCATGGGGGCGAGCACCATTCACTGGCTCGCACGACCTCACCTCGTCACTCCGCTATTGGCGGCGGTATTCCTATCTGTTCTCGGGCGGGTGCAAAGAGATGGGAAGATGCGCTTGCTGCTGGTTCTGCCGCCACTCACCATCCTTTGGGTGAATTTGCACGGAGGTTTTTTCGTAGGCATCGTCTTGCTGATCACCTATGCTCTGGGATCGGTTGTTGAAGACTCGATCCAACAAGGTAGGGTTCGTGTATGGTCGCGAGCTAAAAAATATGCACTGACCGCTGTGGCATGTCTGGCTGCCAGTCTCCTCAATCCTTATGGATATCGGCTCCACGTCCATGTTGCGCAATATCTGGGTACATCTTTTTACGTGCAGCGCATCAGTGAGTTTCAGTCAGCGGATTTTCACTCATTTTCGGTAGCCTACTTTGAAACGCTGCTTGCGCTCGCCATCGCGGCGGCGTTCTGGCATTTCGTCTCGGGAAGGCCGATCCAAGTGATGCTACTGCTGAGTTGGGCGCATCTCGCGCTGTTCTCGGTTCGGAACATCCCCATCTTTGCGGTGGTTGCAACACCCGGTATCGCCTCGGCATTGCGCGAATGGCTGGAATACGCACGCTCAAACAGTTCACTGAAATGGCTACGGCGGTTCAGCAGCAGCGTTTCGGAACTCGAAAGCGGGTTACAGCTCATCGCGACCCATAGCAAACGGGACCGATCGCATTGCATACCGTGTTTGGCTGTGTTGACCCTGGGAGTCCTTCTGGTATACCCCGGCCGCTTGAAAGCGTTGCACGCGGAGTTCGATCCCAACCGCTTTCCGGTCATGGCTGTTTCCGCTCTTTCTCAGCAGACCGCGACAAACTCCGTTCGCTTGTATGCGAACTGGCAGTGGGGAGGGTACCTGATCTACCGTCTCTGGCC
>DAIPJJ010000293.1:0-3185 GCA_036770325.1 Terriglobales bacterium
TGAGATGCGCGAGATCAGCGTGGATTTTCCGGCATTGGGATATCCGACGAGTCCAACATCAGCGAGCAGCTTCAACTCGAGCCGCAGCGTACGCTCTTCGCCGGGTCGTCCATCTTCATGTTCGCGCGGCGCCTGGTGTGTAGAAGTTTTGAACTGCGCATTGCCACGGCCGCCGCGTCCGCCGCGGGCAATCACAATGCGATCGTCGGAGGAAGAGAAGTCGTGAACTTTCTCGCCGGAGTCAGCGTCGTAAACGATCGTTCCCACGGGGACCTTGAGCACGACGTCCACACCTTCGCGTCCGGTCCTGTTCGAGCCCTCGCCATGGCGTCCACGCTCGGCTTTGTATTCAGGATTGAACCGGAAGTGCACCAGCGTATTGTGGCGCTCACTCGATTCCATGATGACATCGCCGCCCTTGCCACCGTCGCCGCCGGACGGGCCTCCGCGCGGAACAAATTTCTCGCGCCGAAAGGCGACGCAGCCATTGCCGCCGTCACCGGCCTTTATGCGGATTGTGGCTTCGTCGATGAACATCGGTGGCTAGTGGTCAGTGGCTCGTGATCAGTAAACAGTTCCCGGTTGCCAGTTGCCGGAATCGTCGTTGGTCGTTGGTCATTGGCCGTCGCTCGGTGGCTAAGCCATTCAAGCACAAAAATGCTCCGGAGAAGAACCGGAGCATGGGACACGCGAAAAGAATCTAGATCACTGGCAACTGACAACCGGGAACTGGCTACTGCTCCACCGGCTCAATCATCACGAACTTGCCCATCGAGCCGCGGTCTTTGAAGATGATCTTGCCGCTGATCTTGGCGAAAAGCGTGTCGTCTTTGCCGCGGCCAACGTTGAGGCCGGGCTTTACGCGGGTGCCGCGCTGGCGCACGATGATGGTGCCGCCGGGGACAACCTGCCCGCCAAATGCCTTGAATCCGAGGCGCTGCGCGTTCGAATCGCGCCCGTTGCGTGAACTGCCTAATCCTTTTTTATGGGCCATTAAAAGCTCCTAGCTTTTAGCTGTCAGCTTTCAGCCGTCAGCCATCAGTAAAATCTTCGGTCTAATAAACAAATCCAAATGCTATGTCATTCCGAACGCCTTTAGGCGTGAGGAATCTGCATTTCGCTTGGGTGACTATCAAACTGCAGATTCCTCACCGCTGACGCGGTTCGGAATGACATGAACTTTTGGGGGAGCATCTCGGAAAGAACTACTTCTTCTTCCCCGTACTCTTCTTCGCCGCGCTCTTCTTCGGAGCGGCAGACTTCTTTTTCGCCGCCGGTTTGGCCGCCTTCGCCTCGGCCCTTTCTCCTCCTTCGGCGTGCGCTTTGGCCTTCTTCGGCTTGGCCTCTTTTTTCGGCAGATCCGGCGCAGTGAACTTCTGGCCGTCGAACGCGATCTCGGTTATCCGCACCGAGGTAAACGGCTGCCGGTGCCCGGCGATCTTCTTGTATTGCTTCTTGCGCTTGTAGTGGAAGACCAGGACTTTCTTGCCTCGACCTTCACCGAGTACTTCGCCGGTCACGAGCGCATTCGCTTCCGGCCGCGCAATCTGGCCTTCGCTCGCAGAGACGGCCAGCACGTCGTTGAACTCTACTTTCCCATTGCCGTTTCCGGTCTGGGTCTCGAGACGGAGCACGTCTCCGGGGGCGACCCGATATTGCTTACCGCCAGCGCGAATCACCGCGTACATGTCTGTTCCTTCCGTTGCTTCTTTTCAAAGACTTTAACCGCAGAGTTCACTGAGATTACACCGAGTTCGCAGAGAAACTCGCCTGCAACTGCTGCGGGAGCAACTCAATTTTATGTGCTTGCTGTTTCCGCTCCGGCCCTGCGAACTTTAGCGGACGGCCCTAAACCGAGGTCCCTAATGCGCGTTTTCTCGCGATGAGGTGGAAGAGCAGAGCCAAAATTACAGGCAAACCCAATTAGTTTAACGTGATGCGCAGAGACGGTCAATGTGGATCGGTTGCAATCTCTTCATCTTTGATGCACACGTCGATATACTTCCGGCATGGTCAGCGTCGCGTCGACGTGGGAGCATAACCGAGCAATAGACCTGTGCCAGTCCGTTCTGGATGGTCGTATCTCGATTCTGGAAGCCACGAGACTTCTCTTTCCGCTTGCACATACAGACGCAATCCAGAGTGAGGAAGACCGAATCCTGATCATTGCCATCGACAGCGAGACTGATGATCTGCCGGTTGGTCATGTTCGGGAGCTTTGGGCGCCTGATGCCCTCAAAGAGAAAGACCTTGAAATTGCGCGTGCCGAATCTTTGTATAAAGAGCAGTTTCTGGACGCGTGCAGGAGAATTGCCAGGACGGAGATAGAAAGTAATGAACGTTAGGGTGCGGCAACGAGCTTCCGTATGGGCTTTAGCTCTCAGCGCTCTGTCAATTGCCAGTCATTCGGCGTTCGCCCAATCTACTCCCCCGCGCAGCCTCCTGGCGCTCTCCAAGCACGATCACACGCTGGCGGTTGTCGATCCGGCGAGCCTGAAGGTTGTTGCGCGGCTGCCGGTTGGGCCTGATCCGCATGAGGTGATTGCATCGTCGGACGGGACCAAGGCTTACGTTTCCATTTACGGCTTCGGGCGATATCACACCCTGAACGTGCTCGATCTGGTCGCGCAGAAGCCGCTGGCGGATATCGACACTGGAGCCCTCGCCGGTCCACACGGGCTCGCGTTCGTTGGCGGTAAGGTCTGGTTCACGGCGGAAGGCGCGAAGGCCATCGCACGCTATGTTCCCGCAACGAACCAGATTGACTGGATCATGGGCACGGGCCAAAACCGGACGCACATGCTCTACGTCACGCCGGACGAAAAACGGGTCTACACCACGAACGTCAACTCGGGCACGGTGAGCATTCTCGAAGAGGGCGCAGTACAGCCGACGCGACCGGCACCGCCCGCAGGAATGCCCGCGCCTCCGCCTCCCCCTCCCCCTGTGGTGATGACGTGGAACCAGACCGTGATTCCCGTCGGCAGGGGAGATGAGGGCTTCGACGTTTCTCCCGATGGGCGCGAGCTGTGGACGGCGAACGCGCAGGATGGCACGATCTCGATTATCGATCTCGCGACGAAGCAGGTAACGGCCACGCTCGACGCGAAGGTTCCCGCCTCGAACCGGCTCAAGTTCAGCCCTGACGGAAAGCTGGTGTTCATCGGCAGTTTGCGCAGAGGGGA
>DAIPJJ010000174.1:0-9015 GCA_036770325.1 Terriglobales bacterium
GTTCATTGAGTATCGGTATTGTAATGGAGTTGCTGGATGTGAGAGAACCATAAAGGCGTCTCGGGAGTAACGTCAATTAGACTCGTGCCGTTTCAAACTCTGAACAATGGGCCCACAACAAAGTGGTCTTCAGCTTAGCGAGCAATCACACCGGCGCTTTAATCCACTGACCAACGAATGGGTGCTGGTCTCGCCGCACCGCACGCAGCGTCCCTGGCAGGGCGCAACTGAGGCGATCACCGCCGCGAAAAAGCCAGAATACGATCCGACCTGCTATTTGTGTCCCGGCAATCAGCGGGCCGGAGGAGTGCGGAATCCGCAATACAGCTCAACATTCGTGTTTGAAAACGACTACGCCGCACTCAAGCGAAATTCACCGGCGGGACGTCTGGATCTGGGTGATAAAGGATTGATTGTGGCCGAAGGCGAGGCGGGTATTTGCCGGGTTATGTGCTTTTCTCCGCGTCATGACCTCACGCTTTCGAGCATGGAGTTGCCGGCCATTGAAGAAGTCATTCGGACCTGGACTTCGCAATTTTCTGAGCTTGGAGCGATGGAATGGGTCCGCCACGTGCAAATTTTTGAAAACCGCGGCGAGATGATGGGAGCGAGCAATCCGCATCCGCATTGCCAGATTTGGGCGACGAGTTCCGTGCCGCAAATGCCAAGCCGCGAGCTTTTGGCGCAAGAGTCGTATTTAAAGAAGAACGGGACCTGTTTGCTTTGCGACTACGTTGAACTCGAAAAACGCGAACAGGTGCGCGTGGTCTGCGCGAATGAAGGTTTCGTTGTTCTGGTGCCGTTCTGGGCGGTGTGGCCGTTTGAGGTGTTGGTCTGCAGCCGTCGACACTTCGGCAGCATGCCGGAACTAAGCAGCGCCGAGCAGTCGCAACTCGCGGAAATTTTGAAGCAGGTCGTTTCAACGTACGATCGCGTGTTCGATGTGCCTTTCCCTTACTCGATGGGATTTCATCAGTCCCCAACCAATGGCGCCCATCCCGAGTGGCATTTTCATGCGCATTTCTATCCGCCACTGCTGCGGTCGGCTACGGTAAGGAAATTCATGGTCGGCTTTGAAATGCTGGGCACGCCGCAGCGTGACATCACTCCGGAGCTTGCCGCAGAGAGATTGCGCTCTTTGGTTGCGGGCGTGTAATGAGCGCCGGCGTCGGAAACAATTATTGGCTGACTACCACTACCATGCCCGGCGCCACAGCCGGGGAACTTCGGGCCAGAGTCGATGTGGTGGTGATCGGCGCTGGATTTACCGGCCTTTCCGCCGCGCGGACTTTGGCTAGAAATGGCGCGAGCGTCGCGGTTCTCGAAGCAAACACGATCGGCTGGGGAGCAAGTTCGCGCAATGGCGGCATGGTCCTGACGGGGCTGAAGCTCAGTGCGGAGAAACTTGCCAAGCGCTATGGGATGGAGCTTACGCGGCGAATGTACGCGAGCTCTCTGGAATCGATTGATCTAGTGGAGCAGATTGTTCGGGAAGAAAAAATTGAGTGCAGCTTTGGCCGCTGCGGACATCTGGAGGTTGCCAGCAAGCAATCGCACTTTGACGCGTACGCGCGCTCTGTCGAGCTAATCGCGAAAGAGTTCAGTCATGAATTGCGGATTGTTCCGCGTTCAGAGCTGAAAGATGAGATTGGCTCGCGAATTTATTTCGGTGGAATTGTCGATGAAACCAGCGCAGGAGTAAATCCTGCGCAATACGTTTCGGGGCTGGCGAGCGCGGCGCTGCGGACCGGTGCGTGCGTCTACGAAAATGCGCGGGTGCAGCAGATCAGCAGTGATTCACGAAACGGGGATTCGGGATTTCTGGTAGTTACGTCGCGCGGGTCCGTATTTGCGCGTGATGTGTTGGTGGCGACCAGTGGCTACACGTCAGTCGCAACTCCGGCACTGCAGAAGAAAATAGTTCCCATCGGCTCGTTCATTGTCGCTACCGAAAAATTACCTGAAGGTCTGGCACACGAACTCAGTCCACGCAACCGCATGATCTTCGACTCCAAACACTACCTTCACTACTATCGGCTCACCCCGGATAATCGCATGCTGTTTGGCGGACGGGCAGCGTTTTTTCCGGAAACGCAGAACACGATTCAGCAGAGCGCAGCAATCTTGCGGGAAGACATGATGGACGTCTATCCGCAATTGCGCGATACGAAGGTTGAGCACGCGTGGGGTGGAACGCTGGATTTTTGCTTTGATACCATGCCGCACTGCGGGGAAAGAGACGGCATTCACTTCGCCCTGGGCTATGCCGGCCACGGCGTTGCGATGGCTACGTATTTGGGAACAAAAATCGCCGAGAATTTATGCGGCGCAAAAAATGAAATTCCGTTCGCCGCAATTCAGTTTCTCGGCGCGCCTCTAGGTTTGTACAACGGCAAGCCATGGTTTCTGCCGTTCGCGGGAGCGTATTACAAAGTGCTGGACTGGATAAGCTGAGTTTTTGTCCTTCGCCCGAACACGAAGTACGCGGCGGGCCCCAATAGCAGCGCTACCGGGCCCCACTTCAGCGCGAACTTGTCGCTCGCGATCATAGCAATTCCACTCATCAAAAGCGGCGCGATAACGGCATAGGTGAGTCCGGCTTTCCCCCAGGGAATCCGAAAACTGCGTTGCAGGTCAGGGCGCTTTCGACGAAGCCGCCATCCTGAAAGAACGGTCATGACGGATGTTGCGATGCGCAACCAGATGTAAACCGAAATCAGTTGGGAGAGAGTGTGTGCCGCGACAAGGCAATAGATCACCGCAGAAAGCAGGATCGCGAGCCACGGTGTTCCAAATTTCTGATGCGTTCGTGCCAGAGCCGATGACAGATAACCGTCTTCTGCCATGGCGAACGGCATGCGCGTCGTGCTCAGGACCATCGCGTTCAGGATCGAAAGACTCATGGCAGTTCCGGCCAGGGTCATCGCCAAACCCAGCCATGGCCCGCCGATGAGGCTGGCGGCTTCTGCAAAATATCCGTCGTGCCACTTCTCCCAATTTCCGAGCGCCGCAAGCGAGCAAAATGTCGGAAGGACATATGTCGCCATTGAAAGCGGGACAACCCAGGCCAGTGCCTTGGGGTAGTTCCGTTGCGGATTTTCCACTTCTTCGGCAACCGAGGACATCTGTTCGTAGCCGGCGTACAGCCAAAGTCCGAGGGCGAATCCGACGCCGAACACCTGAAACACAGGCTTATGCGGAGGAATCAGCGGCACGAACGGATTCAGATGCCACATGCGAACGCTAATCACGCACATGATGGCGATCACTGCAAGAATCGACAACTCGAGAACCGTTGCAATGTTTCCCACCAGCCGAATGCCGCGGATATTCAAATACGCGATCAAAGCAACCGCTGAGAGCGCGATCACATAATGTTGCGCGGGAGTTAGATTTGGAAAATAACTGCTGACATAATCCGCGAACAATACCGAGTACGCGCCGCCCAAAAGAAACGAAGCACACCAGTTCCACCAGCCCGCGAGAAATCCCCAGAAGTCGCCGAATGCAGCGCGCGTCCAGCGATAGAACCCACCTTCGACGGGCATCGCGCTGGTAAGTTCCGCGGCGACAAGTGAAATCGGGATGCACCAGAAGAACGGAATGACCAACTGGTAAATCAGTGACATCCCCGGCCCGGATGTGCGCACCTGGTCTTCAAGGCCGAATGGGCCGGCGGTGTTGTACGAATACATCACAAAGATGAAGGGGAAGAGGCTGACTTTCTTGAGTGCATGCCGCGCTGGCGAAATTTGTTTCTGCACGGCGGTTGCAAGCCCCTCGGCGTTGTTCACGCGTCACACTCGTTCCAGAATCATTGCGATTCCCTGCCCTACGCCGATGCACATTGTACACAGGGCATAGCGTCCGCCGGTACGGCGAAGTTGATAGGCGGCGGTAGTGACTACTCTCGCACCGCTCGCACCAAGTGGATGACCGATGGCGATGGCTCCTCCCATGGGATTCACGTGAGCAGCGTCGTGGGGCAAACCGAGATCGCGAAGAACAGCGAGTGACTGAGCCGCGAAAGCTTCGTTCAGTTCAATGATGTCCATCGATGATAGCTGCAACCCGGCTTGCGCCAGGACCTTGCGTGTTGCGGGAACTGGTCCAATTCCCATGATTCGCGGCAGAACTCCGGTTGCAGCGGAGCTGACGATTCGTGCGAGCGGAGTAAGGCCATGCTTTGAGGCCGCAGCTTCAGAGGCGATGAGGAGCGCGCCGGCCCCATCGTTAATGCTGGAAGCATTACCGGCGGTAATGGTCCCGTTCGGCTTCACAATCGGTTTAAGTTTGGCGAGAGCTTCGAGTGTTGTTTCAGGACGGGGCTGCTCATCTTTGCAGATGACCTGCGGTTCGCCTTTCTTTGTCGGAATGGTGACCGGAATAATTTCGTCCGCGAACCATCCAGCTTTAGCTGCTTCTGCTGCTCGCTTCTGGCTGCGAAACGCAAATGCGTCCTGATCTTCGCGCGAGATTCGCCATTCTTCGGCGACGTTCTCAGCAGTCTCGGGCATCGAATCCGTTCCGTACTTCTCTTTCATCGCCGGATTAACAAACCGCCACCCGATGGTTGTGTCTTCGATTTTTGCCGCACGTGAAAATGCAGTCTCGGGCTTGCCCATCACAAACGGAGATCGCGACATACTCTCCACTCCACCTGCAATAACAAGCGATGCTTCGCCGGACTTGATCGCTCTAGCGGCGACTGAAGTGGCTTCCATGCTCGATCCGCATAGGCGGTTGACAGTTGCCCCCGGAACTTCTTTGGGCAATCCTGCCAGCAATAACGCCATGCGCGCCACGTTGCGGTTGTCTTCGCCGGCTTGATTCGCGCAGCCGTAAATCACATCATCGAGTGCACCCCAATCGATTTTCCGATTGCGCTCGATCAGCTTCTTCAGCGGAATCGCTGCCAAGTCGTCGGTGCGAACAGAAGACAGCGCTCCGCCGTACTTGCCAAATGGCGTGCGGATCGCGTCGCAGATGAAAGCATGTGCCATTGGAACCGCCATTCGAGAACCTCAGATCATAGCGAAGTTCAGATGGAATTCGCGAGTTCCGTGCGACTGGTCTGTCAAACAGAGGTTGACTATTGTTCTTTGCGCCGCAAAAACTCTGTCACAACCTCCTTCACGTCGCGTTTCTGCCCATCGACGGCATAATTGAGCTGCCGCATTTCGGAATCAGAAATTTTTCCGGCCAGCGCATCCATTGCATATTTCAGTTCCGGATGCGCGGCCAGCGTCTGTTCGCGAATGACTGCGACAGCTTCATAGGGCGGGAAGTAGTGTTTGTCATCGTCAAGGACGGCGAGATCGAGAGCAGGAATGAGGCCATCCGTCATATTGCCCGCGATGAGATCGACTTGGTGATCTTTAAGCGCACGGGTGAGCAGGCCGAGGTCCATGATGCGCGGCGGCGCGGCAAAATGGAGTCCGTAGATTGCCACCAGCCCTTTGTAGCCGTCGGGACGTTCCATAAACTCGTAGCCGAATCCGGCACGCCACTGCGGAGTGTACTGGGCCGATTGCGAAATGGTTTGCAGGTGCAGTCGACGGGCGTCTTCTCCTCGGATCTCGATCGCGAACGTGTCGTTGAAACCGAGTGGCGGACCGAGAGTGAGATTGAAGCGCCGTTCGTACTCCGATTTCACGCGCTCATAGACTGCTTTGCGATCGGAGCTCGGCTGCTGTTTGAGAACGGCAGTCAGCGCTGTTCCAGTGTATTCGGGATATATGTCGATACGTCCCGCGAGGACGCTCTGGTGCGCGATGTACGTCCCTCCAAGATAAAAACGGCGCTCGACGGCGAGGTGAGTTGTGTTTTCGATCTGTTGCGCGAAAAGTTCGCCCAGGATGATCTGCTCAGTAAAATTCTTGCAGCCCACGACGATGCGATTGGAGTGAGAGCAGCCGGTGAGAGCGAGTGCGAGGATGACAATTACAACTTCAAAAACCCCGCCCTGTCTCGCCAACGGCGGGCGAGACAAGGACGGGGCACCCGTTCGAGGTTCCTTCAAGCTACCCTCTGTGGGGCGAAGCGCTTTTCGAGCCAGCCGAGCAGAACATCGGCGAGCAATGCCATGAGCGCGGCGGGAATCGCGCCAGCCAGAATGACGGAATTATTCACCATTGCAAGCCCGCGGAAGATCAGCTCGCCGAGGCCGCCTGCGCCAATCGCCGCCGCAATGGTTGCAAGGCCGATCGAGATCACAACCGCGACACGAATTCCCGCGAGTATGACGCTCGCTGCAAGGGGCAACTCAACTTTGAACAGCAGTTGCGAATCCGTGAGTCCCATTCCGCGCGCGGCTTCGATCACGGCACGGTCCACACCTTTGATACCAGCGTAGGTGTTGCGAATCAGCGGCAGCAGGGCATACAGCATGAGTGCCAGAATTGCCAGCCGCGCGGCACGTTCGCCGATCCAGGGAGCGGGAAGCAGAAATCCGAAGAGGGCCAGGCTCGGAATCGTTTGAATGATGTTGGCAGTTGCGATCACAGGTGTGCGCAACCGGGGCCGGCGAGTGATCAGTATCCCCAGAGGAATTCCGATAGCGAGCGCAAGCAAGGTCGCGATTCCGACCATCCATAAATGTTCGAGGGTCAGATCGGCAATTTCAAGACGGTTTTGCGTGATGAAGTCCCAGAAATTCATTTGATACCTCGCGCAGGTTCGATGGACCCGAATGCTTCGACGTACTTCTTCACGAGAGGCTCAGTCGAGTGGAGGAATTCTTCGGGAGTATTGATCGCGACCAGGTTTCCCTGCTCAAGCAAGGCGATTCTCGTTCCAAGAAATAACGCCTCATGCAGATCGTGCGTGACGAAGAGAACTGTTTTGGAAAGCTGGCGCTGTAATGAAAGAAATTCGTGTTGCAAGTCGGCGCGGGTAAGCGGGTCGAGAGCGCCAAAAGGCTCGTCCATCAGGAGAATTGGCGGATCGGCAGCAAGCGCGCGGGCAACACCAACTCGCTGACGCTGGCCTCCGGAAAGCTGGTGTGGGTAGCGGGAAGCGATGTCAGGCTCTAGCCCGACAAGGCGCAAGAGCTCTGCAACGCGTGCGGCGATTTTTCCTTTTGCCCAGTTTTGAATTGTGGGCACAATCGCAATATTTTTCTCGACAGTGTAGTGGGGAAAAAGCCCGACTTCCTGGATGGCGTATCCGATATGGCGGCGGAGCTCAATGGGGTCCCAGTCGCGCACCGAACGTGATTCAACGCGCAGTTCGCCAGAAGAGATTTCGTGTAGCCGGTTTACGAGCTTAAGCGCCGTCGTTTTCCCGGATCCACTGCGTCCAAGAAGAACAAGAATCTCGCCGCGTTGCGCGTCGAGAGATACGTTCCTGAGAATTTCGCGTCCGCCTGTAAGCCTGTATGAGACTTTGCGGAATTCGATGGCTGGGTCTGACATGAATTCACCGGACGGTGATCACATATCGTACGCTGCGGGCGGAAGTCCTGTAATGCGAATGCCGGAGTGGCCTTTGTGACGAATGTTGAGACCGATCAGCAATGCGGTAATCTGCTCGACGATGCGCGCGTTCTCGAGTTTGCCGCCGTCAAGGGCGCGAATACCTGGAATTTTTCGCGCAAGTTCGCGTATGCGCTTCGATGCGTCCTTGTTGTCGCTGCAGACGACCACGTCACAGTCGATCGGACCTTCGCGATTGAGAAGTTCCGCGGATGCATTATGAAATGCGGCGACGACCGCGACGCCTTCCGGAGCAAGCTCGGCAGCCTGTTCAGCGGCCGAGCCTTGCCAAACGCCCAGTGTGCGAGTGACTCGGCCTCCGACGCTCGCCGCAAGCGGGACGGTAGTGTCAACAAGAATCTGTCCGGAGTGAAGGGCTGGCTTGAGATGCTTCAGCATTTCGGCGTGAGATTGAAACGGAATGGTGAGGACGACGATTTCGGCGGGACGAGCGGCTTCGAGATTTTCGGCGCCGGTGATTTCGGCACGGGAGGAAGCGCCCGTGCCCCCAAGATCACGCACTTTTTTGTTCAGGACTGCCGCGGTTTCAGTCGCGCGCTTTACATCGCGTGAGCCGATGATCACCGTCTCGCCGGCTTGCGCCCAGCGCAAGGCAAGTCCCGAGCCTTCGGGGCCGGTGCCTCCCATGATTGCGATTGTCACGCGAATTCCGGCTCCAGCAGCGGCTCGGCGGGAAATGTTTCGAATGATTCTTTGATATGGATCCGCGAATAAGTCGTGTTGCGTTCCGCTGGAATCCGCCCGATCTCGCGGATCATCGATTGAAATTCTTCAGGACTGGTGTACTGGCCTGCGGTCGCTCCGGCTTCCCGAGAAATGTTCTCCTCCATCAGCGTGCCGCCGTAATCGTTAGCGCCGGCTTGCAGACACAATTGCGAAAGCTTCCGATTCAACTTTACCCATGAGACCTGAATATTGTTGATCGAGCCGGCGAGCATCAATCGCGCCAGCGCATGGATCTTGAGATGTTCGGCCAGAGTCGGACCCGAACGCGCCAATCCTTGATGAAATAGCAACGTGTTCTGATGAACGAACCCGAGGGGAACAAACTCGGTGAAGCCGCCGGTCTCATTCTGAATTACGCGCAGGAGAAGAAGTTGATTGACCCAATGTGCCGGAGTCTCGGAGTGGCCGTACATTAAGGTCGAAGTTGTACGAATCCCGCATGCGTGAGCTGTTCGAATCACCTCCTGCCACTGCGCAGTCGAAAGCTTGTTGCGCGAGAGTATGTGACGAATTTCGTCATCGAGAATTTCTGCAGCAGTGCCAGGTAGCGTGCCGAGACCGTTGTCACGCAGCATCGAAAGGTAGTCGCGCAGCGGCATGCCCGTGAGCTCGACGCCGTAAACGATTTCCATCGGAGAAAATGCGTGAATGTGCATTGCAGGAAGCGCCGACTTCACGGCGCGCAGAATGTCTCGGTAGTAGAACGATGGCAGGCCGTGCGGCAAACCGCCCTGAATACAGACTTCGGTGGCGCCGAGTTCCCAGGCCTGAATCGCTTTTTCCGCGACTTGTT
>DAIPJJ010000294.1:0-3175 GCA_036770325.1 Terriglobales bacterium
ACTCGTACGACCCGAGATAGACCAATAGAAAATCGACCACGCGGCCGCTCAGTAGGCGATCCCACAAATTGCCCAACGCTCCGCCGAGAATAAGCGACAAGCCGACAGCGGTCGCCGTCATGGTGTGGCTGCTACGCCAGAGCAAGGCCGAAACAATAACCAGAGCGACAATGGAAAAGAGAACTAAAAGCGCAACTTTCCACTCTGAGGGTGATTCGGCGAACAGGCCGAATGCCGCTCCGCGGTTCTCGACATGCGTGATGTAAAAGATGTGCTTGATGACAGTAATGCTGTCGTGCAAAGAAATGTCCCTGGCAACGAGCCACTTAGTGAATCGGTCCAGAAGTAGTACGCCCAGGGCTATAAGAAGGCTGAATCTACGCATCGTTGATTAGATTTTAGCAGGGTGGCTGGTCCGAGTTTATACCCATCCGCCATCGATGACGAAGTTCTGACCGGTAATAGTCCCGCTGTCATCCGCCGCCAGAAACAGCACGAGCCTGGCAACATCTTCGGGGAGGAGTTCGCGCTTTAAAGCCTGATTTCGCATGATTTCCTTGAGGTACTCGGGAGTCATCCAGAGCCGCCGCTGGCGCTCGGTCATGATCGCCCCCGGTGAAATGCTGTTTACGCGGATATTCGCACCGCCAAGCTCGCGCGAAAGGGTACGCGTCAACCCCACGATTGCGGCCTTGGCGGCTATATAAGCGGGAAGGCCAGTCGAGGGAATCATCCATGAGATGGAACTCATATTGATGATGGAACCACCGCCGGTACGACTCATTCCGGGCGCTACGGTCTGTATGGCGAAGAAGTGATGACGCAGGTTCACGTTCATGCGCTCATCCCAATACTCGGGAGTGACTTCGGCGAGTTTGTGTCGATCGTCATTGGCGGCGTTGTTCACGAGCACACGGACTGACCCGAGTTGCTCCTCAATTTTCCGCAGTGACGCGCGCAGCTCCTCGACATTCGTGAGATCACATTTAAAAAACAGCGGTGAAGTGGTGGGTCTTTGAGAAACCTCGTCAACCAGAGCCGCAGCATCTTTTTCAGCAAGATCGAGAAACGCTACTCGCGAGCCTTGGGCTGCGAAGTGCGCAACCATCGCAGCTCCGATTCCGGACGCGCCGCCAGTAATCACCACCACAGCGCCGCGTAAACTTGGATAGTTCGCAAAGCGCTCGGTTTGAGGATCGTTCGCGTGAGTCATGGCTGCATGGGCTTTTTGCGGGTCATGCGCGTCATCGACCATTCCACCAGCCCGGGAAACAGTTGATAAATCTTCACCACCGGATGCATCGTCCAGGGCACGATGACTTCTCGCTTTTGTTTCAGGTAGCCGTTCAGTACAGCACGCGCAACCCGTTCAGCGCTGATGCCGCGCGCTGAAGCGGGTCGAACCTGCCGATAATTGCTGCCTCTTACAGCGTTTGAACCAAAATCGGTACGCACATATCCCGGGCAAACGGTAGTCACATGAATCCCTGACCCGGCAAGTTCGATGCGCGCAGCTTTGCCGATCGCGTTCATTGCAAACTTTGTTGCGCTATATGTAGCGTTGAACGGCAGAGGAATATGTCCGGCGACACTCGAAACGTTAATGATCGCGCCCGAGCATTGCTGCTTCATGATCGGAATGACCGCTTTCATCGCTTCGATAGTCCCGAAGAAGTTCGTGTCGAAGGTTTCGCGGCAATCGGACATCTGCATATTCGCGATCGAATCGAACAAACCGTGGCCGGCGTTGTTGATCCATATATCGATCCGCTGAAAATGGTGCATGACAAGGCCGATAGCGCGGTCGATTTCTTCACGATGCCGAACATCGCAGGCAATTGCGAGTGTCTGGTCAAGATGTCCGATTCGCACGCGAGCAGCTTCAAGGCGGGTCGAGTCGCGCGAGAGCAGCACGACTTGTGCTCCGTGCTTAACGAAAAGTTTTGCGATCGCCTCGCCAATGCCCATCGATCCGCCGGTGATGACGGCAACCTTCCCGGCGAGCTTTGCTGGATTCTGCTTGGAGCGATCCTGATCGGATTCGGAGTAAGCCATGGGCGGTTTGTACCGTGCTGGGAAGCTCAAGTCAAGGCCGCACGGTTACAATCAGAACGGCAAGTATAGCGAACTTGTCTCTTGCTTCGTCATGAACCTTCTGCTCCCTCTTTTTCCGCTTGATCTGGTGCTGCTGCCGGGCGTCCCACTGCCTCTGCACATCTTTGAGCCGCGCTACAAAGAAATGATCAAGGAATGCCTCGACGAAAAGCGGCAATTTGGAATTGTGCGGGCGAAAGACGAAGCTTTCGTGAACACAGGCTGTACCGCGGAGATCATCAACGTATTGAAGACCTATCCCGATGGGCGGATGAATATTCTCGTGGAAGGACAAAGGCGGTTCGAAGTTTTGCAGCTAAACCAGGAACGGAGTTTTCTTCAGGCGGAAGTTTTCTATCTGGAAGACGAGAGCGATCCGGCGGCAAGCGCGGACGTCGAGAAAGCGCTCCAGTTACATGGCGAGATCATGCAGCTCGCGGGAGCGCGGCCTGATGAGCCGGAGAAAGCAGAAGTGTCACAGCTTGCGTACCGGCTCGCGGGCTCACTGCCGTTCGATCCAGATTTCCAGCAGGCGCTGCTCGAGCTGAACTCGGAGGCGAAACGCATCCGGGCTATCATTTCGTTTTTTGAGCGCATCCTACCTGTGTTGCACCGCAATGCAAGCGCCAAACAACGTGCCGGCGGAAACGGCCACGTGAAATAGCGCGAACGGCGGGGCGTATAATCGAAACAATTCGGCTGCACTGCTTCGGTATTTCCAGGGATGCGTCAGCCTTTGGAGTATTTCCGCGATGAATCTCCCTCGCACTCTCGGCGAATTGCGCCGAAGCCCTTTTTCAGAAGAAAAACTGCGGACCCGGCGAGTGAAAGACGAACTGCGCGAGAACCTGATCGCACGGCTGCGCTCGAATAAAAATAAAGAAGAGACGATTTTTCCCGGCATTGTGGGGTACGACGACACAGTTGTGCCGCAGATCGTGAATGCGATTCTTTCGCGCCACAACTTTATTCTTCTCGGATTGCGCGGGCAGGCAAAGAGCCGCATTCTGCGGGCGCTGACCGGGTTGCTCGATCCCCAGATGCCCTACATCGCCGGGTGCGAGATTCATGACAGCCCGTA
>DAIPJJ010000175.1:0-8842 GCA_036770325.1 Terriglobales bacterium
GGTTCAGGCGCGATCAGCGAGATTATTCAGTAGCACTCAGCGATCAGCCTTCAGCCGTAAGGAAAAGCCGGAAGGCCGGAGCTGATGTGATGCAGCCGCGAAGCGGCGGAATTTAAATAGCCCAGCACGTCAGTGCTGGGTAGGCAAAGACAGGATGTAAACGCGAAGGGCGAAATGCCCGAAGCGACAGAAAAGCAGATTCCTCACCGGTTAAGCCGGTTCGGAATGACATAACGTTGAATCTTAGTTTTAAGCTAAGAGCTAGAAGCTAATAGCAGGAGCTTGGTTCTATGCCCCGAGAGATCATTACATTACAATGCGGTGACTGCAAAGAGCGGAACTATTCGACAACAAAGAACCGCAAAACGACACCAGACAGGATCGAACTGAAGAAGTTCTGCCGCCGGTGCCGCAAGCATACGCCGCACAAAGAAGTTAAATAAAGTGACTAGTGGCGAGTGGTCAGTGGCTAGACAAACCAACCGGTCACTAATCACTAGCCACTGACCACTGATTCAGGGGCGTAAGCTCAACGGTTAAACTGCCGGTCTCCAAAACCGGACTTGGGGGTTCGAATCCCTCCGCCCCTGCCAGAGTTTAGAGGGAAAGTCCGAAGAGCGCAGGTGCTGTGATGGCAGTTGGAGCAGGAACAAAGAAGATGGCAAATTCAATAGCGGCGACAGAGAGCGGGATCAGCGGCATCAAGTCATGGCCCGAGCGCATGAAGGTTTTTTACAACGACGTGCGCACCGAAATGCGCAAAGTCACCACTCCTTCGCGCAAAGAGGTGCAATCGACAACGGCGGTTGTCCTGATTGCGGTTTTCCTCTTCGGCCTTTATTTCTGGGTTATTGACAATGTAATTGGCCGCGGGATCGATTACCTGTTCCACATGTTTACGAAGTAACGAAGGATTAACTATGCAGGACGAACCAAACAAAGAAGCTACGGAAGCCGGCTCTCTGCAAGGTGAAGCGGCCACAACCGTAGCCGAGCCGCCGCGCAATCCGAATATGAAGTGGTACATCATCCACTCGTATTCGGGATTTGAGCGCAAAGTAAAGGAATCACTGGAGTCGCGGGTTCACGCCTTCGGCCTCGAGGGGAAGATTGGCCGGGTGCTGATTCCGACCGAAGCCGTCACCGAAGTTCGTGGCGGGAAGAAATATACCGTCGAGCGCATGTTCTATCCCGGCTACGTGCTGGTTGAAATGGACATGGATGACCACGTGTGGCACGTGGTGAAATCGACGCCGCGCGTAACGGGATTCGTTGGCACCGGGCAGCAGCCAACGCCACTTTCCGAAGAAGAAGTTCAGCACATTGTTTACAAAGCGGGCGAATCGAAGGACAAGCCGAAGCTGAAAGTCAAATTTGAGAAGAACGAAAAAGTGAAAATCACCGAAGGGCCATTCGCGACCTTCGAAGGCATCATCGACGACGTCAACGATGACAAGGAAACAGTGAAAGTGATGGTCACAATCTTCGGGCGCTCGACGCCGGTGGAACTGGAGTTCAAGCAGGTCGAGAAGCAGGCGTCGTAGGTGCTCGTGTGGGTCGGACATTCTTGTCCGACAGATTCTTGAGAAGGACAGGCAATGGCTAAAAAAGTTACGGGTTCAGTGAAGTTACAGATTGCGGCGGGCAAGGCGACACCGGCGCCTCCGGTTGGTCCGGCGCTCGGACAGGCGCAGATCAACATCATGGAGTTCTGCAAGCAGTTCAACGCGCGCACCAGCCAGAAGGAACTCGAAGGCCTGATCATCCCGGCGGTGATCACGGTCTACAACGACCGCTCGTTTACCTTCGTGACCAAGACGCCTCCGGCTTCGATTCTGCTGAAGCGCGCGGCCGGGATCGCGAAGGGCTCAGGTGCACCGAATAAGGACAAAGTTGGCAAGGTCACGTTGAAGCAGGTCGAAGATATTGCCAAGCAGAAGATGCCAGACTTGAATGCGGCGTCGGTTGATGCCGCGATCAAGAGCGTGCGCGGGACGGCAAGGTCGATGGGAATCGAAGTTGTCGGATAGCTACGAGCTCCTAGCCCCTAGCTTCTAGCAATCAGTCGTGCAGGATGGGGTTGCTAGTGGCTAGTAGCTAGAGGCTAGTGGCTGAAGTCGAAACACTACGGCTGATCAGATCACCGTTCAGCGGCGGGAGACGGAGAACAGAATGAAAAAGTCAGGAAAGAATATCGAAAAGGCGAGGAAGGCGGTCGAGCAGCGTCCTTATGCGCTGAGTGATGCCGTTCCTTTGCTACAGAAAGTCAAGTTTGCAAAGTTTGATGAGACCGTTGAAGTCACGATGAGGCTTGGAGTCGATCCCAAGCATGCCGACCAGATGGTGCGCGGAACGGTCGTGCTGCCGCATGGCCTGGGCAAGTCGAAGAAAGTTCTTGTGATCGCATCTGGTGAAAAGATGCGCGAGGCCGAGCAGGCCGGCGCGGATTTTGTCGGCGGCGAAGAGATGGTAGAGAAGATCAATAAAGAAAATTGGACGGACTTCGACGCGTTGATCGCGACCCCAGACGTGATGAAGTCGGTTGGCCGTCTCGGCAAAGTCCTTGGCCCGAAGGGGCTGATGCCGAATCCGAAGACCGGAACCGTGACGTTTGATGTTGCGCGAGCGGTGCAGGAAGTAAAAGCCGGTAAAGTCGAGTTCCGTACAGACAAAACTGCGCTGGTCCACGTGCCTGTTGGCAAGATATCGTTTACGCCCGACAAGCTGATTGAGAATGCGACCACGCTGATTACGAGCGTGATTAAAGCCAAGCCTGCGGTGGCAAAGGGCAAGTACATCAAAGGCGCATATCTCAGCTCCAGCATGGGGCCGGGAATTCAGATCGACACGACGGCGCTGGAAACAGCGGCGAAAGCGTAGTTGGCAACTCTTCTTGGAAAAAGCAGATTCCTCACCGCTGAAGCGGTTCGGAATGACAAGGGAAAAAGATTATGGCGGTTACGAGAGCAAAAAAGATTGAGCAGGTAGATAGGCTCACCAAAGATTTGCAGAAGGTCTCGACGGTCATCGTCACGACATATACGAAATTGACCGTCGCACAGGACTATGAGCTACGAAAACTCCTGCGTAGTTCGGGCGCCAAGTACGCTGTCGTGAAGAACACCCTTGCCGAGCGTGCGGCGAAGGGGACGAAAGTCGAAGGCGCGCTGAAGGATCTGTCCGGCATTACTTCGATCGCTTACACCGAGGGTGATCCGGTGTCGCTGGCGAAGGCACTTTCGAAGTATGCGAAAGACAATCCGGAGTTTAGTTTCAAAGCCGGCGTTGTCGAAGGCCGTGTGATCTCAATTAAAGAGATCGACGCGCTTGCGACCATGCCGTCGAAGGAAGAAATTTATTCGAAGCTTCTGTTCCTGATCAATGCTCCGGCGCAGCGGCTGGTGACAGTGATGAACGCCGCGGGACGCGATCTGGCTGTGGTCATCAACCAGGGCGTCGAGAAGCAGAAGTTTGCGAACAACGCGCCGGCAGGTGTGTAGAGATTTTCTTCGCGCCCTTTGCGATTCCTTAGCGCGCTTTGCGGTCAAAAGCTTTTAACCGCAAAGTTCGCGAAGATTGCGCAAAGGCCGCAAAGATTGATTTTGGTTATCAGGTCAAGGGTTGCGACGATCTCGTTTCGCTGCGTTGTCTGGCGCGGCGAAAAGACTAGCCGCACTGGAAACTTGTTCCGGATAACAATGAATGACTGATAACTCAAAAATTGGAGAACTGAAATGGCGGACTTGCAAGCATTGGAAGATCAAATCGTAGGGCTGTCGCTGCTCGATGCGGCACAGCTCGTAAAGAGGCTTGAAGAAAAGCTGGGCGTGTCTGCGGCGGCAGCGGCTCCGGTCGTGGTTGCCGGCGGCGGCGCCGGAGCGGGTGCAGCGGCAGCTCCTGCTGAGGAGAAGACTGAGTTTACTGTCGTCCTGAAAGACGTTGGCGCGAACAAGATCAACGTCATTAAGGCGGTCCGCGAGGTCACCAGTCTCGGTCTGAAGGAAGCGAAGGACCTGGTGGATGGCGCGCCCAAGAACGTGAAAGAGGGCGTCTCTAAGGAAGAAGCCGAGAACATCAAGAAGAAGTTCGCAGATGCCGGCGCCACCGTCGAAGTAAAGTAAGTTTTTCGGTACTGAAGGCATTTAGCGTTCTGCGATTCGGGCTTCATGGCTTCGCTGAATGCTAAATGCCAATGTGCTAAGTGCTTTATTCCTATATAGATCGAATTCTGTAGCAATTTTTTGACCAACCACTTGGCAGAATTGGAAATCCGGTGCTATTATTGTTACTAACAGCACCGCTTCCGACTTCATCCAGGTGAGCGGCCTCCACAATTGGACCCAGGAAGCGGAGGAAGGCCGCAACACGGATTTGGCAGACTGTCCTGCGGGCGGCAGGACGGGAACAGGCATACTGGCGCGAAAACGACAAAATTCAAACGGCCATGCGCCGCGAATGGCGCCTGAGGGACACGCTGTCTCTGCAGGGCGCATCTTTGCGTCTTCAAAAAACGCTCAGCAGTCTGCACTCAGCATTCCCGCAGTGCAACTGAGCGTTCGCTGTTAACTGCTTCTCCCGCCCCGGGTTTTGAACGCGGCCTCTCGGCTGCATAGAAAAAGTTGGGAGTAACTCCGAATGTCTAAGAAGAACGGATTCCGTCATCGTTTTGATTTTTCTAAAATTCCAGCCACCATCCAGATTCCGAACCTGATCGAAGTGCAGAAGCGATCATATGATCGCTTTCTCCAAATGGACCGCTTGCCGAGCGAGCGTGACGACGGGGGATTGCAATCAGTATTTCAGTCGGTATTCCCGATTACTGATTTCCGCAACGTGTCCCAGCTTGAGTTTGTCGATTATGCGATCGGCAACTGGGAGTGCAAGTGCGGACACCTGAAGGGGCTGCATCACCTGCGCACCACTTGTAAGAACTGCGGCTCGACCGTCATTACCGATCCCTTTCACCCCGGCGATGTCCTCTGCCACAAGTGCGGCACCTACAACGCGAACACGCCAGATTTCTGCAACAAGTGCGGCGACCCTGTCGGCCTGCAATTGAAATACGACGTGGCTGAGTGCGAAGAACGCGGCATGACCTATTCCGCACCGCTCAAGGTCACCATGCGCCTGACGATTTTCGACAAAGACGCAGAGACCGGCAATCGTTCCATTCGCGACATCAAAGAGCAGGAAGTTTTCTTCGGCGATGTTCCGCTGATGACGCAGAACGGTACCTTCATCGTGAATGGTACCGAGCGCGTGATCGTCAGCCAGTTGCATCGTTCGCCGGGCGTGTTCTTTGAAACCGCCAACAACCGCACCTACTTCCTCGGCAAAATCATTCCGTATCGCGGATCGTGGGTAGAATTCGAGTACGACCAGAAGAACGTGCTCTATGTCCGCATCGACCGCAAGCGCAAGTTCCTGGGCACGATTTTCCTGCGCGCGCTCGGTCTGCGCTCGAGCGAAGACATTCTTCGCACGTTCTATACCGTTGATCGCCTCGTAGTCCGCGACAAGAAGCTCTACTGGACTCTTGATCCCTCCGGTGAAAAGGCGACCAATCTGATCGGCATGAAGCTGGCGCACAGCATCAAGTCAAAGTCAGGCGACGAGATCGCGCACTCAGGACGCAAGATCAACGCTGCGACATTGAAAGAAATCCAGAAGGCGAAGATCTCGGAAATCGAAGTTGATGTGACCGATCTCGAAGGCTCGTGGGCGGCGGCCGACATCGTCGATACGACTTCGGGTGAAGTCATGCTCGAAGCAAACACCGAACTCACTGCCGACAAGCTCTCGAAGATCCTCGACTCGGGCGTGGTAGAGATGAACCTCTTCTTCCCCGAGCGTGATGACGTGGGAACGGTAATCAGTCAGACGCTGAAGCGCGACTCGGTGAAAACGCCGCAGGAAGCGCTGATCGAAATCTATCGCAAACTTCGTCCCGGCGATCCGCCAACCCTCGACACCGCGACTGCTCTTTTCCACGGGATGTTTTTCGATCCGCGGAAGTATGACTTCTCGCGCGTGGGCCGCCTGAAGTTCAATATCAAACTATTCGAGAACAGCGATGCGACCACCCTGGACAAGCGGACTCTGGACCCGGATGACTTCTACGCCACGATCCGGTATCTGCTAAAGCTTCGCAAAAACATCGGCGTCGTAGATGACATCGATCACCTGGGCAACCGTCGTGTACGCGCGGTGGGCGAACTGCTCGAAAACCAGTTCCGAATCGGTCTGGTCCGCATGGAACGGGCGATAAAAGAAAAAATGTCCGTGTACCAGGAAATGTCGACGGCCATGCCGCACGACCTGGTGAACGCAAAACCGGTAATGGCAGCGATCCGCGAGTTCTTTGGTTCATCGCAGCTTTCGCAGTTCATGGACCAGACGAACCCGCTCTCAGAAATCACGCACAAGCGGCGTCTTTCGGCGCTTGGGCCGGGCGGTTTGTCGCGTGAGCGCGCAGGGTTCGAAGTCCGCGACGTTCACCCGACGCATTACGGCCGCATCTGCCCGATTGAAACGCCGGAAGGCCCGAACATCGGACTGATTTCGTCGTTGAGCTGCTATGCGCGAATCAATGACTACGGGTTCATCGAGTCGCCGTATCGGCGTGTGAAGAACGCACGCGTGCTCGACTACGTGAGCGTCGTGAACGCCGGCGACAGCGATTACAAAGCCGGCGACCACCTTGAGAAATCGGAAGCCGAAAAGGTGAATGCCGAGCTCAAAGACCGGCGTAAACGTCCGGCAGAGCTCGAGCCGTTCTCGTTCTACCTCTCCGCTTGGGAAGAAGACCGGCACGTGATCGCCCAGGCGAACATTGAGCTCGACGACAAAGGCCGTATCGTAGGCGACCTCGTCAACGCGCGTAAGGCCGGCAACTTCGTGCTCGTGAGTAAAGACGAAGTCGATTATGTCGACGTCAGCCCGAAACAGTTGGTTTCGGTCGCGGCATCGCTCGTGCCGTTCCTTGAGCACGACGACGCGAACCGAGCCCTTATGGGTGCGAACATGCAACGGCAATCGGTGCCGCTGCTCCGTGCAGAGGCTCCAATTGTCGGGACCGGAATGGAAGGCGTAACCGCCCGCGATTCCGGAGCGGTGGTTCTCGCGCGCCGCAATGGAGTGGTCGATTCAGTCGATTCCGAACGCATCATTGTGCGTGTCGAGGGCGAGCACCATCCGGGCCAGCTCTCGCGTGAAGTGGGCAGTGATATTTATCAGCTCACGAAGTTCAAGCGCTCGAACCAGAACACCTGCATCAACCAGAAACCGGTGGTGCTGAAAGGCCAGCGCGTCACCAAAGGTCAAGTGATCGCCGACGGCCCGTGCACCGATCACGGCGAGCTGGCTCTGGGGCGAAACGTACTCGTGGCTTTCATGCCCTGGCGCGGATACAACTTCGAAGACGCGATCCTCGTTTCCGAGAAGCTGGTGAAAGAGGACTACTACACCTCGGTTCACATCGAGGAGTTCGAGATCGAATCTCGCGACACGAAGCTGGGGCCGGAGGAAGTCACGCGCGACATTCCAAACGTCAGCGAATCAACGCTGCGCAATTTGGATGAAGCCGGCGTGATCCGCATCGGCGCCAACGTAAAGCAGGGAGACATTCTGGTCGGCAAAGTCACGCCGAAAGGCGAGACCCAGTTGACGCCAGAGGAAAAGCTGCTTCGTGCCATCTTCGGCGAAAAAGCCGGAGACGTTCGCGATGCTTCTCTCTACTGCCCGCCCGGAGTTGAGGGCGTAATAGTCGACGTGAAGATCTTCTCTCGTAAAGGCCAGGAGAAAGACGAGCGTGCGAAAGCCATCGAAGCAGCGCAAATCGCGAAGCTCGAGAAGAACCTTTCTGACGAGATTCGAATTCTCACCGACGAACGGTTGAAGCGTCTGGAAAACATTCTCGGGGGCAAGGAAGTTCAGGCTGACCTGCACGACGAGCGCACTAACAAGCGCTTGCTGACCAAGGGCAACATTCTCGATCGCGACACCATCGAGCGCATTTCTACGCGGAACCTGAAGCGTATCAAGTACCCCGACAAGGATCCGCGCGTGAACGAGCAGATTGACGAGATCGAAGAAATGACTTCGCGTCAGATCGACGTGCTCAAGAAGATCGTCAATGAGAAGAAAGACAAGCTCACCAAGGGCGACGAGCTGCCGCCGGGCGTGATCAAGCTGGTCAAGGTCTACATCGCGATGAAGCGCAAGCTGAGCGTTGGCGATAAGATGGCCGGCCGTCACGGAAACAAGGGTGTGATCGCACGCATTCTGCCTGATGAAGACATGCCGTACCTCGAAGACGGTACGCCAGTTGAAATCGTGCTCAATCCGCTTGGCGTTCCATCCCGTATGAACGTCGGCCAGATTCTCGAAACTCACCTCGGCTGGGCCGGTCATGAGCTGGGTGGAAAGATTGCTGAGCTACTGAAAGAGAACTCGCGCGAAGAGACAGTCCGCCGCGAACTGAAAGCACTGTTCAAGGGCACCACCCTTGAGCAGGAAATTGCTGAAGTCCCGGATGACGAACTTGGCGCAGTAGCCGAAACCCTCACCCGGGGCGTCTTCACGGGATCGCCGGTATTTGACGGTTCACGCGAAACCGAAATCAAGTCGTTGCTGAAGAGTGCGAGTTTGCCTGAGTCTGGCAAAACGTACCTGTACGACGGGATGACGGGCGACAAGTTCGAGCAGCCGGTCACAGTCGGCTACATCTACATGCTGAAACTCTCGCACCTGGTGGACGACAAGATTCACGCGCGATCCATCGGGCCGTACTCGCTGATCACGCAGCAACCGCTGGGCGGAAAAGCGCAGTTTGGTGGTCAGC
>DAIPJJ010000176.1:0-8735 GCA_036770325.1 Terriglobales bacterium
TTACTCAGGTGAATGGATGGGCGGAAGCGTGATCGAACGAATGATTCAGCTAACAGGCCGCAGCCCCAAATTCCGCGAGCTCATGCGCGACTTATTCTCGGGATCTCAGGGTTACTCCGATTTGCGGGAGCACCTCTATCGCAGCCTGCCGCGGATCGCAGCAGAAGCATTGGTCAGTACGTTGTGGAATCCATGGATGAAGCAAAGTAAAGTTAGGGGAAAATTGGGACAGATGGCTGGTGCCGGGAACAGGACTTGAACTTGAGGCGTTTAGCGGGCGTGAGTCTCGTCTCTGTAGGAGACGAAGCGGGAGTCCGCTGCCGAAATCCCGAGCGCAGCGCGGGACCTCAATCCTGGTGCCGGGAACAGGACTTGAACCTGCACGCCTTTCGGCACTGGATCCTAAGTCCAGCGCGTCTGCCAATTCCGCCATCCCGGCGTCCGAAGCTATCGGTTATTGTACCAATCGTGAATCGGCGCTCGGGGAATCCGTACTATGCGGCTTTTGGGTCTGACTGGCTATCCAAGCTCTCTTGCGTCTGCTGGAGATGCTTGCAATATGGACAATCGGGGTCGGAGCAATAGGGAGACCCTCCAGCCGATTTTTGATCTTTCGATGGCGGTTGGTCACTCAATAGGGAAAACTTCTCGCGAGGTGGCCTGAGCAACATGGAAGTAGAGAAGGCCCCCGACGGCGTTCGATGATCTCGCGACCAAGCGCGGCAACGAGGGCCCAGCGTTGCAACTGTTCGACTGTAACTTGCCGAACAGAGTGCTGCAAACGCCATGAAGCGCCATGCTACGGATCGTAATTATATCGGACGCTGTATATATTTTTCTGGCGTTTTGTGTGCGATTGCCCTAGAATTCCCGCCTAGAACCTGCTTTGAAAGCCGCCTCCTGTTTGCGCAGGATTTCGAGGGGCGGCTTTTTTGTTGCTCCGACACTGTATCTTCGAGCGTTCAGTTGGTGTGCGAAGCAGCGCTGTCTATATCACGCTGCGGCTTTCTTTTCTGCTCCCTTCAATATCTTTAAGAACTCCCGCATGAAAAACGGCAGGTCCATCCAGGTTCGCGATGTGACAAGATTTCCGTCCACCACTACTTCCTCATTCACGAACTTTCCGCCCGCGCGTTCGATATCCGGGGCGAGGGCTTCGTAGGTCGCAATGGTCCGTCCGCGAACGGCGTCAATGGCGGCAAGGATCAACGAGCCGTGACACAACGACGCGATCGGCTTCTTGCCTTCAACAAAATGCCGGACGATTTTCTGCAAAGCTTGGTCATTGCGCAGATATTCCGGAGCCCGCCCGCCGCTCAGAATAATTCCGTCGTAGTCTGCGGGCTCGACATCCGCGAAAGCGATATCAGCCGGAATGTGATATCCGGGCTTCTCCACGTAGGTGTCCCAGCCGGGCTCGAAATCGTGCACCACGGACTTCAAAATTTTCTTTGCCGGGGCGCCGATGTGCACCTCGATTCCCTCCTCGCGCAACCGGTGATAGGGGTACCAGGTGTCCAGCGATTCGGTTGCATCTCCGGCCACCAACAGAACTCGCGTCATGGATAAACCTCCGTTTGTACGACGATCAGTATGTTACACCCGACAACTTATACGATCCTCGGGGTTCCAAGCTCGACAAATGGCTCATGCATGGTGCTCGATACCACCAAAGCCTGCCACATCGGCTGCGGAGTTGCCCTAACCAGCACTTCAACTTTTCCTCGGTTTCTCCGGCGAATATGATGAGGAAATCACTGTGGAATCGTCGCGGCATTCAATCGCCCAGTTGAGACTGTTGATCGCCCTTCCCCTTGTTGCTTGCGTTTGCTGGGCACAGGAGTCCGAATCTTCGGGCAAACCTTCCTGTCGCAGTCAAACCGTGGTTTCCGTACCTTCAAGGCCAACCGTGACCAACTCAACCGATACCACGCAGTGCGGCGTTGCCGAACTTGAATACGGACTCGAGCGGCAATGGCCCGGAAGCGGCGCAAATCGCGATGATCTCACCGGCGGCTTACGATTCGGCATTTTGCCTAATCTCGATTTTCACTGGGCTTCTACTGACTTCCTCCACATCGCGGACAGTAGCGGCGACCGCACTGGCTTCGGCGATACCTGGGTCGGGCTCAAATACCGCATTTCCCGCGAAACTAAGATGCGCCCGGCTTTGGGAATCTTTTATCAAGCAAAAATCCCCTCTGCCAGTGTGATCAAAGGACTCGGCTCCGGCCAGGTGGATCACTCATTTGCGTTTCTGGTGAGCAAAGACGCGCGCCAGATTCACTTCGATTTCAACGTTATTCCCTTGCTTGTCGGAAAGCCTGGCGGCTCAGGATGGGACCACAACACGGGATTTGCCTTCTCTGCCGCAATACCAGTCACAAGGCGGTTCAGTCTTGTGACCGAGCCTTACGGCTACACTTCCCTCAACGCCTCAGCACCGGCGTTTGCCTCGTGGATGGCGGGGTTGACCTATGCAGCCAGCTCTCGTCTCGTGCTCGATACCGGCGCCGATTTCGGCGTCACACACTACGCTCCCCACGAGCGTGTTTGGGTAGGCTTCACCTATGCCATGGCGAATGTCTACGCATGGTTCCGCCACAGCCCTGGATAGCCGCATTTGCCCGATAACGGCTAGGAGAGCGCTTCTTACTGGCGCGCGCTTCCCAGGTAGGAGACCCGCGAGATCGCTGCCACCATCATGCTCGAAAGCAACTGCATAGTGGTGACGTGCTGCTCGTGAAAGGCGTGCGGCGTGGCCGAGAGCACCTCAAAAATCCCTAGCGTGCGCTGAAACTGTCGCAAAGGCGCTGCCAGAATTGACCGCACTCCCAGTCGCCGGCAGCTCGCCAAATCAACCTGCGGATCATCCTCCGCGTCGTTGCACAGCACCACCTCGCCACGGCGCATGCACTCGGCTGAAATCCCTGAATCTGTCTGCAAGCGGATGCCTACATCCGGCGCTGTTCGCCCGGCCCTTGCCCGGCATATCACCTCACGGCCGCTGCGGATCGCAATAGCCGCACCGGTTGCGCCGGTCAGTACCTGCGCGCGCTCGGCGATAACGCCAATCGCCGGTTCCATGTTGAACTTCGAAGATGAAGCCTGCCGGAATTCCGCGAGGCAGTGGGATCCTTCGCCGTAGGTCGCGTTCAGCCACTCGGTATCAGCGGCCGCCATTGTCTCCACTCCCGGCACGGTTGAAAGCAGGTCGCGGACCAGACGGTTCAACTCGTCGTCTTCGATCACACGCGCCACCGGCTGCGACCGCAACGATCCTCCGAAAAGCCGCGAAAGGCTGAGCACAGCTTTACTTCCGCAGGCCAGACACGAAGGGGTGTTATTCGAGCTGATTAATTCGCACTGGACACAAAAAATGGCAGTTTGCAGTGACAGGAAATGAATCTGGGAACCCGGCAATCGTGCAGCCATTCAGCAAGCTTCCTCCCCGAGCAGGAAAATGATTACCTTAAGGTTCTCTGGATTTGGTCGTAAGTACCGGAATTGGTTCGACTGTGGAAATCAGCCGGCAAGCGCGTGCAACATCGATTCATCCGCCTGTTGGTCGAGGAACTCCATTGGCTGTGAGAGGAAATCCAGGTCGGCGGTGCCCGTTCGGTGCACGGCATCCGCAAGGGTATTCGTAAAATCGCAAACCAGCAGGTTGATATCGAGTTGCAAGTCGCGCTTGGTGTAGGCGCGGAAGATCAGCAATTGGCCGCAATAGTGATTACCCGCGCTCACCAGATCCAGATTCAGGCTCCACATGTTGCCGAATCCCGGCGCAACCTGGCTCCCCGGCTTTTTCCATCGTATGTGTGGACAAACAGCGGCGTGTTCGCCAGGGAAATCGTCGGTTGCGGGCATTTCAGCCCGCAACTCGAAGGCATCAAAGTCATTCGCCTCAAACGCGGAGGTGAGTATCCGGCACAGCGATGGAAAATCTGAAGCCGATTTCAGTTCTTCCGTTGCCCGCCGAATCGCCAGGTCATTCACGAAAACCTGGCGCTGCCCCATCGTCCTCTGCGCCAGCCGTCGTATCTCGCCAAATTCGAGATACCCGAGGTGCTGTACGCCGATCCAAATTCCGCATCCCAACACAGCGAGTACCAGACCAAGCGTACTTCCCGTCGGCCAAAGCAAGAACAAGCTCAACAGGGCAAAAATCGCCGAAACGCCATAGAGCAGGATCACTACCTGGCGATGCGACATCCCGCGCTGAAGCAACTTGTGATGAATATGCTCGCAGTCGGCTCCGAACAGCGGCTTCCCGCTGATCCATCTTCGCAAAACCGAGAGTGACGTTTCGAGTATCGGCAATCCGAACGACACGACCGGGATTGCGACCGCAATGATTGTTGGGGACTTTTGTGTGCCATAGAGCGCCAGCGCGCTCAGCATGAAGCCGATAAACAAACTCCCGCAATCGCCAAGAAAAATCGTCGCCGGATTGAAATTAAACCGGAGAAATCCCAGGATCGCACCCGACAGCGTCAACGTCACCAGCGCGATCAGTGACACATTTCCGACCATCGCTACCACAAAAACCACGAAGGTCGAGAACAGCGCCGAACCGGCAGCCAGTCCATCCAGCCCGTCAATCAGGTTGAACGCATTCGTGATCGCGATCACCCAAAGGATGGTCAGCAGCCAACTCGTGTACCAGGAAAATTCGTGTCTTCCCAGGAATGTCGGGAAATCCTGAATGCGCATGCCGCCGCTAAACAAAATCGTCGCGGCAATCCCCTGCACAAGAAATTTCAAATAGGGACTGGCGTCTCGCAAGTCGTCATAGATGCCGAGCAGAAAAATCAAAATTGCCGCAGGCAGAATGGTCGCGAGCGGGGCCAGCGAAAAATTCTCGTGTGGATCGGAAACAAATCGTGCGGCGATGAGCGCGCCCGTCGTCGCAAGCAGAAATGCAAACACGATTCCGACTCCGCCCAGCCTTGGAACGGAAGAATTGTGTAAATGGCGCGCATTCGCCGGGGCCGAAACCCAGCCTCGCCGAATCGCGAGATCGCGCACAAACTTCGTGAGAATGAATGACAGCACTAGCGAGCTGCCGAACCCCAGAACCAGAACCCTCACACCCAGTCCCCCCTCGGAACTGCGTGGGTGAATCCGAACGCGAGCTGCGTCTGCCCCGCAGAAGGCAGACTTGTTCCGACTATAAAGCTGCCGGCTTCCAGGAACTATTCTCTCTGTGGATACCCGCTGTTTCCGAATTGTGTACCGGCTTGCGGTTGCAGCATTCAGCAGCGATTCCCTGTGTTATGCTCCACCTGAAAATGCGGCTATTCTCGACTGATTGCGGTTCGCGATTGCTCTCATCTGGCTTGCTTTTCTTCTCGTTGAACGTAACCGCGCAAACTGCCGTGCCAGTAAACACGGCTAATCCGCCTGTAGTTGCAAAGAACGCCCTTGCGGCTCCTGAAGCCGCCTCACTCGCCCGTTCTGCAGTGCGTCTTGGCGCCGGCGATCTGATCGAAGTTACGGTTTACAACGTACCCGAACTCAACACCAGAATTCGCGTCAGCAATGAGGGCGATATCTCGCTGCCCCTTATCAACAATGTTCACGTCGATGGCCTCACCATCGATGAAGCCGAAGTCATCATTGAGCGCCGGCTCGATGACGGCGGCTTCGTAAAGAATCCGCACGTTCAAATTTTTGTGCAGGAATACACATCCCAGGGAGCGAGCGTGCTCGGCGAGATTTCTAAACCCGGCGTCTATCCGGTGCTCGGGGATCAGAAGCTCTTTACTCTGATTTCCTCTGCAGGTGGGCTTACCGAACGTGCGGGCAAGAACATCACCATTACACGCCGAGGACAGGCGCCTATCGTGGTCGCAATCTCTCACAATCTTCAGGACCACCCCGAGAGCAATGTTCCAGTTTTTCCTGGCGATACTGTCATCGTTCGCCGCGCAGACGTCGTTTACGTGGTTGGAGATGTGAGCCGCCCCAGCGGGTTCCTGATGGATAGCGGCAATATCAGCGTGCTTCAGGCAATTGCGCTGGCCGGTGGAACGAACTCCACTGCCAAGCTCGGCGCCGTACGCATTGTTCGCAGAGGACCCAACGGACTCAGCATGGTCCCTGTCCCGCTCAAGAAGTTGATGGAAGCCAAAGCGAACGACATGCCGATGCAGGCCGACGACATTCTGTTCGTGCCGACCAGCGCACGCAAGCGACTGCAGGCACGCTCCGCCGATGCTGCCGTGCAACTCGCTACTTCGGTGGGCATCGTCGCGATTCGTCCTTAAGCAGCGGCTGTAGCTTTTTTCTCTCGCTGCCCTGTCAACCTCGCCAATACTTCAAGGTAATCAGATGCCGTTTGCTCTCGCGAAAAATTCTTGCGAATGTACTCACGGCCATTTCTGCCCAGTTCTTCGCGTAACCAGAGGTCTCTTTGAAACTTTAGTATTGCCTCGCAAAGTTCATCCACGGTCTCCGGCTCGATGCAAATCCCCGCGCCGCTCTGTTCCACAATCTGCTTTGCCTGTCCTGCGACGCCTACAATCACCGGCCTCGCGCACGACATGAACTCGAGCATTTTGGTTGGAATAACAGTCTCAAACACCTCCGACTTCCTCAGCAGCGTCAGGCAGACATCAGAAGCCGCAATGTAGTCTGGTATCTTTTCATGACGTTGCTGCGGCACAAAGCGAACGTTGCGCAAGTTTTTTGCTGTCACGATATTCACCAGCCGTTCTCGCTCTGCACCATCACCAACAATCGCGAACAAAATATTGGGATGCGTAGTTTGCAGCTTTTCAGCCGCGCTGATCACGGTCTCAAGCCCCTGTGCAATCCCGAGAGTTCCGATAAAGGAAGCCACGAACTTTCCTTCAGCGTTCAGAACTCGCCGAATCTCATTGTCTGGTTTTCGGGGCGCGAACAACTGCGTCTCAACTCCATTCGTGACGACCGAAATTTTTTCCGCCGGGACTCCCGAGTAGCGGATCAAATGCTCGCGAAACGCCGGCGTGACGACCACAATGTGATCGGCCTTGCGATAAAGGAATCCCGCGATTCGGCTGAGCGCCCGGTACAGAAACGAATTCGGATTTCCAGCGCCGACCGCGACCAACGACTCGGGCCACAGGTCGCGCACTTCGAGCACAAACCGCGCCCGCTTTAGTCTGGCAATCCACCAGCCCGAGAGGCCCACGAGCAATTGCGGCGAACTCGCGATCACGACTTCTGGCTGCTCAAGAAATGAGCCAGTAATTGCCGCCGATGCAAAAAACGAGCTGTAATTCAGAATTCTTTCGTATGACTTGCGATTCGGAAACGGCAAGAGCCAGGAGCGCACAACCTTCACTCGTTCTACGTGTTCACGGTAAACCAGCCGCCGAAAATGCCGCCTGTATTCGGGGGGTATCACACCGTCAGGATGATTGGGGAAGCCGGTCAACACTTGCACGTCGTGCCCAACTGAACTCCAGTGCTGCGCGAGCTCGGAAACGCGCGCCGCCGGCGCTCCCATCTCCGGCGGAAAATATTGTGAGATGTAGAGGATCTTCAGAGGGACCTCAGTAGTAGCAGAGTTTGAATGCGCCCTTGTAGCAGAGCGCCCGCGTGCGTTTTGACTTGTTTCTCGCGTACGCCTCCCAACGGTTCGCGTACTCGGCAAAAATAGTTTCGGAAGTTATCCGGTGCATTACGTGCAATTGCGTCACGTGTAACCGGTGATAGAAAGGGCTGGCAATCATTGGCAGCCACGTGCCCGAGAGCTCGTACAGCGACCAAAACCCCAGGTCGTAGCAGTGAAGGTTCTCCTGCAACGTCTTGACCGCCGCACCGAACAAGCCCATGGCCTCGCGCGAGCCGGTTGCCAGAAAATAGTCGTACACGCCCCAAGCCGCCCAAATGAATCCATTCAGAATGTGCGTAGGCGGCGAAACAATGTATTCCTCAAACCACGAATTCCCGTGGGGATCGCGAAACCGCACGCCGCCGTCTTTGACTTCTGCAAGAAAGCTGCGAAATGCCAGCACCGCCGCATTCAGATACCTGCGCTCGCCCGTTTCCGCATGCGCTCTCACCAGAAGCGAAATGCCTTGCCCCTGGGCCAGCCCCGAATACCACGGGGCTTTAAGCGTCCGCCGGTACTCCCAGTCAAAGTGGTGGTTCCAAACATGCACACCTTTCGAATTCGGCTCGAGCTTCTCGCATAACCAATCACTGGCTCGCAGGAATTTCTCCTGAGCCCGAGCATCGCCAGTTCGCCTGAACAGGTTGAAATTTCCCAACCCCCATTGCGCAATCGCGATCGGGTTATGCTGCATCCCGATCTTGCCGTGATAGTCGAGCAGTGGAATTCCGCTGGTGTCGTGTGGTCCGGCGTACGACGCCTTTTCTGCGAACGTCATGTAATATTCGCCGAGAACGTGCACCGGAGCGCCGGCGTTCAACTCGGCAGAATCGTGCCAAAAACTCAGGTGGCTGTTGCCTGGCAGCAGGTAGGCGCGGCAAATCCGGCGGTAGTAGTTGAGCGACCTCACGGAGTCGGAAGCGGACTTAAAACTGGCCCGACTATAGCATCGAACTTGCTTTTCGATGCGTGAGCGGAACCTAAGCCATCAAGAGCTCATCACGAGACCAGTGGTGCCGCTATCCGTTCCGGTGCCGAGTCTACTTTGACTTCGCTGTCACGACGAATCGCCTCCGCGATGCGAATTGTCGCGTCAGTTGACGCAATGATTTCTTCAACTGGAATGGGG
>DAIPJJ010000177.1:0-5354 GCA_036770325.1 Terriglobales bacterium
GATTTCCTATGGCGGCTCTTCTCTATTCATTACGCTGGGCTGCATTGGTGTGCTCTTGAACATTACGAAACAGGCTGAGTGAAACCTCATTCGGGTCATCCCGAGCGCGCTGCAGGCGTGAGAGGGACCTGACGGAAGGACCGCGTCCCGCATGTTGTCAATTAGACAACCGATGTGGTGATGCTTTCGACGAACCTCTTGGGCGTTCGGTTATATTCCCACTATGAGAGCCATTCTCGCGGGCGGAGGCACTGGCGGGCACGTGATTCCCGCGCTCGCCATCGCGCAGGAGTTGCAAAAGCGCTACCAGGCTGAAGTTCTATTCATCGGCACTGCGCGAGGCCTCGAGAACAGGCTTGTTCCCGCGGCAGGGTTTCCTTTAAAGCTGGTGAAAGTCGGCGCGCTGAATCGGGTGAGCTTTACAACTCGCCTGAAAACCGCATTCGACCTTCCGCGAGCGGTTTTTGCTGCAGCGGGAATGTTGAGCGAGTTTCAACCGGATGTCGTGATCGGCGTCGGTGGATACGCCTCAGGTCCAGCGATGCTGGCGGCGCTGTTGAAACACGTACCTACTCTCGCCTTCGAACCGAACCTTGTTCCAGGATTTGCCAACCGAGTTGTTGCGCGGTTCGTTTCCGCCGCCGCAGTTCACTTTCAGCAAACTGCTGAAAATTTTCGCAATGCGGTGGTGACTGGCGTTCCGGTGCGGCCGGCATTTTTCGAAATTCCCAAGAAGTCGTATTCTCCCGATTCGCCAACTCTCCTTGTTTTCGGCGGAAGTCAGGGCGCTCGCGCGATAAATCAAGCTGTCATTCGCTCTCTGCCGGAACTAACGAAGCGTTTGCCGAATCTGCACATCATTCATCAGACCGGCGAGCGTGACTATAATGAGGTGCAAGCCGCATACGCTGGAGTCGCCGTCTCCGCCGAGGTCCACAAATTCATCGATAACATGCCAGCATTTTTCGCTCGTGCCGATGTGGTTTTGTGCCGCTCGGGTGCAAGCACGGTGGCCGAAATCGCCGCGGCAGGGAAGCCGGCGATTTTCGTTCCGTTTCCGCGCGCTGCCGATGATCATCAACGGCGCAATGCAGAAGCCATGGAACAGGCGCATGCCGCGATTGTGCTCGAAGAGACGAAGCTCGACGAAGTATGGCTGGTCGATACGGTTTGTGCTTTGCTTCAGGACGCGGCGAGGCTTTCGCATATGAGCGATGCGGCCCGGGCCATGGCGCATCCGGATGCTGCGAAAGAAATTGCAGAGCTGGCAGCGAAAGTGGGAGGAATCGAACTTCAAGAGACTGACGCGGATTAACGCGGATATACACAGATTTGGGTTTTTTGTTCGTTGATCTGCTTTAATCCGTGTTGATCCGCGTAAATCCGTGGCGAAGCAGTTGCTTTTATGTTTGCCAAAATTCAGCGCATCCATTTCGTCGGCATCGGCGGCATCGGCATGAGTGGCATTGCCGAGGTGCTGCTGAATCTCGGCTACAAAGTCTCCGGTTCCGATCTGAAGCGGTCGTCTGTTACCAATCGTCTCGAAGTTATTGGGGCAATCATCTTCGAGGGGCATCGCGCAGAAAATATCTCTGGCGTTGAAGTCGTCGTAACCAGCTCGGCCATTTCCGCCGACAACCTAGAAGTCGAAGAAGCACGCCGCCTGCACATCCCTGTGATTCAGCGCGCCGAAATGCTCGCTGAACTGATGCGCCTGAAATATGGGATTGCGATCGGCGGCATGCACGGCAAGACCACGACCACTTCAATGATCGCTGCCTTGCTCGCGGCGGGCGGCCTCGATCCGACGGTCGTTGTCGGCGGGCGCGTCGATGCAATGGGCTCGAACGCGCGGCTCGGGCGCTCGCAATATCTTGTTGCCGAGGCCGACGAGAGCGACCGGTCTTTTCTAAAGCTCTCGCCGATCATCGCGGTCGTCACCAACATCGACCGCGAGCACATGGACTGCTATCGCAACATGCAGGATGTGAAACGCGCGTTTCTCGACTTCATGGATCGCGTGCCGTTTTATGGGATCGTGGTCGCCTGCAACGACGATCCGATTCTCCGCCGCGTTGTGCCAAAGTTGAAGCGCAGGATGGTGAGTTATGGGACGCGCAAGGGCTCTGACTTCCACATCACTTTGAACGATAGTAAATCCCGTGCGCCCGGACGCCCCTGCGTGAATTCGTTTGGAGTTAAGTTCCGCGACAAAGATCTCGGTGAGTTTCGACTGCATGTCCCTGGAATTCACAACGTGCTCAACGCAACCGCCGCAATCGCGGTCGGCGTCGGGCTGGATATTCCGGTTCCGCAGATTCGCGAAGCACTCGAACACTTCCGCGGAGTAGATCGGCGCTTTCAGTTGCGGGGTACGGTGAACGGAATCGCTGTGATCGACGACTACGGCCATCATCCGACAGAGATTCGCGCTACCCTCGCTGCGGCACGGCAATGCGGATATCACAAGATTCACGTCATTTTCCAGCCGCATCGTTACACCCGCACTCGCGATCTGATGGACGAATTCACGACCGCGTTTGGCGACGCCGATTCGTTGTACGTGCTTGATGTTTATCCGGCAAGCGAGCAGCCGATCGAAGGAATCACGGGAGAAGCCTTGGCGCGGCGAATCTCAGAAAAAGCGGTTGCCCCACCCTTGTCGCGTTCTGTGCGACAGGGTGGGGATTTTGTTCGTTACACCGGCTCATTCGAAGATGCCGTGAATGCCGTAACCGAACGAGCTCGCGAAGGCGACATGATTCTGACGTTGGGTGCCGGCTCAGTTTCGCAGATTGGGCCGATGCTGCTGGACAAACTACAGACAGTCGCGGTCAACGTTTTGCGCTGAAACGGGCAACCCTTGCCGCTATCCACCGATTTCTCTAGAAGAGAATTGGGCGGGTAAAACTTACGTGAAACGAAAATGCCAGTCGCGCAGCGACGACATTTGATTAGCCCAGCACGTGAGTGCTGGGAACCGAGCCGCTTGAGAGTCGAGTCCACGCAGGGGACGGCACTCACGCTGCGAGCGTTTGTTTTGCATCATGCGGAATGCCGGCTTTCCTAAGCAATGCCAGAAATTCTTGTTCGAACGTTCGGGTGCGATGATGCTGTTCCTGGTTAAGGACGTAGGCACGAACGTTGCCCAAGTGCGAGGGGCTCACACTCAAAGCCGCGTATCCTTTCTGCCATTCGAACGAGAATCCGTGCTCACCCATCCAGCGCGAGGAGTTTGCTTTCAACTTTTGCACCGCCTCAGCAATGGTCATGTTCGGTTTGAGCGCGAGCAGCAGGTGCGCGTGATTCGATGTTCCTCCAACGGCGACGGGAACGATACTGAGGTGCTTCGCTGTTCCTTCGATATAGGCCCAAAGCCTAGGCCGTAAATAGTCGGCGATTATGTTTCGCCGATCTCTTGTTGAGAAGATGACGTGAAAGTAGCTGGCGCAATATGTATGCGACATGCGAGAGATTCTCGATCATGGACGGCCGCTTGCATACAAAAATCTCAAAAAACCCGCCTGTGCTCGTTTCAATTTGGGAATCAGGTGCCGTCCCCTGCGGGGGACTCGTATCAGTCAGGCAGGTTTCCCAGCACTTACGTGCTGGGCTAATCAAATGTCGTCGCTGCGCGACTGTAGTACGTCCCGTTCGGATTCCGAGATTCTAAAATTACCAAATCACTCTACCCCGAGTGCCTGATGTGCAGCACGTCCCCGTCCTGCACGATGTATTCTTTGCCTTCGAGGCGAAGGATGCCTTTGGCGCGAGCATTGGCCTCGGACCCCGCTTCGAGAAGCTGGTCCCAGCGAATGGTCTCGGCGCGGATGAAGTGCTTTTCCAGATCAGAATGAATTGCGCCTGCTGCCTGCGCTGCCTTTGTGTTCACTGGGATCGTCCAGGCGCGGCATTCGTCTTCGCCGATCGTGAAGAACGAAATCAGTCCCAATAACTCGTAGCTCTTGCGAATGAGCCGGGCCAAACCGCTTTCCGTGAGCCCGTAGCTCGAAAGGAATTCCGCCGCATCAGCATCGCTCATTTCAGAAAGCTCGGCTTCGACCTTCCCGCAAATGGCGGTTGCTCCGGCGTTCAGTCGAGAGGCGACGTCTTGTAATTTGTACTTCTGTACCGCGCTTTCCAAATCTTTGCCGAGTTCGGTGCTCTCGCCGATGTTGAGCACGTAAAGGATCGGCTTCTCGCTCAGGAACATGAAACCACGAAAACGCTTCTTGTCCTCGGGCGTCATCTCCAGTTCCCGCAGCGGGCGCTCGGTTTCAAGATGAGCTTTCGCACGCTTCAGCAACTCAAATTCTTTTTCGAGGTCGGCTGAGCGCATTTTTTTCAAATCTTTTTCCACGCGCTCCAACCGCTTTTCGATCTGCCCAAGGTCGCTGACCATGAGATCGAATTCGACATTCTTGATATCGCGAAGCGGATCAACCGGCCCAACATGCGGAATCGAGTCGTCCTCGAACGCACGCACCACGTGCGCGAGCGCATCTACCTGGCGCAGATGTCCTATGTAGCCTGATTCTTTCAGCGCCTCTTGCCCGATCGCGCCCACGTCGACGTAGTCAACTGACGCGTGCGTCAATTTCTTGGGATTGTATTGCGCCGCCAGCCGGTCGAGCCGGTCATCCGGAACTTTGGCGACTCCAATGTGCGCCTCGCGCGGATTCGCGAAAGATGCCGCGACGTTCGCCTTCGTCAAAATTCGGAATAACGATGTCTTGCCTACCTGCGGCAGGCCAATAATGCCGGTTTTCATAGAGAAGCTTCTAGCTGTTAGCTCCTGGCTCTTAGCTTTTTGGGGATATCCGCGCACGTGTAGGCGCGGCCCTCCAGGCCCGCGCCACAGAGGAATCAGAAGCGCGATACGACAGAATAAACGTTTTTTAAAGCTTATGCCCGAGAGGTGATCCGTCGCGCGACCGAGTACAAAACGATCAATCCAAGCACGAGGACCGTCTCCTCAATTCGCACCGACCAGGCGTGTAGGGAATCAAACTGTAGGCGCAGAGGATTATTTGTTGCGATCAGGGAGATCTCTCCTGCTGAGGCGCGAATCGCGTCCATACGCGGGATGATCAGGAACTGCGAGATGGCGGTGAGTACGAGCATCAATACGACGAGCACGTGACTCGCGGCGAAAACCCGGCCTCTGCCGAGCACAACTCGGTTGTGTGCGAGCGAGCAGCCGAGAAAAATCAGCCCGCAGGCAATTCCAATCCAGTGGAGCTTGATAAGCGATCCTCTCACGACAAGACCGGCCAAGTGTGACGAAGGCAGTTCAGTGAAAGCGGTCTGCGCAACAATAGGGAAGAAGATGAGGGAACCGATCCAGGTGCTGA
>DAIPJJ010000177.1:5454-8648 GCA_036770325.1 Terriglobales bacterium
ATTTCCTGAATCACTTCTTCTGGACGAACGGACTTTTTCAGACCCGAGGAATTCATTCCGTGAATGGCCACGCGGTGGGCGAAGACCGGAACCGCAAGCGGCTTGAAGTCTTCGGGCACGCAGAAACTGCGGCCATCGAGAAAAGCCATCGCCTGCGCGGCGCGGTACAACATTTGCGATCCGCGTGGAGAAACGCCGAGGGTGAGCTTCTCGTGTTTGCGCGTGCGGGCGACGATTTCGAGCGCATAGCTCACCAGCGAATCATCGACTTCCACCTGCAGGACTCGCTGTTGCATATCGAGCACGTCTGCACCGGTCAGAATTGGCTGCAGATTTTCGAGCTGGGCAGTACCAGCTTCAGCGCGCAGAATCTGACGCTCGGAATAGCTGTCCGGATAACCCATTTGTACGCGCATCAAAAATCGATCCAGTTGCGATTCCGGCAAAGGATACGTCCCGTGATGCTCAACGGGGTTCTGTGTAGCGATCACCAGAAACGGCTGCGGCAGCGGATGGCAAATCGCATCGACTGTGACCTGGCCTTCGTTCATGGCTTCGAGCAGCGCCGATTGAGTCTTCGGCGTAGTGCGATTAATTTCGTCTGCGAGCAGAATGTTGGTGAATACCGGCCCGCGCTTGAACTCGAACTTCTGCTCCGTCGCCGAATAGACCGAAATACCAATAATGTCCGAAGGCAACATATCGCTGGTGAACTGCACGCGTTGAAAGCTGCATCCGAGCAGGCGAGCGAGAGCATGGGCCAGAGTCGTTTTGCCCACTCCAGGAACGCCTTCGATTAGCAAATGCCCATGCGCGAGGACCGAAACCAGCGCCAGGCGGACGACTTCATCCTTACCGCGAATGACTTTCTTGAGTTCGCTTTCAAGGCGGGAAGCCCGATCCGACGCGGCAATCACCATTTCCGGGGACATGAGCGCGATTCTACTATGCGGTGTTCAGGCGAACCTGGTTACCGAAGTGTTTTGAAAGTGGCTGGTGATTAGTGGCTAGTGGTCTGTAGCTGCGGAATAGCCCAAGTTTCCACCGGTTTTACTAGCCCCTAGCCACTGACCACTAGCCACTGCGTTACTGCATTGTGTATTCAGCCGGCCTGCCCGTCAGCCGCTCGATCCGCTTGGCTGTCGGCGGATGAGTGGAGAACAGGCTCCCGAGGCTCATCCCTAAGAACGGCTGAATGATGAAAAGATGCGCAGTAGATGGAGTCGCCGGAAGCGGCAGGCGCTTCGAGTAGGCGTCCAGTTTGGCGAGAGCGCTGGCCAAAGCGTAAGGATTGCCAGTGAAATGTGCTCCCGTCTCGTCCGCCTGGTATTCACGCGAACGCGAAACTGCGAGCTGAATCAGGAACGCGGCAATGGGCGCGAGAATCAGCATAAGCAGCGCGCCAAAGCCGCCGCCTCCGCGTTCTTCGCGATCGTTTCCATAGCCGCCAAAGATCATTCCCCAGCGCGCGATTTCCGCCAGGTAAGTGATCGCACCGGCGACCGTCGCCGCAATCGAGCTGATCAGAATGTCGCGATTGCGCACGTGGCCGAGTTCATGCGCCAGCACGCCTTCGAGTTCTTCGTCGTTAAGAAGGTTCAGAATTCCCTGCGTCATGGCAACCGATGCGTGCTGCGGATTGCGACCCGTAGCGAAGGCGTTCGGCGAATCGGTCGGGATGACGTACATCTTCGGCATGGGGATGCCGATCTTTTGCGTAAGCCGCTCGACGATCTGATACGCCCTCGGCAATTGTTCACGTGTCACCGGCTGCGCGCGGTACATGGCAAGCGCAATTTTGTCCGAATAGAAGTAGGAGACGAAGTTCATCACTGCCGCGATGGCCAGCGCGAGCAGCATTCCGTTCTGGCCCCCAAAAATCCGGCCCAGGAACATCAGCAGCAGCGTGAGCGCGGTAAGCAGGAACGCGGTCTTGAATGTATTCCCCATAAATAGCCCCTCAGGAAAATAGATGCTAAATCGAGGCTGTACGGTTCAGTGCCATTGTTTTCCAGCACCCACGAATACCGCAGTGGGTACCGACGTTTGCGGAATGGCTGAAAGCTCTAATTTTTCCGCTTGATCGCCCGCGCCAGCGTCTGATCGAGTGCAGCTTTAGCGCTCGCGTAGTCCTGATCGGAAATTTGCCCTTGCTGGTGCTCAAGCTCAAGCTGGAACAGTTCTTCTTTCAATGCATCGAGCAGCGTGCTGCCGGATCGCGGAGCAGGTGAGTTTGGCGAGGTTGAGAAGCTTGGGGCCTGGCCAGCAGGAGCAGGGGCGGCATTTCTTCCGCGAGTGATGTAAACCGCGCCGCCGGCGAGCACGATTCCCAATCCGCCCAGTAGCCACCAGCGGTATTGGTCCATCGGGTCGGGATCATCGCCAGGTTTTCCCAAGCCTCCGCCAGGCAGATTATTGGACGATGCCGTGCTTCCAGCAGATGCGCCACCCTGGTTCGACGCATTCTGGCTTTGGTCCTGCAGCGTGCCTTCGCCCGAAATTGCAAACGCGAGACTCTGCCCTGGCTTGGGATTGCTGGCCACCTCTGCAATCGCATCCGGCAAATCGGGCGGCTGCTTGTCTTCATACACTCCCGTGCGGCTCGGAGTGAACCCGAGCGAGCGCGGCATGATGGTCACAAAATGCTGCAACGGATAAATCAGCTTCGGCTCGAGAGTGGCCTTGCCGGAATATGGCAAGCGATAGGTCACGCGAAATTGGGTCTGCCCAGGACGAATCGGGAACACGAACGCATATCGTCCTTTTTCCCTCTGCGGCGTCGGTTGCGTATTCACCCACTGGCCGCCCGCAGTCTGCGCCTGCGCATCTTCGATCTCGGCAGCCTCGGGCGCATAAAACTCGAAATTCGCATCATTCATCTGCGTGCGCGGCGGCTGTGACGAGTTTTCAACCGCGAACAAGCGCATGACTGCGAGATCGCCCTTGCTGGCCTGTATGTACATCAGATCGGCGACTGCTCTGACACCCTGTACTTTCGGACTGACGTCATAGACCTTCACATCGACGGACGATGTTCCGGGGGGCGCCGGCTGGTGGTAAGTAACACCCTGGTGCACCACGCGTATCAGGTGCATTCCGTTGTCCGGCAGCGGCAGTGAGAACTTGCCTTGCGCATCGGTCTTCGTGTGCGCGGCTTCTTCCATGCCTCCGGCGAGCTTGATGAGAATGACTTC
>DAIPJJ010000295.1:0-3102 GCA_036770325.1 Terriglobales bacterium
TGTCGCTTTGGGATGGGTACGAGGTGAATCAGCCGCACCAGATTGCGATCCACGACGGAACGAGACGATTGGAGAAAACCGTGAACATGTTCTCCGGAGCATCGCAGAGCTGGCCACCGGTGCGCATGCTGCGCTAGCGTTCAATCGATCATGCAAAGGCCAGTGTGCGCGACCTCTGCGGTTAAGTGATGCTTCTACTTAAACAGTAACGGCGTCAGCGCGGCAAGATTTCTCCGCCACACCATCCACGTGTGCATGCCAGGGGTCTCAATATCCGTAAACTGTACTCCTTTGTCTTTCAACCACGATTTGAAATCACGGTTCACTTTGATCAGATGATCATCAGTTCCACACGCAATCCAGAGGAGTTTCAGTTTCTTATTCGCACTTGCATCGACTCCGGGAAACTCAGTTGCAAAATCTGCCAGATCGATTCCGCCAGAACTGAACGCGCCAATCCATGCGAACTGATCGAGATGGTTAAGTCCGGTCAGCAATGACTCGGCGCCGCCCATCGAAAGTCCAGCAATCGCCCGCGACTCTCGATTCTTCTTGATCCGGTACATACCTTCTGCCTGCGGCATTACCTCCGAGAGCAATATGTCGGTGAACTTAGTAAGGTTTCGGCGCGCCAGATCTTTATCCCCCCATGATCCCCAGCCTCGGCGAATCACGTCGTAGTCGCCATAGCCCAGCGGCATCACGACGATCATGGGCTGTACCTTTCCTTGTGCGATCAAGTTGTCCAGAATCACGTTCGCGTGGCCGACTGCCGTCCAGCCACTCGCGTCATCGCTGAACCCATGAAGCAGATACAACACCGGATAATCGCGTTTCGAATTGCCATAGTCAGGCGGCGTATAAACGTAAAAATCCCGGTCGTCGTTCGCCATCTGCGAGTGGTAGAAGTGGTGATGGATGACTCCGTGAGGCACCTGGTTCACTTCCCACGGAAGCGACGGGTCAGGCACATGCACGGCGCTTTCCGTGTTCAGCAAGTTCGGCTTCATCAACGGATTGGAAGGATCTATGAGTCCGACGCCATCGGCAATAAACGCATAGCCGTAAATGTCCGGTTGCATGGGTCCAACGGTGGCGCTCCAAATTCCCTGTTCGTTCTTTTGCATTGGTACGTGCTCAGTCTGACCTTCGATTTCCAATTCAACTTTGGCCGCATTCGGAGCACGAAACCTGAAGGTGACGTGATTGTCCGCTTGGACCTCAGGAGAAACGAGCGGTGCAGGGGGTTGGGCAACAACGGAAACATTGAGGACAAACATCACGAAACCAAGTGCGCAGAACATCCAGAGCAGTTTGTTCATGACCATCCTTTGAATTGGGCTACATTGTACTTGAATGCCGAAGAAGCAAGTCGAGCGCGACGAACACGAAGAAAATTACGGAGATGATGCCGTTCATCGTGAAGAAAGCGGCGTTCAGCTTGCTGAGGTCGTCCTTCGAGACCAGCGAATGCTCGTATGTGAGCAGGAGAAGAACCGCAACCACGCCAATGATTGCAAACGCTCCGAGACTAAACACCCAGACAAGCCCAACCAGTAGAAATAGCATCGAGAGGTGGAGTAGCCGGGCAATCCACAATGAATTGCCGATTCCGCAATAGCGTGGAAGCGAATGCAGCCCAGCTCCCACGTCGAAGTGATAGTCCTGGCACGCGTAAAGTACATCGAATCCCGCAACCCAAAACGTGACCGCTGCGGTCAGGAGAAGGATCCGCGGATCGAGCGAGCCGCGTACTGCGATCCATGCGGCCGCCGGTGCGATGCCAAGCGCGAAACCGAGCACCAGATGGGACCAGCGCGTCCAACGCTTGGTGTACGAGTAAAGCAGCAAGACTGCCACCGCCACAGGCGAAAGCAGAAATGCGAGCCGGTTCAGTTCCCATGCTGCGAAGACAAAAATTGCCGCGGAGACGATGACGAAGTTGCGAACGAAGTTTGAAGTAAGTAGTCCGGCAGGAATGGCGCGTGTTTGCGTACGCGGATTGGCAGCGTCAATGGACGCGTCTGCAAGCCGGTTGAACGACATCGCCATCGATCGCGCCGCAACCATGGCGACGACAATCCAGACAATCTGACGGGCAGAAGGAACTCCTCCTGCCGCGAGCATCGCCCCGCAAAGCGCAAACGGGAGCGCGAATACCGAATGCTCCCACTTGATCATTTCCAGCGTGACGCGAAGGTTCTTCAGCAGGGCCACACGGCATTGTAAAAGAAGTCAGTAGCCTTCGGCTCCGATGAGCGGTACGAAGCGGCAGCCCTCGATTGCTTCGACAATCGGGCGCCCTTCTTGCTTGCGCACCAATTGGAGTACCTGGGCATGCGGAGGTCCCACCGGAATCACCATCCGGCCACCTTCGCCCAACTGTGCGAGCAGGCTTTGCGGAATACTCGGAGCTGCTGCTGAAACTAATATTGCATCGTACGGCGCGAAATCGGGAATTCCGTGACTGCCGTCCCCCGTTAGAACTTTTGTATTTGCGAGTCCCAGCTTTGCGAGCATGGCCTCCGCTCCACGTGCCAGTACCACATGACGCTCGATGGAGTAAACCACCCTCGCGAGTACCGCCAGCAGAGCGGTCTGGTATCCGGAGCCCGTCCCAACTTCGAGCACCGATTCCGCTCCCCTAAGCTCAAGTGCCTGCAAGGATGCCGCGACGATGAACGGTTGAGAAACCGTCTGCCCTTCTGCAATTGGGATCGGATGGTCGGCATACGCGGACGTCTTGAACTGCTCTGGTACGAATTCATGACGAGGAATACGCAGCATGGCTTGGAGCACCCGCTCATCGTGAATGCCACGCGCGCGAAGTTGCGACTCAACCATCTCCCGCCGCTCGGCCTGATAATCGCCCTTTTCGATTGTTTCCGGATTGGACATTATGCTTTGGATGCGCGCGACTGCTATCTTGCGGCTGGCTAACGTTTGCGCCGGCGAATTTTGACGTCAAAGCTGACGACACCGTTCTGGTCACGGATGGCAACAATTGAAACGTTTTTAGAAACGTTGTATTCCGCGCGTATGACCTGCTGCGAAGTCTGCGAAACATCGGTCGTGTAAGAAACAGTCAGATTGTACTTCACT
>DAIPJJ010000178.1:0-8628 GCA_036770325.1 Terriglobales bacterium
ACGGCACATTTCGAGACGTCACGGAAGAGGTTGGCTTGAACCGCGTGTTCATGCCAATGGGATCGAATTTCGGCGATATCGACAACGACGGCTACCTCGATATTTACTTGGGAACAGGCAATCCTTCGTACGGTTCGCTGCTGCCGAATGTTTTATTTCACAACCACGAAGGCAAGTTTTTCACTGACGTGACTGCGGCCTCGGGCACGGGAGAATTACACAAAGGACATGGAGTTGCGTTTGCTGATATCGAACGAAATGGAAACGAAGATCTGCTCGAAGAAGTTGGCGGCGCAGTGCCGGGCGATGCGCACGCTTTTCGCTTGTTTCAGAACCCGGGGAGCGGCAACGATTGGATTAACGTCAAGCTGGCCGGCGTCAAGAGCAATCGTTCGGCGATTGGAGCGCGCATTAAGCTTACGGTCGAAAATGATGGCAAAAAGCAGCGGGCGATCTATCGCACTGTAGGCAGTGGCGGCTCATTCGGAGCGTCACCCCTGGAGCAGCACATTGGTCTTGGAAAGGCGGCGCGGATTTTGAACCTGGAAATCTGGTGGCCAGCCAGCAATACTCGTCAGAACTTTGCCAACGTGGAGAAAAACCAGTTCATCGAGATAAAGGAATTCGCGTCGAGATTTGAGAAGTTAGAGCGAAAATCTTTTCGCTTCGGCGGCTCAAGAAACGAAGCTACTGCCTTGCCAAAGGGTACCGAAAGCAGCACGGGAGCAACAAAATGAGGTCGCAGCACACGTTGCTGATCACTGCATTCCTCCTCGGGACTCTGCTAACCGGTTCTGTGACTGTTCAACAACGCTATTTCGCGAGTGGACTGGTGGTAAAAGTTGACCCTCAGCGCAAAGTCGCGGTGGTCTCCTGCGATCGAATTCCCGGTTACATGGAAGCAATGACCATGCCCATTGCAGTGCGAGAGGCGAAAGACCTCGAAGTCTTGAAACCGGGAAGGATGGTGGATTTCACCCTGGTAGTCGACAAAGATTCGGCAATCGCGGAATCGGTTCGCCTGCATCTTTACCAGGGTCTGGAACCCGACCCGGCAGCAGCGCGGCGTCTGAAGCTGCTGGCACGAGCCACTGCAGGATCGGAAAAGACGGTGGCAATCGGGGATCCTGTGCCGGATTTCACGCTGACTGCCGAAGACAACACGGCGGTCACGCTCTCACGGCTGCGAGGGAAAATCGTGGCGCTGAATTTCGTCTACACGCGTTGCGCTCTACCGAATTTCTGTGTGCGCAGTTCGAACAATTTCGTAAAGGTGCAGGAACGGTTTCACAACCGCATTGGCACAGACTTGTTGCTTCTGACTGTGACTTTTGATCCCGTCCACGACACTCCCGACGTTCTGAAAAAGTACGCAAACCAGTATCATGCTGACCCCAATGGCTGGCATTTTTTAACCGGTTCCGAATCTGCCATTCGGCGCGTCTGCAACTTGTTCGGAGAGGACTACTTCCCGGATGAGGGCTTGATGGATCACTCGCTGCACACCGCCATCCTCAACCGGAAAGGGCGGTTGATTGCGAATCTCGAAGGAAACGAATTCTCCGCGAAGCAACTTGGTGATCTGGTAGAGACAGTTCTTAAGGGAAACTAGTTACGCGTTATTGGTGGTGTTTTGGTTCGGGGCTTAAAATTTCATGCGTAAACGTTTACTTTCCTCGCCCCGTTGTGTTACCTTCTCGCACCGTACATCAATTCTCAAAGCTGGGCAGGCGGAGGCATGATGAGTTCTTCGAATACGAGACGGGATTTCCTTGGTCAGATCGCGAAAGCTGGAGTTGCTTATTCGACGAGCACCGCATTTGGCCGATATCTTTTCGGTCAGACGCAGTCCTCAACCGAACCTTCGCGAATATTCATTGACTCGCGCCGCGCCATTTCGCCGCTCGATAGGAACCTTTTCGGATCATTCCTTGAGCACCTCGGCCGCGCCATTTATGAGGGAATCTATGATCCCGGAAACAAGCTTTCCGACTCGAATGGCTTTCGTACTGATGTGCTTAACGAAATCAAGAACATTCGCGTGCCCATCATTCGATATCCAGGCGGCAACTTCGTTTCCGGCTACAACTGGCTGGACGGAGTTGGTCCGAAGAAAGACCGGCCTGTAGTCCTCGACAAAGCGTGGAATTCTTTGAATACGAATCAATTCGGCACAAACGAATTCATGACCTGGTGCAAGCAAGTGGGAACCTTGCCACTGATGGGCCTGAACCTCGGCACCGGAACGCCCGAACAGGCAGCGGCGCTGGTCGAGTATTGCAACGTGGACAAAGGAACGGAGTGGAGCGAGCTGCGCCGCAAACATGGATACGCGGAGCCATACAAAGTGAAGCACTGGTGCCTGGGCAACGAGATGGACGGGCCCTGGCAGATCGGCCACATGACCGCATCCGAATACGGTATGAAGGCACAGGATGCCGCCAGACAGATGCGCTACGTGGATCCCTCGGTCGAGTTGATTGCCTGCGGATCGAGCGGCCCTTTTATGCCGACATATCTCGAGTGGGACCGCGAAGTGCTGGAGCAATGTTATGACTACATCAACGGCCTCTCACTGCATCGCTATTTTGGCAACACTCCGGAAGAAACTGGCCGCAGCAGTGAGAAATTTGTGGCCCTGAACCTGACCATGGATCGCCAGATCGAAGAGACGCTCGCCGTCTGTGACCTCGTGCGCGGTCACAAGCGTTCGCCGAAACAATTATGGCTTTCTTTCGATGAGTGGAACGTCTGGTATCGCGAGCGTTCGGGAGATGCTGTAAATGGTCATCGCAAAGAGGCTCCGCACCTTCTCGAGGAAATCTACAACCTCGAAGACGCGTTGCTGGTTGGCGGCCTGATCATTACCCTGCTGCGCCATGCAGACCGCATCAAGATCGCATGCCTCGCTCAGTTGGTTAACGTGATTGCGCCGATCATGACGAATGCGAATGGAATGTTCCGGCAGACAATTTTCTATCCGTATAGCTGGGCACTTCAATACGCCAGCGGAAACGTGCTCGAGGTTCTGGTGCAGTCGCCGACATACCAGGCCGAACACATGGATCCCGTGCCTTACATTGATTCGGCAGCGACGCTGAACCCGGCAAATGGGCAAGTGTCGTTGTTTATCTTGAATCGCGATTTGTCGAAGCCCCGGACTGTCGAAGTTGTGTGGGAAGATTCCGCCCCACGAGGCGTTGCGACTTCGATGGTGCTTACAGGAGACGATCTGAAAGCGGTCAACAGTTTCGAGTCGCCGGAGAAGGTGAAACCGCAGGCATTCGAGAAGCCGTCAACGAGCAATAACCGTACACGGTTTCAAGTTCCGGCACGATCGTTCACGCTAGTGCAGTGGTCTTGAGGACCGGAGAGATTTGGCTAATGCGCGGTGGCTAATCCAAGGTAGTTTCCATAGCCGACGATTACAGTCGAGGCGACAAGCAGGAACAGAGCCAGACTAAGCAGGATGCCTGCACGAGTTCCGGCGCCTTTCCATTCCTTGAAACCAATGCCCCAGAGTGTTCCGAAGATGATGATGCTGGCCATGTGCAGCGTCCAACTGGAAAACTTGTAGCGCCCCATCTGACTTTCGCCCATGGTGTAGAAGAAAAACTGGAAGTACCAGGTCGTTCCGGCGAGCGCGCAAAGTAGATAGTTGCGCAGCATGGGCGCACGTACTTCGGAAGCTGCCGGCACAGGCTGAACCATCACCGCCGCTTGCGCAAGGCGCGACGGCCCGGCGTGCTCCACGGCTTCGCGGCTGGGCGCATCAATTGCGGTCTCAATCGTCGTCTCTGGTTTGTTGTTGCCCTGCCGAATGCGAGACGTGAAGTACTGATATCCGGTTTTGTTGCGCGCGAGCAGAATCAGGCACCAAATGAAGTTCGTGATGAAGCCGCCGATCAGAACTACGACCAGGACGGGAAGCCCCTGCCACAACTCCTTCGTGCCGTGCCGCAAGGTGAGCGCTTTGATCGGATCTCCGGCCGCAAGCCCATAGGCAAAGCAGGCGCTCATGATTCCGGAAAGAATGGCAACGCCGATTCCCTTTCGCAGATTGAATTCTTCAATTGCGGCCTTTTGCTGTTCGGGGGACATGGCGCGCTCTTTGGAGACGCCTGCCAGTCCCGCTGTAGCTATTCCGATCAGACACACGAAAATTCCAAACAGAATGACTCGACCGGAAGTTGTGCCGAGCACCTGAGTAAAGAATTCTCCGCGGAAGAGTGGCGGCATAAGCGTCCCGAATGCTGCACAGAGGCCAAGCACGACGGCCATGCCCAGCGACAGACCGAGATAGCGCATGGTGAGTCCGTACGTGAGGCCGCCTACTCCCCACAACAGTCCGAAGAAACATGCCCAGAACAGGGCCGACCATGGCGCCTCATGCAGGACTGCCAGCAGATCGTTCGTCATCAAAGTTGCAAGAATCCATGGCGCGATGATCCAACTGAAGAAGCCGCCAGCAAGCCAGTAGGTCTCCCACGCCCAGCGTTTCACGCCCTTGTACGGGACATAGAAACTACCCGATGCAAGACCGCCCAGCCAGTGATAAACGACGCCAATTCCGGGATTCGCTGCCATAATGGCCTTAGTGTTAATCCAGGTGAAACACTTCTTCGAGCGGTTGCATAGCACGATCAGGAAGCAGGCCGGCAGGCTGAACGAAGAAATCCTTCATCTCACGTTGCCAGCGTTCATTCACTTCTCGCCCCGCCATGCCGGCGCGCGCACGCTCGAAGTCTTCAGTTTCCAGATAGCCGACCAGCATGCCGTCTTCGCGTAGAAACAACGAGTAGTTGCCCCATCCCGTGTCACGAAGTGCAGCCAGCATGTCCGGCCACACGGCGCGATGCCGGCGCTTGTACTCTTCCAATCGATCGGGATTTACTTGCAATACAAAGCAGACTCGTTTTTTTGCCATCTCATTTCGCCGGTCGCGTCAATTCGATGTCGAGCGTAATTTGAATTTCATCTCCGACCACGCCCGGGTCGGCGGTGATTCCAAAGTCCTTACGATCAATTTTTGTGGTCGCGTTTGCGCCGGTACGGAGATTTCCCATCGGGTCCTTGATTTCCTGCGACGGCCCGTCCACGTCGAGAACTACCTGCTTAGTCACTCCGTGGATGGTCAAGTCGCCAGTTACTTTTAACCTGCCGCTGCCCGCTGACTCGGCATGCGTCGACTTAAAAGTGATAGTTGGGAACTTCGCGACATCCAGGAAATGCGGACTGCGCAGATCGTTGTCTCTCATCTGCACGCGCGTGTTCACGCTATTAGCATCAATCGAGACATCAATCGAAGTCCTGGCCGGATCGGCGGGATCGTAGTTCACTGTTCCGGTCGTCTTCTCAAACATGCCGCGCACAGTTGAAATTCCCATGTGCCGAACCGCAAATTGTGATGCAGTGTGGTTCGGATCAATCTTCCAGCTCTGAGTCTCAGCTCCGCAATAAACGGACAAAACAAAAACCGAAAACCATGCGAACTTCCTCATCAGCACTTTCTCCAATATTTGAATTCAGCGGCTAGCGCAAGAACGCCTCGCTCAGACCGCCATCTACCGGAACTATGTGGCCGCTCGTCTTCGCACTTTCATCACTAAGCAGCCACACGATTGCGTTCGCGCAGTCCCGGGGCATGATGGGCCGTTTCGTCAAGGTTCGCTGAGCATAGAAATCAGCCAGCTTGTTGCGCAGTTCCTCTGTGCTCTCATTTTCTGAAAAGTTGATCTTGTATTTGTCAAGCGATTGCATCACCCGGTCGCGTGGAAACATGGTCGAACCGGCAACCACCGTGGCTGGCGCGATTCCATTTACGCGCACCTGTGGACTGAGTTTTATTGCAAGCTCACGGACAAGATGATTGAGAGCGGCCTTGCTCGTGTCATAAGCTTCACTGCCCTTTTTCGGAACTGCGGCATTTGCCGAACTGGTCAACACCATAGATGAAGGCAGATTCTGGTCTTTGAAAACCCAGTCGCTCTCGCGTGCCAGGAAATAATTCGCGGTCACGTTCAGCAGGAATGTGTTCGACCATTGCGCGTCGCTGAGTTCGCCCTCTGCTGCGGGCACAGGATAAATCGCTGCGGTATTCACAAGGCAGTCGATCCCGCCGAATTGAAGGACGGTAAACTTCACAGCTTCGCTCAAGCTCTGCGATGACCCAAGGTCCACCTTGAAGTCCACAACCTGCTCGCGGGACGAAAGTCCTGCTGCTTCGTTTGCAACTTTCTCTGCTCCAACCTGATCGAAGTCTGCAACAACAACGTGCGCGCCCTTTCGCGCGAGAAGAAGCGCGGTTTCCCTGCCAATTCCGCTCGCTCCACCCACGACGAGTGCGATCTTGCGGCTGAACTCAGCTTCCGGTGGCATTCTTTGCAACTTGGCTTCTTCGAGTGCCCAATATTCGATACGAAATGCCTCGGAGCGCGGGAGGGCCACATAATTATGGAATTGCGTGAACTCTTTGGACTGTTCTGCGGTTCTTGCTTGCGGCACGGGCGCAGGCGTCGGCCCATCTTCGAGCGCATTCGCGCCATCCATCACATGGATTGCATTGATGAAGAATTCGGTTGTGATGCGCGCTTCCTTCTTGTTCTTTCCGAAGCCGAACAGCCCAAGTCCAGGAATGATTACGACGGACGGGTTCGTGTCCCGCAGCCTTGGTGACTCGGATGTCGCATGTGCGTCGTAATACTTCTTGTAGTCGGCGCGATATCCCGTGGCGGTTTTGTGAATTTTCTCCTTCAAAACAGTTGCGTCTTCTCTTGCCGGATTCCATTCGATGAACATTGGACACACGCGAGTCCGCAGGAAGTGATCTGGGCAACTCGTGCCGAGCGCACCCAACTCGCGGGCCCATTTGGATCCTGCAAAAGCGAGCGCGTCAGGATCGTCGGTGTAGTGTGCAATTACACGCCGGTTTGAAGAGAGCGCGCCGCGCAGCACAGGCAGAATCTGCGGGGCAATTTCGCGACGGTTCGACGAGGCTTCGATCTCAACTCCGCCAAAGACAACTGGTCTCCTCTTCTTGTGCTCGGCAATAAACTCGCCCATCTCATCGATCGTGCGAACGCTGTTCAGATAGCACTCGCGCTGTGTGTTTCCCCAGGTAAACAGGCCGTGTCCACCGAGGATGATCCCGTCGGTTCCGGGATTTTCGCGGACCGCCTTCTCGATCAGCAAAGCAAGCTCAAATCCCGGCCGCTGCCACGGAACCCAAACGATCTTCCTTCCGAACTGGCGATTAAATTGTTCGAGCTTCTGTTTTCCGTTGGCGCTCGCGGCCAGGGCGATCGCCCAGTCGGGATGGAGGTGATCGACATGATCAAATGGCAAGAAAGCATGCAGCGGGGTGTCGATGGAAGCCGCAACCTTGTTCTCCCCGAACGCGGAAAGGGGGTAGTACCGGACCATCTCATCTTCGTGCGATTCTCCTCGATAGAGCCCTTTTAATTGCTCCAGTCGATCGAGATAGAGAATTGCAAAACCAGATTCAGTGATCGATCCAATATCGCCACCACTTCCCTTCACTGCGAGGACTCGTGCCGGTTCTCCCGTAAATGGATCAGGCAGCTCGAATTTAGAACTCGTGTTTCCGCCACCGAAATTCGTGATGCGCAGGTCTGCGCCGAGAAGATTTGAGCGATAACGCAAGAGCGAAAGCTGATTGTCCCCCAGGCTTCGCGCGTGATTTTCATCCCAAAGATCTTTGAGGTGAAGCATTTCCTGAATCTCAGGCATACACCATCTCCCTGTAATGCTGGAAGCGCGCAAGCTGGCGCTCCCATTTGTCGGTCTCCCGCGGCTCGAAAATCTCAGTCGGAAATGACCGATCAACCATGGCGCGGACTTCGCTTAGCGAACCGGCGCCACCGGTCGCAAGAATCTGCATAGCGACATTGCCCAGCGCTGTCGCCTCAACTGGTCCGGCGAGGACGCGCTTACCAGTGGCGTCAGCAGTGAACTGGTTCAGCAGGCGGTTCTTCGAGCCTCCGCCAATGATTCGGATCTGTTCGATCCGACGTTTGATTACACGCTCCAAATCTTCAATGACCATCCGATATTTGAATGCAAGACTTTCGAGCACACACCGCACATATGCACCCGGCGTTCGGGGGCTTGGCTGCTGTGTTCGGGCGCAAAACCGATCAATGGCGTCGGGCATGCTTTCGGGATGCAGGAATGACTCGTCGTCGGGATCGACGAAGTGTGTAAAGCCTGCTTCGCGTGATGCCAGTTCCATCAATTCGCGATATTCGAAATTCTGCGCCCGCGATTTCCATGAACTCCGGCAACATTGCAGCATCCACAAACCCATCACATTTTTCAGCAAGCGAGTCGTTCCACACACCCCGCCTTCGTTGGTGAAATTCAATTTCTGAGTTTCGTTTGTGATTAGCGGGGCATCCAGTTCAGTTCCCAACAGAGACCAAGTCCCAGAGCTGAGAAATGCCGTTCCGTCCCGGGCAGTCACCGCCGCCACGGCTGATCCGGTATCGTGCGAAGCCGGTGCGATGACAGGTGTCCTCTGTAACGAGGAATTTGCGGTCTCACACACCGTTCCCACCACTGAACCAGGTTCAACAATTTCCGCAAGCACTTCCGCCGGTAGATCGAGCT
>DAIPJJ010000179.1:0-8626 GCA_036770325.1 Terriglobales bacterium
ATAATTCGTGAAGTGATACTGCTTCTGCGGAACGTTGGGCAGGAAGATCTTGTATCCGTCGGCCAGGGCGGCTTTGTAGTCTTTGTATTTTTCTGCGGCAGCGCGCGCAGCCTGCGCGACTTGTTCGGCCTTCTCCTTGTCGCCGGGCTGGACTGACCGCATCGCAGTCATCCTCATGTGCGGGCCCATATCCATGTCATGGCCCTCCATGGAGTGCATAGCTTCGGCGTTGCTGCCGTTTTCCATGCCAGACATCTCCTGCGCGCCTTGGCCGTTCCCGGACATGTGGGACATGTCCATTCCAGACATATCGGTCTGTTTGTTTTGCGCGAAGGCGAGGCAGCCGCAGAGCAGCAACGAAATCAGGACGGGTGCACGCATATGAAGTCTCCTCAATTTCTTTATACGAAAACCAACCCTGACGATGGTGAAACGTTTCGTAAAGAATCGCCAAGTTACTGCCGTAATTCATCACCCGGAGGGCGACGGCGCGATGGCGAGGTCGTTCAGGATTTTGCTGGCAGCTTCAGCACCGGAGCGCAGGCAATCAGGAATACCGATTCCGTTGTAGGCGTTGCCGGCGAGAGCCAATCCCGGGAGAGCGGAAGTGATTTGCCGAATACGTTCTACTCTAGACTTGTGCCCGACGGTGTATTGCGCCATCGCTTTTGGCCATCTATAGACCTTTGCGAAGAGCGGTTGGTTCGTAACGCCGAGAATTTCCTGAAGCTCGCGGTACAAAATGCGTTCAATTTGTTGATCGGAGAGGGTTGCTATTTCTTGGTCTTGACTTCCGCCGAGAAAACAGCGAACTAAGGCCGACCCTTGTGGTGCGCGATGGACAAATTTCTGATGAACGAATGTGCAGGCGAGCACGCGCTTGCGCTCCGATCGCGGGACCAGAAAGCCAAAGCCGGGCGGGAGAGAGACTCCTGCGGCTTCGTTGTAAGCCAAAGCAACAGTGATCGATGAGCTGTAGTTGATTTGTTCGAGTTCTGACGCGAGCTGCGGAATGCTTTCATTCAGCAGAGTGGCCGCCGAATGCGCAGGTGCAGCAACGACGAGGGCATCGAACTCCGTCGTACGCTCACCACTTACGATCAGCCACTTGCCAGACTCCGGTTTGACGCTCTCGACATGTGAGTTGGCCCGGCGCGATGTTTCTGGAATATGTGCCAGGAGGGCCTCGGCCAGCGATTGCATGCCGTTTTTCAGTGAAGTGAATATCGGTCGCTTGGTGGTTTGCAATTTCCTCGACGCAAGCATGGCGCGCCCGAGGCTACCCTGGCGTGCTTCGATTTCGGCGAAGCGCGGCAGCACGGCATTGACGCTCAGTTCATCGGCGCTGCCACCGTACACGCCCGCCAGCAACGGATCAGCAACGCGCTCGACCATTTCGCGGCCATAGTGGCGTGCGACAAATTCAGCGACTGTCGATTCACGCGCGTTGGGCGCGGGGCGATAAAACCACTCACGAAGTATGCGAAGCTTGGTGGACCAGGAAAATAGAGGAGAGAAGAACGTCGCCGCAAGGTCAGTCGGAACCATGAGCGTCAAACCTTCAGGCAGCGGAACCAATCGGCCCCTTACGAAAATGTATGTTCTTCGCTCGCTATCATTTGAGGTTATGAGCTGATCGCCGAGGCCAAGTTCGCGGCAAAGATCGGTGGCCCAGGATTTTTCAGTGAGAAAAGAATCAGGGCCAGCTTCGATCACAAAGTCATTTATGCGCTCCGTGTGGAGAACGCCGCCGAAGCGGGGCCCAGCTTCGAACAGAACATACTCGAGCTGGGCTCCATTTCTTTTTTGCTTTTCCAGTGAATGGGCGGCGGAAAGACCTGAGATGCCGCCGCCGATAATCGCGATCCTTTTCATGCGAGTTCAGCGCGTTGCAGCGACCGACATTCGTGAGCGCACAATGTCCGCCAGGGCTGATATCAGGAGCGGCGAGTCGTTGAGAGATTCGGCGCGGCAGAGTCGCATGGCGTTCCTCTCGGCAAACGCTTTGAATACGACGTCAATGTCATACAAAATCTCGACGTGATCGCAGAGGAAACCTATCGGCTGAATGAAAACGCTGGAATGTCCGGCCCGCTTGAGATCCAAAATTGTGTCCTCGACCGTCGGGCCGAGCCATGGCCCGCCTGACATGCCCTGGCTTTGAAATGCGAATTCACATTGTTCTTGGGCCAAGCCCACTTCTTTCGCAACCAGAGCCGCAGTCTCGCGCGCCTGAGTTTCGTACGGATCTCCTTCGGCCACGGTGCGCTCGGGCACGCTGTGCGCGGTGAAGATCACCGGGATGGCTGGATGTCCGTCCCCGGTCCCACATTTGTTAAACCCCGTTTTCAATTTCTCCGCGAACGCTCGAACTAACATTGGCTGATCATGCCAGGATTCAACGAAGTCGAAGGTCAGCCCGGCATTGGAACTCTCCGCGAGTGATTTTCGGTAGAGCCCGACACTCGTACGCGAATTGTGCGGCGCGAGGCAGATCACGGTCGCGTGGCGAATACCGTCGGCCTGTATCTGCTCTAAGGCCTGTGCGACAAACGGATGCCAATTGCGCATGCCAACGTACACCGGCATTGCGATCTCTTGCGCCAGCAGCTCGGCCTGTTTCAACGTGAGTTCGGTTAAAGGAGACTTGCCGATTGCAGCGTATCGATGGCTGACTTCTTTGATTGCTTCGGGCGGAAGCGGCCGGCCTCCGGTGACACGCAGGAGGAACTCCGGTACGTCATCGACTGATGACGGGCTGCCGTGTGCGAGCAGCAAAACCGCATTCTTTGCAGCCGATGTCATCGCATTGCGCCTTCCTGCACCGAATGCGAAGACTCGCGGGAACTGTGCTCCTGAACATATGCCGCAAGCGCCTTCACATTTTCAACCGGAGTCTCAGGCAGAATTCCGTGACCTAAGTTAAAGATGTGTCCGGGGCGACCAGCAGCGCGGCACAAAATATCTTGCGCATACGCCTTCACATTTCTCCAGTCCGCAAACAGCGCTACGGGATCGAGATTGCCCTGCACTGCGCCGGAGGTGCCGAGCAGCTTCCATCCTTCATCGAGCGGAATGCGCCAGTCGAGGCCGATGACGTCCGCGCCAGTTTGCTTCATCGAACTGAGAAGTGTCGAGGTGTCTGTCCCGAAATAAATGACGGGAACGCCGCTCGCTTTCAGTTTCGTGACGAGTTCAGTCGTGCGCGGCAAAACATATCGGCGATAATCGCCGACCGACAAACAACCAACCCAACTGTCAAAAACCTGAATGACATCCGCGCCGGCTTTCACCTGTGCGATCGCGTATTCGGATGTCACGGTCACGAGCTTGCGCAGAAGCTCATCCCAGGCTTGCGGCTGCGAATACATCAAAGTCTTGGTATTGACGTAATGGCGCGAGCCGCCGCCTTCGATCATGTAACTCGCAAGGGTGAAGGGCGCGCCGCAGAATCCGATCACCGGCAAGTTTTCGCCAAAGTGCCGCGCTACGAGCCGGACGGCGTCCGCAACGTAATTAAGGTCGGAAGCCGAATCGGTCTTCAATCGCTTGACGTCGTCGGTCGTGCGCACCGGGCGTTCGATCACCGGCCCTTCACCCGCAGAAAAATGAAATGGCAGGCCCATGACTTCGAGCGGGAGGAGCAGGTCGGCAAAAATAATCGCTGCGTCCACGTTCAGGATTTCCGCCGCTGTAATTGTTACTTCAGCGGCGAGTTGCGGATTCTTGCAAATCTCGATCAGCGAATGCTGCTTGCGCACGGCGCGATATTCAGGCATGTAACGCCCGGCCTGCCGCATGAACCAGACGGGAGTGCGGTCAACGGGCAAGGCTTTGCAGGCGCGAACAAAGCGGGAATCCGGTGCAGACATGAAGGAGTAATGCTAGCACTAGAGGCAGTGGCTAGTGATCAGTGGTCAGTAGCTACGTGGTCAGACTGGCAACTGACAACTGGCAACTGCTTTACGACAGCGGCTCGACTTTTTCCACGTGAATCAGGTTGCTGGCGCGATCGAGCGTGCCCGTGACCTGCACGCGCTGGCCTTCGTATGTTTGAACCTGCTGGTTGTTGTCGAGCTTATAGGAAGTCGTGTCAGAGACCTTCAGAATGTAGTTGTCGGCCTCTTTGCCGATCGTTCCGGTGAAGGTCTGTGCCGTGGGCGCCTGCGTTGCGGATTCGGGCGCGGCTGGAGAAGTCTGCTGCCCGCCCGGCTGCGAAGGTGTTGGATTCTGTTGCGGCTGCGTTTCCGGCGTCGGGTCAGGCGTGGGCTGCTGATTGGGTTTGCTCTCCGGCTGCTGTGGCTCCTGCATGAACGACCATGCGACCAGATCAGATGAGAGCAGATGGGCGCGCTGCGCGTTCTCAGAGTGTGGCGCCTGAGACTGCGACGCGGGTTGCTGCGCAAACGCCGCGGCCGTGACTAGCAGACTAGTAGCAATGATCGAAATGTATTTCATGGTGCACCCCCTCCTGCCGTTACTGAAGTGGCAAAAGGAACAGCAGAGCAGAACCTCGCCGAGGAGCCAGGATTGCTCTACATTCCTTTTACATTCGCCGGCTTAAAAATGCTCTCGGGCTCATGCTGTAGGGGTGTTAAGGCGGTTCGGTTCGCTCGAACCGGAAGGGAATGTACCTTCGAGTTTCCAAGCGCCTGAAAAGGCACCTAGTCAGTACACGTTCTTTTCTCGATTCCGCCCTATTATGTCGGTAACGAATTCTCGGAGGTTGATCCTGCCATGGCAGCAAGTCAGGTTGTGCTCTACTTCGACAGACAGGAAGACGCGGTCCAGTTCACCCTCGCTGCCAGTTCCGTCATCGCCGACGGCGCGCCGCTGCGCGAAACTGCTCTGAAAGTGGCCAAAGAGGTCTGCAAGGCCACGCGCATTACGACCGAGGGCACGTTGAGCTCGGAGACCCCTAAAGCAAAGGGCCGGAAGACGCAATAGCGCGAGTTCTGGATTCTGGTCGGTTCAATTGCGAGGCGACAAAGGCTAGTCCGACCAGGGCGCTGGCTTGCGGTCCCACCGATGCTTCTTTAATTCCTTCAGCAGATCTGGACTGAGCGGGCCCTTGTCGCTCAGTTCGCAATTCTCACGCACATGTTCGAGCTTCCGCATGCCAACAATCGTCGTGCTCACGGCGGGGTGTGAGATCGTGAATCGAATCGCCATCTCGGGCAGCGACATTCCGGACGGTAGAATTTCTTTCAGCTTGTCCACGCGATCCATGGTGTTCGCCAGGTTCTTAGGATTGAAGTAGCCCGAGCGCCAGTCGTCTTTTGGGAACTTCGTGTCGCGAGTCATCTTTCCACTCAGGCTTCCTTCGTCGAGAGCCACGCGGACGATCACGCCGATGTTGAGTTCCTGGCAAAGAGGGAACAACTCATCCTCCGGCGATTGGTCAAAGACGCTGTAGATCACTTGCACAGCATCGACGAGGCCAGTGCGGATGGCTTTGATCCCGTTCTCCGGTTCCCAGCGATTCAGGCTCAGGCCGAAGTAGCGGATGGTGCCGTCGTTTTTCAGCTTCTCGACGGTCTTGCGGAAGTCGGGCTCGTCGGTCCAGTTGTCGGTCCAGACATGAAACTGCAGCAAGTCGATCGAATCTGTGCCCAGTTGCTGGCGGATCCGGTCAGCGTATTTGAAAACGTGGGCGGGCGGAAAGACGTCGTGATATCTGTAGTTCGGCTGCGCGGGCCAGCGTTCATTCTTCGGCGGAATTTTCGATGCGGAGAACAGGCGCTTGCCATTGTTCTCGGCGATAGTCTGGCCGAGAAGGCCGTCGCTCTTGCCGTCGCCGTAGGCCCAGGCGGAGTCGAAGAAGTTGCAGCCGAGATCGACGGAAAGCTGCAGCGCCTCAATCGATTGCTTGTCATCAGAGCCGCTCCAGCCGCTCATTCCCCAAAGCCCGTAGCCAATGTCGCTGACGTCGACTCCGGTGCGCCCAAACTTGCGGTGTTTCATGGCGTTCCTCGAAGGCGAAATTGTAATTGAAATTTGACGCCGAACGGGAGTTCGGTCACGACAAAGCCTTTAACCGCAGAGGGCGCAGGGGAAAATGCACGAGTTCGCCGAGCAAGTTCTTCTCCGCGAACTCGTGAATGCTCCGCGAACTCTGCGGTTAAAAGCTTTTACTCCGCTCTTGTTGCGGTCACAATCACTCTCGGTGGAATTATCGAATCGCAACTGGCACGTCCTGCTTCAAGGCCCAAACTAACGCAATCACCCACCCGATAGCCGTCCAGCCCAGTAAGAGATTCAGCACGAGGATCGAGACAGCGTCACGCTTGCTACGTGCGAAGGCGATGATCGTCGGGAGGAAATAGAGGACGAAGCCAAAGCCGAAGATCGGGAAAAAGAAGAACGCAAGATGCATGGCTCAAGCTCCTGATAGCGAGTTGTCTCAAAAGATTATACGAGTCGGTGGGACGATCAGTTCCGAGCACCGCACGACGATTTCCGGCTCGAAAAGCCTTTAACTGCAGAGAGCGCAGGGAAAAATGCACGAGTTCGCTGAGCAAGCTCTTCGCGCGAACTCGTGAATGCTCTGCGAACACTGAGGTAAAAGCTTTCGCGGCCCGCATCAGCAAACACTCTCCCCTGCTAGAATCGTTCGTTTGCCTGAACTCATCCATTTGCTTTAGAGGAGCACGAGATTGCCTGAAACCATCTATGACGTCGCTGTAATTGGCAGCGGGCCGGCGGGATATACGGCGGCGATTCGCGCCGGGCAGTATGGCCTGAAGACGGCGCTGATCGAGAAAGATCCCTACCTCGGCGGCACCTGCCTGCATGTGGGCTGTATTCCGACCAAAGCGCTCTTGTTCAATGCTGAGTTGTGGGACCACCTGAAAGATGCGCAAGAGTATGGGATCGAAGGCGTCGCCTCTCGAAAGTTGAATTGGGAAGCCGTGCTGGAGCGTAAGACGAAGATCGTTGACAAGCACGCCAAAGGCCTGCAGTTCCTGATGCGCAAGAACAAAGTTGAAACCGTCCGAGGGTTGGGCAAGCTGACCGGTCCGGCACAGAATGGCGTGCATACCATCGAAGTGACTGCAGATGGAAAAAAGAGCCAACTCAGAACGAAAAACGTTCTGCTCGCGACCGGTTCTGAAGCCCGCATGATCCCGGGCCTTGAGCCCGGAGACCGTGTTTTGACGAACATTGAGATTCTCAAGCTTGGCGCAGTTCCAAAATCGCTGATCGTAGTGGGTTCGGGCGCGGTTGGGGTTGAGTTTGCGTCGATCTTCAAATCCTTCGACACCGAGGTCACGATTCTTGAAATGCTGCCGCGCATGGTGCCGCTCGAGGACGAAGAAGTCTCGAAAGAACTAGCCCGTGTCTATCGCAAGCGTGGAATCAATTTTCACGGAGGCGCAAAAGTCGAGAAGGTAGAGAAGACCAAAGCCGGCGTGGCGGTCACCTTTACCGCCGATGGCAAGCAGCAGAAGCTTGAAGCAGAAAAGATACTGATCGCGGTTGGGCGTAAGCCAATGACTGATGGCATTGGCCTGGAAAAGACCAAGATTCAGACCGAGCGTGGATTCGTTAAGACGAACGAATGGATGCAGACCGCTGAGCCGGGTATCTATGCCATTGGAGACATCGTGCTGGGCACGCCGCAACTGGCGCACGTCGGCGGAATGGAAGGCATTGTCGCGGTCTCCAAAATTGCGAAGAAAGAAGACAAGCCGATCAATCTGCTGCGAATTCCCAATGTGACGTTCTGCCATCCGGAAATCGGCAGCGTAGGACTGACCGAAGCGAAGGCTCGCGAGCAGGGCTACAACGTGAAAGTCGGGAAGTTTCCGTTTACTGCCAATTCACGCGCGTCGATTGTTGGCGAGCACGAAGGGTTCATCAAGGTCGTTTCGGATTCGAAGTATGGCGAAATCCTGGGCGTCCACATCATCGGCCCGCAGGCGACAGAACTGATTGCTGAAGCCGTAACTGCGATGGAGCTGGAAGCCACAGTCGAAGACCTGATGTGGACAATTCACGCACACCCGACGCTGGCGGAGGCCATGCTAGACGCGTCGAACAGCGTGTATGGGCTGGCGATAAACGCGTGAACTTCGCAGCCACGGATTCACGCGGATCAACACGGATCGGAGATTTTGTTGTTCAGATCAGCGGAGCCGACTAACAAAGCGGATAATAGAAGCATTAAATCGGCCTGTATTTGTTATCCGTGTGAATCCGTCTTCATCCGTGGCTAAGAATTTGATCTCCATTCTCCAACTCGGAACCATCGATTACGCCACCGGCATGCGCCTGCAAGAGAAGCTTATTTCTCTGCGTAAGGACGGTCGTATTGGTGATGTCGTTCTGCTCCTCGAGCACTCACCCGTAATTACTCTCGGCCGCAATGCAAAATCAGCAAACATTCTGGCTGCTCCAGAGGTGCTTGCCCAGCGCGGCGTCGAAGTATGTGAATGCGACCGCGGCGGCGACGTGACGTTCCACGGACCGGGTCAGCTCGTTGCTTATCCAATTTTCGATTTACGAAGTTTCCCTTCGGAAAACCCGAACCGAAGAACTCTGGGCGTGATTGAGTATGTCCGCCGATTGGAAGAGGTGCTGATTCGCACCTGTGCCGAGTTCGGAATTCCAGCGAAGCGGATTT
>DAIPJJ010000011.1:0-43302 GCA_036770325.1 Terriglobales bacterium
GCCCGCATGGAGTGGGGCTGGACTTGGCCGATCCATCGCTTGGACAATGGCCTACGTTGCTTGCCACGTGGATGCGGCAACGGGGACTACTCCGGAAATGAACGGCCCGTTGCTCCGTGCTTCTCAAATATTCCTGATCGCGACTTTGGCAGTGTCAGTTTCTACGCTCGCCGCTTCCGCACAAATTGGCCCTAAGCAGGGAGGATCAGAAATTCAGGTTTGGACCTCCGGCGGGCACTCCGTTTCTGGCGGCCGGGGGGATACTGGAATTTGGGATGCTGGGCTGCGTTATGGCTGGGTGCTGCTCGACTCGCACGGTCCGAGTTTTCTCAGGGGCAAGTTCGAGTACGCGATCGATGCTGTGCCGGCATACCTGATCTTTCAGCGTTCGAATACGGTGTACGGAGCGGGCGTAAATCCGCTTAACTTGAAATGGAACTTTGAACGAAGAGGCAGCGTCGTTCCATACGCCGAACTCAGCGGAGGGCTTCTTTTCACAACCCACGATGTTCCGCCGCGGACTTCAAGCGTGAATTTCACTCCGGCCGCGGCCTTTGGCCTGCACTTTTTGCGTGGGCGATTTGCCTGGACTGTCGAGGCCCGTTATTTGCACATTTCCGACGCCGGGTTGAGCCGCCTGAATCCAGGGATCAATACGTTTGAGGTGCACCTTGGACTTGGCAAGTTCAGGAATTGAAGGACTTGCAATTCAGCGTTCACGCTGCACCCTGTTCTCGAATTCAATTGATCGCATCACATACCTGCTATAGCCTATTTCTGCTCTCGCGTTTCTCCCCTCCTTTCTGATCCATAGGCCTGAACCGTAGCGATGTTGCATAGGTGCAGCAAAATGCTGGGTTTAGGACTAGTTACCCACAACATATGGTGTTTTATCACTTGACCCCGGCGAGAATTGGCCGCTACATTAGCTGCAAGTTGTGCCGCGTCCACTCCAGCCGGGGCGCTTGGGATGATTGAAAGGCGTGGAGGAACCTAATTGGTAAACCTGTCCTATCGGTATCGCTCTCGAACGAGTTGTTCTTCGTTCCGTTCACATCAAACAGGACTGCAGGTTCCTCGGCTTGCGGTTGACCCACGTCGCGGTTCACCCGCTGCGCTGGGGATGACAGGGTGGAAGGGGAGTGCACGTTGCTCAAACTGAAAAAACTCCAGATTCTCGGATTCAAGTCGTTTTGTGACCGCACCGAACTGAAGTTTCACGGGGAAGGTGTGGCGGCGATCATCGGGCCGAATGGCTGCGGGAAATCCAACATTGCCGACGCGATCTCGTGGGTGCTCGGGGAGCAGTCGGCAAAGACCCTTCGCGGCTCGCGTATGGAAGACGTGATTTTTGCCGGCACACGCGATCGCAAGCCGACGGGCATGGCCGAAGTGTCGCTGACGCTGATCGATCCCCAGGTATATGACGGGGCGGACAAGAATGATCCGACCGAGCTTGACTTGCAGGAAGAGATGCCGGCGGAAGATTGGGATGAAGCTGAGATTCGCGCGCGAGCGGCTGAGGAGGTGGAAAGAATTACCGAGGAATCGCAGCCGGGACAGACAGAGGAAGTCGAAGTGCCGCGGTCGAAAGTCAATGTCAATTCAATTGCATTTCCTGATGATGAGCCGATTTTTGCTATCCATTTGGTGAAAAATGGAAGTACGGCCCAGGCTGCCAGTACCCCCAATCCCGAATCTTCTGTGGGCGGCGCGGACCGTAGCTCTACCCATTCCAATACTTCCAGTCATGTGGTCCTCAAGATTCGGCGACGGAAGTTCAATCAGCAGCCTTCTCGAGCCGGCGAGATCGCAGTCACGCGGCGTCTATTCCGTTCCGGCGACAGTGAATATCTGCTGAATGGAAAATTGTGCCGTTTGCGCGATATCCAGGAATTGTTCATGGGAACTGGCCTTGGACCGGAGTCTTACGCGCTGATCGAGCAGGGGAGAATTGGACAGATTCTGAGCAGCCGGCCGACGGACCGCCGCGCAATTATCGAAGAAGCGGCGGGGATCACGAAATTCAAGACAAAGAAGCGTCTCGCCGAAGCGCGCCTGGAAGATGCGAAGCAGAACCTTGCCCGCGTGAACGACATTTTTGACGAAGTCACGCGGCAGATGAATTCGCTGAAGCGGCAAGCGTCAAAAGCGGAACGGTATGCGCGGTTGCGCGATGAGATGCGGGCGAAGCTGCGGGTTGTGGTTGCGAGCAAGTTTGCACAATTCGATCAGCAAAGCGCGGAACTCGATGCGCAGATCAACTCGATCAATGAAGAAATGCGGCAGCGTGGTGATTCTCTTCGCGAAATGGAAGCGGAAGTTTCTGAGCGCACGCAGCGTGGATACACGATTGAAACAGAAATCCGTGAAAACGGCGGCCGTTTAAACGAGATCAAGCTGGAGGTTGATCGCAATCGGGCGCAGCGCAGGCACAACGAGGAACGTTGCAACGAGCTGACGGCGCGTACAGCTTCGTCAGAAGCAGAGATCGAGCAGGCGCGCGCGAAACTGGCTGTGCTCGAAGAAGAGCTGAGTTCGAACCGTCAAATTCTGAATTCTGCGGCAGCCGATGTGGCTGCAGCCCAACAGGAGCTTGAGGCCAGCCAGCAGCAGGCCAGCTTCGCAGAAGGTGCGTTAGAAGAGCTCGAACGCCGGCAGGAGCAGTCACGGATTGCAATCCTGGATTGCGTCGCGTCGCTTGCCAATCTGCGTAATCAGCTTACTCAGGCCGAAGAGCGTATGGCGGCCGCGGATCGCGAGTCACAGAGACTACACGCAGAAATGGCCACTGCGCGCACCCAAGCGGAAATATTTGGCGGCGAGCGCGGACAGATTGCCTTGGAGTTCGAATCCGTTTCGCAAAGAGTAGCTGCGCTCACCGATGAAATTGCCCAAACGCGCGACTTGCTCGCGATGAAAAGGCGACAGGAATCAGAAGGGAAGAGCCACCTTGACAGCCTGCGCGCAGAATACGCGTCGGCACTGGGAAAGAGGAGTTCACTTGAAGCGGTGATTGCGGAACATGGGTATTCAACCGAATCCGTCAGGCGCCTGTTCCAATCCGGCGGAATGCAAGGGACGAGTGCCCCGGTGGGAGTGCTGGCAGACTTTTTGGAAGTTGAGCCGCGATATGAATCTGTGGTCGAGGATTTCCTTCGTGACGAGTTGAACTACATCGTTGTGAAGTCGTGGGGTGCGGTTGACGAAGGATTGCGTTTGCTCCGCTCGGATGTCGATGGGCGCGCAACGTTCCTGGTCCATCCGGAGGACTCGCAAGCCAGATTTTCATTCGCAGTTCCCGACAGTCAGGCCGGGCCGCCGCACGATTCCATTGTTCCGCTGAAGCGCACGATTCGGGTTCTGGATGGATTCGGGAAGTCGCTCGAGGTAATCCTTCCCAAGCTGCGTGATGGTTATATTGTCCCGGATCCTAGTTTTGCGCGCGAGTTGGCGCTGGAAAATCCAGACGCATTCTTCCTCTCGCAAACCGGCGAATGTTTTCACAATGTGACCGTCACCGGCGGAAAGCAGCGCGCCGAAGGGCCGCTTTCGATGAAACGCGAGCTGCGAGACGTGATGCGGGTCCTGGCGGAACTCGGGCAGGCGCTGCGCGAGGAAGAGACGCGCGTACTTAATCTCGGGCGTGAGATCAAAGATTTGACGCTGCTGCTTGAGCGACTGGAAGCGGACAAGCGGGAATCGGAAAAGCAGGCGATGACTTCGGACCATGCGCTGCGCCAGCTTGACTCCGAGATGGGGCGGGTGCGGGAGCGGTGGTTGGTTTGTGAAAAGGAACTCGCGCGGCTGGCGGCAGAGCGTGCGACACACGAGGAAATCATTCTTGCCCGGCAACAGGAAACTGCTTCGCTTGAGACGAAACGGGCTGAACTCGAACAACTCACCAGTTCGGCGCACGAGCAGCTTGCACAACACCGAGAGAACCGCAACACTGCGGCCGCATCGGTGTCGGAACGCCAGGCGCGGGTTGCCACGCTTGAGGAGCGGCACCGCTCGGCATCATCATCGCTGCAAAGGATTGAACAGCTCGTTTTAGAAATGCAGGGCCGAATCGACGCGCTGGTTTCACAAATCGAAGCAGCGGCGGCAGAGAAGTCGGAACGGGAGATGGAAAATTTGGAGATTGCGGGCAACTTGTTCGACCTCGACTCGGAGCGCAACGTGTGCGAAACGCGGGCTGGATTGTTGCAGGTCGAATCGGAGGAGGTGCGTGCCCGCCTCAAGGAGATCGAGATCCTCGTGCGGGAGGCGCGTGCAGCGATTGACGAATTGCGCGACCGCAAAGCCGAAGCTTCCACCGCGGCGGTGAAGCTGCAGTCGGATGCCGAGCATCTTGCTCAAACCTGCCTGAATGATCTGGGCGCGCCGCGTACCGAGTTGATGGCCGACATGACCTTGGCGCGCGTATCAGGCGAAGAGCTCGTCACCGAAGAACAAGCGTGCCAGGAGATGCGTTCGCGTCTGGATGCGATGGGGCCGGTCAATATGATGGCGCTCGAAGAGTTCAAGGAGACAGCGGAGCGCCAGGCGTTTCTGGATACGCAGAGAAAGGACCTGCTCGAGTCGATTGAGAACACGCAGGCGACAATCAAAGAAATCGACACATTCTCGCGGCAAAAATTCGAAGAGGCATTCAACAAGATCAACGAAAATTTTCAGGTCACGTTCAAAAAGCTCTTCGCCGGCGGCAATGCCATGATGCGCCTGACCGACGAAGAGAACAGCGCGGAGAGCGGCATCGATGTGGTTGCTTCGCCTCCGGGGAAGCGGCTGCAGAATGTGCTGCTGCTCTCAGGCGGCGAGAAGGCAATGACGGCGCTCGCATTGCTGGTGGGAATCTTCCAATATCAGCCGAGTCCGTTCTGCATTCTCGACGAAGTCGATGCGCCGCTCGATGAAGCGAACATCGGCCGATTCACTGAGCTGGTGAAAGAGATGAGCGTGCAGACACAGTTCGTGCTCATCACGCACAGTAAGAAGACGATGAGCATCGCGCCGGTGCTCTACGGCGTCACGATGCAGGAGCCGGGCGTTTCGAAGCTGGTGTCGGTGAGGTTTGGCGCGACGGCGTAGCGAAAATCAACATCATCGCGAACCTACGATTGCGAGTTGCATAGGTCCTTCGACTGTGAAGATCATTCGCGAAGCGAATGATCTTTCTTCGCTCAGGAGAACAGCGTCAAGCAACGATTGATTTTCCACAACCACTCTCTTCTGAACACCGCGCCAGCCACTGCTTTCACCGGAGTTTTCCTTTGTCAATCGCCTGATGGTGGAAAACGGGGAAGCTGAAAATTGTGTATCATTCTCTGCCGTTGACAAAAAATTCTGAGCGGCTAGAATACGCGACGGTTTTTACATCTAAACTTTCCTCATGACTACCCAAACTCTCGATTCCGTTCTCCTGCAAACTGATTTTCCGGAACTTGAACTCTTTGCCAGCGGCAAGGTGCGTGACGTTTACCAGGTTGGCAGCGACCATCTGCTGTTCGTGGCCACCGACCGCATTTCAGCCTTTGATTACGTACTCGCGACGGGAATTCCGCACAAAGGCCGCGTGCTTACACAGCTTTCGCTGTTCTGGTTTGAGTTCCTGAAAGACGTTGTGCCAAACCACCTGGTCACGGCAGACGTAAACCAATATCCCGCTGAGGTGAAGCGCTACGCCGACCAGCTCCGCGGCCGCTCCATGCTGGTGCGGCGTGCGGAAATGTTTCCGGTTGAGTGCGTGGTTCGCGGTTACCTCTCCGGCTCGGGATGGAAAGAGTACAAGGCGAACGGCAGCGTGTGCGGAATCAAACTTCCGGCTGGGCTGCGCGAATCGGAGCAATTGCCGGAACCGATTTTCACGCCGGCAACGAAGGCGACCACCGGCCACGATGAAAATATTTCTTTCGAGCGGATGGCGCAGCTTGTCGATCCCGAAGATGCCCGCCAGTTGCGGGATTTGAGCATCGCGATCTATAAGAAGGCGGCCGACTATGCACGACAGAAGGGGATCATCATCGCCGACACGAAATTCGAGTTCGGGCGCACAGCGGCGGGAATCACGCTCGCTGACGAAGTACTCACGCCCGATTCCTCGCGCTTCTGGCCCGCGAATCTGTATGAGCCCGGCATGTCGCAGCAAAGTTTCGACAAGCAATACGTCCGCGACTATCTCGAAGAGATCCGCTGGAACAAGCAACCTCCCGCGCCGGCGTTGCCTTCAGAGGTTGCGCAGAAGACGAGCGAAAAGTACGTGGAAGCGTACCGGCAACTGACCGGACGAGAGTTGGATGTGTAGGCTCGGCGCCTCGCCGTTGAAGGAGAGCGCCGCTTGAACATTGCAGACTTCATCATTGTGATTGTGGTGCTGGTCTCGATTGTTTTGGCAGCGAGTTCGGGTTTTTTTCAGGAAGCATTTGGTATTGCAGGTCTGGTATTTGGGTATGTGATTGCCGCGTGGCAGTACCAGCACGTCGCAGGACATTTCGCTTCCTACGTCAGTTCGAGATGGCTGATCGAGATTGTTGCTTTTCTCGCCATCTTTCTTGGGGTGATGGTAATCGCGGGCGTGCTGGGCAGGATCGTTCGCTGGATGATGAAAGAGGCCGGACTCAGAGGAATTGACCGATTTCTGGGAGCTATTCTGGGCCTGCTGCGCGGATGTTTACTGGTGTCTATTGTTCTGGTGAGCATGACGGCGTTCACGCCCACGTCAAGATTGCTGCAAGGTTCGGCGCTGGCGCCGTACTTCCTGGTAGTAGGAAGGGCAGCGATCTGGATTGCGCCTGCGCAATTGCGGTCGCAATTTTATCAGGGGCTGGATTACATACGACGCAAAGAGAGTACGTCTTCGCACGCACTTAAACATCAACCATAAGTAGCATCGGCGAGAAACGGAAAGCGAGACTCCCCGTGAAAGATCAATTGGAAGCGCTCGTACAGCAGATGTACCGTAGCAATATTCTTTATTCCGAAGCCGTACGAGAATTCAAGAAGCGCTTTATCGCGACGGTGCTTTCGGAAAACAGAGGCAATCAGTGCCGCGCCGCACGCCAACTGGGGATGCATCGTAATACTCTCAGCCGAACTATCAGCGAGCTCAAGATCGATGTACGGGAGTTTCGCGATGGCGCGAAACGGCCTCCGCGCAGTATGCGGCCCATGGCGTACGAGAAGAAGTTGGCGCGGTAAGCTGAATTCCGACCTTCGTTCATGCACTGAGCGCTACTCCGCGTGCTAGCACACCATCCCACCGGGCCGGTTAGAACTCCAAAGCTAAAAAACAAAAGGCAGCCAGAGAGGCTGCCTTGTTTCTTGGCTTTGCAATTAGTGTGATTTGGGTTTGCGTGCCGCTGGACGCCGATGCACCGGCTTTTTCGGGGCTGGCTCGCCTGCCTTCTTCAGCAGCTTCCCATCGCTCATCATCATCATGAACGGAGTGGCTGTGTAAGAAGCGGGTGTGCCTTCGAAGTCGAAGGTGTCGCCAGGTTTCGGCAATCGAGCCGCCGGGATCGGGCCGGACATCGTCAAGGTGATGTCGGCGCTATTCCGCTCGATATCGTCTTCACTGGCCGCAATGTGCAACTCGGTGGGGCTGGTAACTTCGATGACCTTGCCTTCCATCTGAAGTGGCACACTCTTAATCACGTTCCATACCGCGTTCTGGTCGTCGGGTGTTCCGGCTGCGAGAACCAGTTCCCATTCGCCGAAGCTGAGCTGCTTGATCTGGTCCGGAGTCTTTCCGTTGATAAGATCATGTGCTTGCTCCGCAGGGGTCGGCGGAACGTACTTGGTAATCTTTGTTCCCCAATCTTCCGGAGGACTGGTAGCTGTCTTGGCGGTGGGCACAGCGTAGTCGGCCCATCCCTGGTCTGACCCGTGATAGTTCTTGTACACGCTCTGCGCGTATTTCTCGATCTGCGCTTGCGCCGGGGATCCGGCCGAAAGATTTACCGCGCGCGCGAGATAAAAAATCGCGTTCAATGTGTCGGGCGGAGTTGCCGATTGATATGCGGTCGCGAGCGGATAAACGTTTTGCAGATCATTAGGTTCTGCATCAACTGCTGCTCGTAGTTCGGTTTGAGCGTGGGCAAAATCTTTGTTCTGTAGCGCGGCAAAACCTGCGCCGCCATTGAAGATGATAGAAACCTGCTTTTTCAGCTTGTCGTAATCTGCTTCGGACATAGCCGCGGGCTTCTGGCCAGACTGCAGGCACTCCAATCCCTTGCCGGAGTACTGAGAAAGATCAGCGAGGTTCTGTTGTGGATTTTGCCCCGCGGCCACAGCCTGCCGCGACAAGAATGTCAGAAGAGCAAGAGCGCGCAGATTGCATGCATCGGCACTCAGGATGCGCTTTGCGGTCTCGACCACTTTTGCCTGATTTCCGGTCTGCTGATAGGTCGCCATCAGCAGTTCGAGGGCCGTACTCTTCATCACGCTGTTCGGATATTGAGTGAGGAAGGCCTCAAGAGCGCTCACCTTTGCATTTGGGTCCTTCTGCTGAATGGCCCCGACATAGGCGTTGTACTCGGCCGGATCTTTGATCTCCGGTCCGCTTTGGCCCGATTGCCCAGGCGCCTGCTGCGCACTTCCTCCCGGAGCCGCGGGTTGAGTTTGCTGCTGCGTGCTAGTTTGCGCGTTCGCCGCCAGGGCGGATGCAAGCACCAACGCCAGAACAGTTGTTTTCATTCCAATCGCTCCTCAAATCCTCAGGAAAATTGAACTGCAGGAAATCGCCGCAACGACGAAACTGAATCTAAGGCCTCGACTACTTCCACAGCGTGGTAGTGCAGACCCGAGCAAGGCTCCGGACCGTGTCGCCCCTGTGGACCTCCGAAGCGGAAGACGGGTTCCGGTGAGCGGGATTATATGTAGGTTGTTCAACTTAAGCAAGTTCGTCTCTTCTCCCAGCCCACTCCACATCCGCTAAGATGCAGAACGTAAGATTGCTGGTGGTTCCGAGATGCCAGTTGTGCAGGAGAGATTGGGATGAATGACAAGAATTCTGGTGTTCTTTCAGGGCAAGTAGCCGTCGTGACCGGCGCTGGGCGCGGAATTGGAGCCGCCATCGCACGAAAACTGGCCTTGCTAGGAGCAAGTGTGGTTCTCTGTGGGCGGACGCTGAAGCCGCTCGAACAGACTGCTGGCGAAACCGGTTCCCAAGCGAAGGTAAAACAGTGCGATGTTAGCAGCCTTGAGTCCGTGCAGGATTTGGCTTCCTTTGTTGAGAAGGCATTTGGCCGGACCGACATCCTGGTCAACAACGCCGGGGTTGGCACCTTTGCCGCTCCGCTACATGAATTGACACCGGAGGACTGGGAAAAGGTCCTGAATACGAATCTCCGTGCCGTCTACTACTGTATTCGCACCTTTGCGCCAATGATGATCCGCGCCAAGGCCGGGCATATCGTGAATATTTCCTCGCTTGCGGGAAAGAATGCCTTACCAAATGGGGCGGCTTATGCAGCGTCGAAGTGGGGCTTAAACGGCCTGAGCTATTCGGTCGCGGAGGAACTGCGCGTGCACAATATTCGGGTTTCCGTGGTCTGTCCTGGGTCCGTGAACACCGACTTCGGGCCACACACGGGGAAGAATCCTAGCAAGATGCTGCAGTCTGATGATGTGGCACATGTGGTCGCTATGTTAGTGACACAAGCGCCGCAATCCTTCGCGAGTGAAGTGCTCCTCAGGCCGACCCAGAAGCCCTAGTTACCGTTGTGCGCCATCGAGACCCCGGCTGCTTTGTTTCGCCTGCGGAAAATGCCAGAGTAGTGTGATCCAGCGGCACATTGTCGCTGATCTACGATGGGCAAACATACGTGTGCATGCCTGTTGTTCTTGCTGACGCTGACGGTACTCGTCCGGGCGCAAGAGTACGATCCGTCTGACGATGACGATGGAATCGATCCCGCTACTGCAGTGCTGGCTTTGCGATTCACAAAAAGCGGTGGCGCAGATGTAAGTCTTGAATTGCCCAGCGCACCCGCGAATCGAAGCGATCTTCTGTCGAAGCTGGCTCTAAGCCTGCGCTGTCCGGAGCAGCGTTTCCATTCTCCGGAGGCGAATGCCTATCCTGCGCAAATCCTGAGCCGATTGTCGGTTGAGAAGCGCGAGCAATATCGTCGTGAGATGGCTGAATACAGCCAGCGGCAACTGCTCGCAAATTGCGATTCGGTGCTGTCATGGAATGGCATAGGCCGCGACGGAACCCTCGATTTTTCGCCGCTGGTTTCCGCGCTGAATGACCCGCAAATTCGCGAGTTCTGGGTGAGCATAACTCTTCCTTCTGCACGCGAAGTCGACTATAGCCATGAAAATTTAAGCTCTGCGGCAAGCACTTCTCTACATTTTCTTCTTTATCGAATTCCAGTTCAGGGTGCGAGCGGCAAACGGGTGCACCTTTCATTCGGCGCTGAGCGGGCTTTCATTTATCGAAATTTCGCGATCGCGGTGGCATTTGTTCTTGTTCCAGTCGTGATCACGCTTTTCATGCGCCGGACAGCACTCGCCAGGGGCAAGCAGGACCCGGCGGCAGCATGGTTCGGATACTTTCGGACGCTGAGTCTCGTCACCAACGGCCTCTTGTTGTGTTGGGTGACCTCCGGGCTGGGCGCAAGGCAGGCCTTACAGGATTGGTCGAGCTTTGTTGTTGCGCCCGGATGGCGGTCAACGCTGTTCGATGGCGTGCTTGTGATTGGTCCCGCACTTCTTGTTTATCTAGCGTGCTTCTCGCTTTCCTACCTTTTGCACTTGCAATTGCGCAATACCAAGTTGACGCGGCGAGAATTCACATTGCATCAGCTCGTCACCGTTGGTGAGCGGGTGTTCCCATTGATCTTCATCCTTGCCTCGGTGGAAAACATTGGCGGCAATGCGAACGCGACTGCCGCCTTCTTTCTGTTCGGGATGATTGCCTGGCTCATACTGCGCACGTTGAGGATGCGCGTGACCAAATCGTATCCGCACTCACTAACGACAGGCGAACTGCGTGACCGCGTGTTCGCCCTTGCCAGCAAGGCGGGCGTCAGCATCAGACAAATTGCTGTCCTGCCGAGCGAGAGAACTCAGCTCGCGAATGCGTATGCCGGCGGCAATCGCATGGTGATGTTTACCGATTACCTTTTACTGCATCTCAGCAAGCGCGAGGTTGATGCGGTTGCGGCGCACGAAATCGCTCATTTAGAACTGAAGCATTTACCAAAACGCGTTTGGGCATTTTATGGCGCGCTCATGCTGCCTGGGTTCCTGGGCTACTACCTGATGGGACTCTTCCCGAAGCGCGCCGTTCATCCGGTTGAAATCTACGGACATTTGTATTCCGCGATGTCCTGGTTTTCGCATTGGTCGCAGCGAGACTTCGTCCTGATTCTGGTCGGCTTGATGCTGTTCTATTTGCTCTCGCGACGCTTCGAATTTGCAGCGGACGCGCGCGCAGTTGCTCTTAACGGCGATGCTGAAGCTCAAATAACCGGCTTGCTGAAGCTGAACCGCTTGAATCTGGTCCCGCTGAATTGGACCAAAGGCGCGGGCAGCTTTCTTACGCATCCTGCCACGTTAAGGCGTACCGAGCGAATCGCTGCACTAGCCGGAATGCCGAATGATCAGTACCGGGCAATACTTGATCGCCACAGGAGCCAAGTTTTGTCGGGAGCGCAGCCGGTTGAGGATCACTATTCCGTTCCTGAGGCCGCTCATCCTGAAAATCTTAAGTCTGAGGCCATCAAGCAGCGGGAAAGACTGCTCAGGCTTTCGGCGCTCTTGCTTATGCATGTTGCTCCCCCTGCGATTGTTGCAGCATTTGTCAATCTGCGGCACGTGGAGGGGACTGCAGCTCTGTTGTCGTACACCGCGGGAATGGTGGTAACGCCCATTTTGTATTGGACAGTTGCGGATTGGCTCGGGCTCGCAGCGCGCGACACACAGCGACGGCGTTTGCTGGACCGGTTTCGTCGCGAAGGATTGCAAGTCAAGGAGGACTCGGTTGTGGTCGGCTTCTCTCCCAGCGCTCTGGTGCGCTTTTACGGCTCGAACTACTACAACTGGGACATTGGCTTACTTGAATTGCGCCGCAATCAGATCGTTTACATCGGTGAGCAAATCCGTTTTCGCCTGAAGCCGGGTGAGATCGATGCAGTTTGCATTGGCCAGGGTGGGCCGAGTTGGTGGAAATTCCCGCGCGTCTATGTGCGATGGAAGCAGGCCGACGGTGCGCCGGCGGTATTCAGCATCGCCAGTCTTGAGCCCTGCCCGATATGGGAGATCAAGAAGCAGGCATTGCGGCTGCTTCAGCGCATCGAAGACATGCGTACCGGACTCGGAGATGCAGGCCCGAGCATATCCAACCTCTCTCCTCCGATCTTGGGTGATGTGACGAGCCGGTCGCCGAGAGAGCTTGGTGGACTCAAAGCGAATTCCAACATTTTTCTGTTCCTTCTGCCACTGGCTGTGGTCGCGAACGCATTGGCGCATACCGGCGCGCTGGGGTACATCTTCGGAACGGCGCTGTTGACTAGACTCATTGAGTCAATACCGCACTGGCGGTTTCGCGATCGCCTTTTGGAGTTCAACTCGCAGGCGGACTCTGCCCTGGCCGCGAAGAGTTCAGGCTGAGACGTTGTCAATCCTTGAATAGACTATCGAAGGCCTTGCGCGCGTCGTTGGGAGTTGATGCGCTACTACTGCCGGTAGAAGTCTGCTTTTCCACACGTACACTGATCGAAAAAGACGGGCAGTGGTTGCGTGCATCTTTCTTCACGACTCGCTCAAGCACCTGTTGCATGCACTCGAAGCGGCGCGATGGATCGAAGTAAGTGCATTGCTTGCAGGAATGGAGTTCGAAGGCACACTTGGGGCATTGACCAAGAGGTTCAGAAAGCATGGTCAGTAGAGTCCCGCACTGTGCACATCGCGAAACGCTGTGCGTTCCCGGCATCTGCAACGGTCGTGGGCCGAAGGTATCTTTGCGGGCAGGTCGCTGCTGCGGCGAAAATTTTTCGCGATCGCCGCCTGAGTCCTGATATCCGTGCTGGCGGTATTTACGATCGGACAATGCGACTCCGAAAACAAACGAGTTTAGAACGAAAACATTCTCTCGCTTAGAGCGCGTGAGCACAAGGGCGCTCGATTGTAATTCCATACAGCGGGTGCTACCATCCGAATGTTGTTATTGTTGGGGGTTTTATGTCTGAAAGAAATGGACATGGATTCCTGTGGTTCCTTACTGGCCTGGGAATCGGCGCGGTGGTTGGCCTGCTTTATGCCCCGCAGTCGGGCAGCGAGACACGCGAAATCCTGATGGCGAAGGCCGAAGAGGGTAGCGACTACTTAAAGAAGCGCGCGCGTGAAGCGCGAGCGCAGGCCGAAACCTGGGCCGATCGCGGACGCGAAATTTACAACGCGCAAAAGGAACAGATTCGGTCGGCCGTCGAAAGTGGGCGGCAGGCCTATCGCGAAAAGACGACCGCCGGCCGTGGCGATGGAGAGAATGTTTAGCGCTCCTGGCGCTTTGCAGAATTGCCGATGAATGGGCTGCTGATAACCTTTATTGCGGTAACGGCGCTGGCAGTACTGCTGCAAGCGGGCATTCTTGCCGGGATGTACGTTGCCCTCCGCAAAACCAGCGCAAAAGTAGAATCGCTGGCCGATGAAGTAAAAACCAAGGTCCTGCCGACGGCCGAGTTGGCGCATTCCATGATGAGCGATCTGCGGCCGAAGATTGAAACCGTCGTCGATAACGTAAGTGTTTCGACCACGATGTTGCGCACGCAACTCGAACGCGTTGACGCGACACTTACCGATATCGTGGACCGTACGCGTCTGCAGGTTATACGCGCCGATGAGTTTGTGAACAGCACCATGGACAAATTGGAAGAGACGCGGGAGGCGGTACAAAGAACTGTTGTTTCTCCAGTTCGTCAGCTCACCGGCCTGATGCACGGAGTCGGCGCCGGTCTCGAAGCTTTCTTCTCCCGGAAACGCGGACGCAGTCCTGTTGCCGGCGCGCAGGACGAGATGTTTATTTAACTCAGCTTCTAGCTCTTAGCTTTCCGCGAAGTAGTCAAAGAGTCAGGAATTTTGTTTCCCTACGCCGTTAATGCGTCTGTACGCCTACATCGTCATCCTCGTTGGGTTGACGGTCTGGTTCTATCCGTTTGTTAAAGCCCACAACAGAACTGCCCCCGCGCGCGTGGTTGATCGGCGGTCGCGCTGGGGCATGTTGCTCCAGTTCGCAGGGTTTACGTTGCTGTGGCAAGGGCATTTCTGGGCACGAGCGCTGCCGGCGTGGCATGTTGCGGTCTCAGTCATTTGTTTCGTATTTGCTGTGATTCTTTCCTGGAGTTCATCGCGGGCGCTGGCGGGCCAGTTGCGAATCGATGCCGCGTTGGGCGCTGAGCACAAGCTGATCCAGTCCGGGCCGTATGCGCTGGTGCGAAATCCGATCTACACCTCGATGCTGCTGGTGCTTTGCGCCATGGGAATTATCGTTTCCGGCTGGAAACTGTTTGTGCCTGCGCTGGTCCTGTTTGTGGCCGGAACTGAGATTCGCGTGCGCACCGAAGAGGCGCTGCTTTCCGCACATTTTGGCGAGGAGTTCCAGAACTATAAGCGCCGTGTGTCTACGTATATTCCTTTTCTGGGTTAAAGCACTTCTTAACGTCTAAAACAAAAAGCGCCCTGAACATTGTTCAGAGCGCTCGGCAGCCCTCCCCCAGAACTGCCTCGAACGATTTCGATAGTAGGAGAAGGACGGCGGGGTGTAAATGTCACTTCAGTAATGGAATAGCAGGGCAGCGGTAATCGCAGGAAAGTTCCTGATGGGCTACTTCAGTTGCCAATTTTTGCCACTGTCGGAAGTGCTCCAGATCTGGTCACTTACGGTTGTGACAGTGCCATTCAATGGGTCGGTAAAGTTGATTTCTTTCACATCCGCCTCAAGCTTTCTACCCGCATCCGTGGGCTCGATTTTCGTCCAATTCTCACCCGCATCGGAGGAATGATAGAGCGAGCCAGCCCGGCCTCCAATCCAGACGTCATTGCCAATCGATTTAAGGACCAGAAAGGGCCCGTTTTGTACCGGGACGACGTGCCAGGTTTGCCCCGAGTCAAGCGAACGCTGAGGCTGGCCAGCCGGCGAAAGGCTCCACTGGAAGGCACCTCCTTTCGAAAGATTCCCGGCTGAATACGTGTCAAAATTCTGAGACGGCGAAACAAGCAACTGGCGGGTTTGGGTTCTTTGGTTTTGAGCCACTCCGAGCCGCTGGTCTTTCTCTTTGGCCGCCTGCTGGATTTCGTTAGCAGCGAACTTCTTATCCATGACTGCGGCTGGAGGAGCCGCGACATGGACCTCATCTGATTGGTCGAACGTCATGCTAGTCTGCGGTTTGGCAGTCATGTGCTTGGTTTCAGGACGAGCCTTAAGGCGCGCCTCGCGTGCCGGCGGAACCGCGGTATCCGAGTCAGACTTCGAGCGGGCTTGTGGCTCTGGTGTGCTTGCTGGTGCGTCGTAGAACGCCGCATCTCTGGATTGAGGGGCCAGCTCGGCATGCGGGTGTTGGGTGAACATGTGCCGGTTGCTGACTATTACGCTACCAATAATGACAACTGACGCCGCCAGCGTGGCCCAGCGCCAGGCAAATCGCGGCTGCCTGCGCGAAGCTGCCACCACTGGTTGAGCTTCGGCCGTATCGGGGACCGCTAAATACAGGATGTCCCGGCAGTCGTTGCACGCGGCGAAATGTTCCAGTAAATCGACTCGGTCTTCCTGGGGGAGGGAATTTTCCGCGAAGGCCGCCACCAGTTCAGGATCGGGGTGAGGTCCGGCAGCGTGCGACTTCAGGCGTACGGAAACGAGTTTTTTCACGCTGTTCATTCCTGGGCTACCTGGTTCCTTCTCCGGCATTTGCTTCTTTATTCGAGAACGCCCGTCCAAGCGATTCTTGCGCCAAACTTGAGCGAATATCTACGCGCAGATCGCGAACGTCTGCGGCCAACGCTTCCTCAGCCTGGCGGCGGCTCATCCCTAGCGCAATCAGGCCTTTGAGTATCTGCTTCCTAAGATTTTTCGTAAGCTTTTCAACCTTGCGGCTGATAGTGGATTCGTGAACCGAAAGCGCACGTGCGATCTCAGCGAGCGTACGATCGTCGAGGAAATAGGAGGCGAGCACGAAGCGGTCTTCCGAATCAAGCGCCTGCAAGGCACGATCGACGGCGTACTCCAGGCGCTCGTCAACACTTGCAACGACGACCGGCGAGGCCGCAGGGAACTGGGCGCCTTCCTCGCATTCGGCGTCGAGGCTAACTAGCCGCCGCTGCTTGCGATAGTTGTTGATGTACTCCTGCGAAATCACCGTGCGGAGCCAACCAGCCAGCGAGCCACGACCGCTGTAGGAAGCAAGCTTTGAAATGCGCTGGCCTTCGCGAGTCTGCGTACCATACAGATCGGCGTAGACGGAATCGGCCAGTTCACGGCCGGTAGAGTCATCACGCGTGATCTGGCGGGCCGTATCGTAAAGCTTCTCGCGGAAGCGAAGCATGAACACTTCCCACGCGCGCTGGTTTCCATGAGCACAAGCACGGGCCAGGGCCAGGTCTTCGATCTGGAGGCGGGAGCAGAAGTCCTGCTGTTCAGAGCGGGATGCGTTCGGAAGATTCTTACGCGTTACTTCACCGAGGATGGCGGCAAATTCGGCCGCGCTGATGCCGTAGTCCTCGGCGCGGGATCGTTGATATAGCTCTGTCTCAACGCGGTCCAATTTGGCTGGGCTCTCCAGATCGCGCTCGCTTTTCGCGGACATGCTCTTTGAATGCTACCAATAATTAGACGGGGGAAGATGAATTTGTGGTGTTCCGATTCCAGGCTGGTTATGTGTGTTGCACCACCTGACGCAATCTGAATCCCGCTTGAGGGTAGGCCACCGCCATCCTGCACGAAACAGAGTGCATCTGAATTCCGGACGAGGAATGCGGCAGCTTGGCAACTCAGACCAAGGCGAGAAGAACGCGTCATAAGACGCAACACGACGACTTTCTCAAGAAGGAATTCGACCATTCCGAACTTCTGCGCATTGTCGGGCTGATTGCGATTCTGGCGATTGCGACCCTGATCCTCGCAGGACTCTTTGCTCCCGGACCGCGCTACTCTCTCGCAAACCCGCCGCAATCGGGCGTGGAAACACCGGCGTTTCTCGATGAACTGGAGCCGCTGGTCAATTCGAAGATCACGCGCAACAACAGTTTTGATGTGCTCGAGAATGGCGAGACTTTTTACGCTGCGGAGCTCGATGCGATGCGCCATGCGCAGCACAGCATCGATCTCGAAGCCTACATTTTTCACAAGGGCAAACTAACCCGTGAGGTGGTGGACATTCTTACCGAACGGGCAAAGGCCGGAGTGCATGTGAATTTGGTGATCGATTCCATGGGGAGCTTTTCAACCCGAAAGAGTTATTTCAAGCGTCTGAAGGAGGCAGGCGGGAAGGTTGAGTGGTATCACCGATTGCGGCTGCACAACTGGTTCCTTAGTAACAATCGCACGCACCGCGAAATCACCGTGATTGACGGCAGGATCGGATTCGTGGGAGGCGCTGGCTACGCCGACTGGTGGAGGTTCGCATCGAAAGACGAGCCTCGCTGGCGCGACACCATGGTGCGCGTACAAGGAGACGCAGTACGCGGAATTCAGGGGACGTTCAGCGAAAACTGGCTTGAGGCGTCCGGCGAAATTATCGACGGACCGGACTATTTTCCCCCGCTGCCAAATGATGCGGGACACACCACTGCGCTGGTGGTGACGAGCACGCCTTCAGCGGGTGGATCGACGCGCGCGCGAGTGCTGTTCCAGGTGATGTTTGCCGCCGCGCGAAAGTCCATTTTCATCAATACGCCATATTTTCTTCCAGACCGCAGCATGCTGGGCGATCTGCAGCGTGCCCGCCAGCGTGGCGTAACAGTCAGAATCGTCGTTCCCGGAAAGCATGCGGATCATACTTTAACGCGCAGTTCAGGGCGCAGCGCGTATGGCGATCTGCTGAAGGCTGGGGCCGACATCTACGAATATGAGCCGACGATGATTCACGCCAAAATAGCGATCATTGACGGAATTTGGAGCATTGTCGGATCAACCAACATGGACTCGCGTTCATTCGGCATCAACGACGAGATCAATGTTGCGATACAGAGTCCCGATATTGCCTCGCGTTTGGCGCAGGCCTTTGAAGACGACGTAGCCCACTCGCGGCATGTCACTCTGGCCGAGTGGAACAGCCGCAGCATCTTCGAGCGTGGACTGGAAGACATTGGCTGGGTATTCGCACGCCAGCAATGATTCGCCAAAAAATGAAGGGCCAGATCTGCATTGCCACATACAACGTGCATAAGTGTCGCGGACTTGACCGGCGAACCCGGCCCGAACGAATTGCCAAAGTAATTTCGCAGCTTGATGCCGATGTCATCGCGGTTCAGGAAATTCTGGACGTACGCGATGGCCGGCCCGAATTCGACCAGGTGCGACGAATCCAATCGTTCTTAGATGGGTACGTAGTCTGCTTTGGCGACAACCGAACTTTGCATGGCGGGCGGTACGGAAATCTCACGCTGACACGCTTTCCAATAAAGAAATGCGAGAACTACGACATCACATGGCGGCATCGTGAGCGTCGAGGTTGTTTGCGTTCTGATCTAGCTCTTCCGAATGGTGACCTGCTGCATCTGTTTAATGTTCACCTGGGCACGAGCTTTGTGGAGCGCCGACATCAGGCACGGAAACTATTGAGCGACGCGGTGCTGAATCGACAGTATTCCGGGCCGAAGATTGTGGTCGGCGATTTCAACGAGTGGACGCGGGGGTTGGCCTCTCGTCTGATGGGGAGCGCATTCGAAGCGATCGAACCGCGCACAGTTCTGCGATACCCGCGCACGTATCCGGGGATCTTTCCCGTGCTTCACCTCGACCACTTTTACTATGACAAGCAGCTTCGGCTAATCAGTTTTCGTGTCCACCGCAGCCGCACGGCGCTGGTGGCTTCGGATCACCTGCCGATGGTGGCCACATTTGAAACCGAGTGATAGCGTCGGCATTGTGTTGGCGCCGATCGCGTGTTTGCTTCCCTTACGTGCTCTGCGTCTGAAATAATAATTTTGATCTTCCGCTTATCAGTCGCAGGGGCGCGTAGCTCAACCGGATAGAGCATTGGATTTCTAATCCAAGGGTTGCAGGTTCAAGTCCTGCCGCGCCTACCAGTCCCCGACCGTGGTAATGTTCCTCCAGTCGAAGTTGGCCAATAGACTTGGACGAAGGAATAAACCATGCGAACTATCGTGTTTTGGCTCGCGCTCTTCGTGGCGGGATTATTAATTGGATTCATTCCACAATATTTGAAAGTCCGCGATCTCAGGCGGCAGGTCAATGTCTGCAACGCCGCTTTCCAGCTTGGCGAGGCTCGGCGACTGGCGAGTCTAACGTACGTTTCAGCGACCCAATTGAACTACGGGAACGCGTCTGGATACGCAAACCAGTTTTTCGACCGCGTACGTCAGATTGCGGCTTCGACTTCGGATGCTAGCGGGCGAACCATGCTGACGGATGTGCTTTCTGCCCGCGACAAAATAATGGACGATCTTTCGAAAGGGAATCCGCAAGTCGTAAGCGAGCTGCAGCCGATAGTGCTGGAAATTGAGGGCGCGGGAAAGTAGGCGCGCCTCCGGTGTTGACTAACAGTCTTTTCTTGCTCGTTCTGCGTCAAAAAGCTTTTAACCGCAGAGATCGCAAAGAAACACCGCAAAGTTCGCTGAGAAAACCACGAAGAAACCGTAAGCCAAAAACATGGCGGAGCCTCTCTCAAGAGCTTTTAACCGCAGAGATCGCAAAGAAACGCCGCAAAGTTCGCCGAGGAAACCACGAAGCCGCTCAGGCCAAGAAACATGACAATGTGAGGCCTCGGCGTTTAGTGCTGCTGCTTGAGGGCAGAACAGAAGAGGCGAATTCAACGAAGCAGGGCAGTGAAGCCGGCCTGCTCAAAATGGCGATCATGTGTGATTGCGGCTGAAATCGAACTTCGCTCCATGATGTCGAAGCTCGCACAGTCCGTAATGCTCCAGCTTTTGTCTCCTGCTTTCCTGTATCGGTGCAGCGCATTCTCGAATTGATGCGCGGTCTGCGGAATGATTATGACTTGCCCATTTGTGCGAAGAGCATCTACTATCTGGATCGCCTTTTCGCGCAGGTATTTGCCAGAACTGGCAAACGCATTCAAGATTTCAACCATCACCATCTCAGTAGTCACGATTTGATCCCCAACAAATCGCCGAGACAGCGTTAGGGCCTTCGCATGCAAGCCATCGTGCGGGTTCAACAAAGCAATCCAGTAGCTTGAGTCCGCGAATACTCGCATCATTTACCTGTCTTCATCTTGTACAAGTAGCGGTCAAGATTTTTCGACAGATCAGAAGGAATCTTTGCCAATTCGCATTCTGGAATCTCTTTTGCGATTTGTAGGATTACGTCTGCAATGGGTGTGGTTTCCATCGACGATGGCTTCTCTTGATTTTTGGCGGCGTCCCGTTCATAGCGAGTTTCAAACCCGAGTCTTTCGAGAATGGCGACAGCTTGGTGAGAATTTGTTGGATCGTTGGGGGCCACGCCGGCCGCTTCCAGTATCAATGGGCGAGCGGGCAATTCCCGATCGCCTATTACAACCCGCCACTTTGGCATTTTCTTCGTCCAGCGAAAGGCGCTGGCAGTTCTTATGACCTCGTCACGCGATAGTTCCTTGGGATTACGCATCGAATAAATATTACAATTATTATTATTGTATGTCAATTTAGAATTGTGAGAGCCTGTTCTGGACTTTTAGTCCTTTAGCGGTACCAGCAACTGGTCGCCGCGGCAGAATGTGGCGACGCGCTCAATTTCACCCTGTCTATTCGGAAGGGTCATCACCGGGCCGTAGCAGTACACCGCGTGGCCTGTGCGGGCCAGATACCACGTACCGCGCGTATGTTGGCTGGAGGCCACGATGGCGCGGAAGTGCGGCTGAGGTTGTGCAGCATTCGGCTGCGGTGACTTGACCTGGGGAACGGGGAGAGAAGCCAAAATCAGTATTGCTATCGCTTTCATGGTACCTACCTGAACCCACAACTAATGACCATCACTAAATCGAGACCGTAACCCGCCTCATGTCCGACGGGTCGGTGAGCTGAACCGGCGGGTTTGGAGGTTTTACGGCCTTGCGAGCTTTTCGATCCGCTTTTGTGTTTGCCTGGGATGTGGCATTACTGGGCGGAACCTGACCCGCTTGTGCTTGCTTCGAATACACCTGGGACGACGGGAATTGATCCAACTGCACCTGATCTGACGGGGCCTGATTCGCTTTGCCGCTCGGAGCGGTCTTGTGCATGTCCGGAAACTCGCGGGCGGTATCGCTCTGCGACAACGACGCGGCATGCTTGTGCCTCGCGGTCAGGGAAATATTGTCTTTAAACAGCAGATGAATGAGGCTGCGTTGTGAGTCGATGGTCTTGTCCTGCTCGATGACAAGCCGGGTCAGCAGGCAATATGAAATCACAAACAGAACAATCAGCAGCGGTAGTGCGGTCAGCTTACGTCGCTTCGTCACAGCCAGATATTTCTTGTCGTCTGTCACAGAATCCCCGGGCGCGCAATTCGAGCCTGCACTGAAAGCAGCTTGCACGCCGAACGTGCTCGCAATCGAACGCTGCTTAGAATCAAAGACTTAGGCTGGGGTTGGTCGCAAGGGTGAAAGATGGCCGGGTGCAAGCTATTTCACATTCAGGGTAACCGCCCGTGTTACTGGGGTAAGTTGCGGAGCCGACAACCCATATAGCCGGCAGAGAGCGGGAATTCGGCGTTGCTTTAATTGCGGCCCACTAAGGCGGTCGTGCTAACTCAAGAAACGCAAGGAGTAGTTCGGGGAGCAGGTGTTTTCGTCATGGTGAACTGCCAGGGTTGTTCAAAAAGCAGATTCCTCACCGCTAAAAGCGGTTCGGAATGACAGTACGACAGTTTGTTGCAGAAAATCGGTCGGGCGAGGGCGCCCGACCTCCACGTCTATTGCTGCGGTTGCGCCGTTTGCGTCTGCAGATCCGTTCTCGGCTGCACGAACGGGACCTTCGGCATGTGTGTGACCTGAGCGTGCTCAGCGTCGTCAACGAGAATGCCAGCATGTTCGAGCAGAAGGCCGGTGGCGCGGTCGAGTTCGACACGCGATTTCTCGTAGGCGGCGAGCGCTGAAACCAGGGTCGATTCGGTTGTGGTCAGCGATGCCTGCATCTGTAACACATTTGTTGGATTGGAAACTCCCGCCTGCAATTTTTTCTGCTCGGCATCAAGCGTTTGGCGTGCCAGATTGACGGCCGCCTGTGCGGCGTCGACACTGGCGCGGTTCTGCTGAACATCGAACTGAGCATTGCGAACTTCGATTCGCACCTGATTTTCAAGCTGCTGCAAGCGCACCTGCGCCTGGCGAAGTTCGAGCTGTGCTCGTACCTGGTTTGCTTGCGCGGTGCGGTTGAGGATGGGAACATTCAGAGTGATTCCAACTCCTTTGTCAGGAGCTGCCGAACCGGTTAGCTGGCTGAGAGTGTCGCCGTATCCCACGGGCCCGTTCAAGAATTGAGCCGGAATACGGCTCTGGTTGATGCAGATTCCGGAGTTTGAACTGGCCCCAGAGTTGCAGAAACTAGCGTTCGGATTCAGGCTCCCGCCAAGCCCGCTGCCGCCGTAGTAAGCAAAAAGCCCGAGCGATGGGAGCATTGCATTGCGTACGGCTTTGTTGCTGATGTCGCGGTTCGCGAGGTCGATTCGAGATTCAGCGAGCTCGGCGCGGTGCTGCAAACCTTCGTTGATCAGGTCTTGTGTTGGTTGAATGTCTTCCTGCGGGGGCAACGCGATGGTCGAAGTTGGAACAACCTGTGCTCCGGCCAGCAGTGGGTCTTGCAGGTTTCGGCTGAGCGCGTTTTTCATGAGCAGTTCCTGCAACTCGATGTTGGTTTGCGCCACGGTGAGTGCCTGACGATTGCTGGCAACGGTGCTTTGCGCGCTGACCACCTGAATCGGAGGAAGTGTGCCTACCTGCACTGCTTTCTGATTGTCGGCGAGTGTTTTCTCGGCGAAGGTCAGAGCTTCCTGCTGCACGCGCACATTTTCGAATGCGTAAACCAGGTTCCAGTAGAGGTTCTCGATCTGATCAACGGTAGTGATGACTTGCAGGCGAAATGCAACGTCGGATATTTCACGGTTATTTTTGGCGATACGAATGAAACGGGTGTTTGGGAGGAAGCCGAAGCCTTGTAGCAGCTCCTGGGTTACGCGGAACTGAAAGTTTGAACCGATAGTCGGACTCAAGGCGCTGAGCGGGTTGTTGGTGGTCACGTGAGAATTGTTGAAACCGACCAGCAGGTTAGTGCCAGTGTGGAAAGCCTGCTGGTAAGAGATATTCGCCGTCCCGGTGTTGGTGTTGGTGACCGCGCGTCCGCTCAGCGCGCTGCTCGAAAGCGTATAGCCCCGGTCCATTTGAAACGTGCCGACCAGCGCCGGATCGAAACTCGGAATTGCCGGTCCGATTCCTAACGTGGAACTGACAAGACCGTTCGTGCCTGTGCCAATGCCTCCCGCTGCGACACTGGTTCCTCCGGTGCCCGAGCCAACGCTTCCGCTCAAACCACCGACTCCGCCTCCAGGAGTGTTCTGAATGATTCCGGTGTTGACGCCAAGAATGTTCGATCCGGCGCGTGCGCGCAGAACGTCTGTGTCGGCGATGTTCAGGTTGTACCGCGCGAGCTCGAGATCAAGGTTGTTTTCAAGCGCCAGAGCGACGGCATCGTCCATCGAAAGGTAAAGCTTGCCGTCGCGCATGAGTTGGTCAATGCGCGGGCGGTTCGCCAGGTCTGCATCAGGAATGGTGCGAGCCTTGTAAGGCGCGAGGACATTCGGAAACGGCTTCACCGATTTCGAATAGTCATGCGCGGCGTACGGCTGTGGCTGGGCAGCAGTCGTTTGCGGCGACGCGGGCAGGTTCGCCGAATTCTCCAATGGTGCTGACGTGGTCTCTTGCGAAAAGACTGGCGCAGCAAGCATGAACATGAGAATGCAAATCAGAATAACGCGGGTGTTTACGGTCAAGCCTGACATGGGCAGGGTCCTCTCGTTTCAGCGATATGTTCCAGAGACTTGAATCGAAGTTGGATGCGGGAATTGATCTGAAAATTGCGAGTGGTGGTGAGAAAGCGCGCGACTTGGGTCGCGCCGGCTGCGTTCGCATAGATGAATGGTTTCGTTCGCCCTCCGCAGAACTGCGGACGCGCGGACATTACCAGTGTAGATTCCGAGAACGGCCGGACTGTAAAGAATTATAAAAAGAATGCGGCCAGCATCGGGAGATGCTGGCCGCCATGCACTTCGTGCAGCTACTACGGTTGCTGCGGTTGTTGGTTTTCCGTCTGGGGCATCACCGAGCGCACGTCCTCGCGAGGAGCAACGAATGGGACCTTCGGCATGTGCGTGACTTCACCTTTTTCGGCGTCACTCATCACGATGCCGGTATGTTCCAGCAGAAGGCCGGTTGCGCGATCCAGTTCAACCTGCGCTTTTTCGTATGCCGCTTCTGAAGAAACCAATTGCGACCGGGCGGTCGCGAGCTGCGACTGATAGTTCAGCACGTTGGTGCTCGTTGAAGCGCCCAGGTTGTACTTCTTTTGTTCTGCCTCGAGAGATTGTTTTGCCAATTCAACGGCGGCCTGCGCGGACTGTACGGCCGCGCGGTTCTGGGTTACTGAGAACTGCGCGTTGCGCACCTCAATGCGAACCTGATTTTCGATTTGCTGCAATCGCATTTGCGCCTGGCGATGCTCAAGCTCGCCGCGCACTTGCAGTGCCTGCGCCTGGCGGTTGCGGATGGGAATATTCAGAGTGAAACCAATGCCCTTATCAGGCGCCGTGGAGTTCACGAGGTCGTTAAGGGAACTGGCGTAACTGTTTGATCCAGCGGCAGGGATAACAGTTGTGCCGCCAAAAGAGGGATTCGGGCCGGCGCAAAAGCCGGACTGTTGCTGTTGCGGACTTTGATTGATGCAGAGGTTGGCAGGATTCTGCGTGCCTGCAAGTCCCGAGCCCCCGTAGTAAGCAAATAGATCGAGACTTGGCAGCAACGCATTTTTCAGGGCCTTCTCGCTGATCTCCCGATTTTGCAGGTCAATCCGTGACTCGGCCAGTTCGGCGCGGTGCTGCAAAGCTTCATTTACCAGGTCTTCCGTCGGGACTACTGGCTCTTGCTGGGGTAGCGCCATAGTAGTGGTTGGAATCACTTCCGCATTGGCGAGCCGCGAATCCTGTAATGTGCGGCTCAGCGCATTTTTCATGAGCAACTGCTGCAACTCAAGGTTGGTTTGCGCCTGTACCAAGTTCTGCTGGTCGGTCGCGACGGTGTTTTGCGCGCGCACGACTTCAATCGGTGCGAGGCTGCCGATCTGGACCTGCTTCTGATTGTCTGAGAGCGTTTTCTGTGCGAAAGCCAAAGCTTCCTGCTGCACTTTGACGTTCTCGTATGCGTACACCAGGTTCCAGTAAAGGTTCTCGATCTGATCTACGGTCGTCGTAATTTGGAGGCGAAAGGCGACATCCGTAATTTCGCGGTTATTTTTCGTGATGCGAATCAACCGGTCATTGGGCAGGAATCCAAACCCTTGGAAGAGATGCTGCTTCAATTGGAACTTGAAGGACGGCGTAATGAGAGGACTTAAGGAGGAGAAGGTGCTGTTAGTAGTGGTCCGAGAATTACTGAACCCAACCGACAAGTCTGTACCTGTATGGAATCCTTGCAGGTACTCGAAATTGTAGGTGCCCGTGTTCTGTTTGATGACAGGCGCCCCGGAAAAGGCATTGGTAGACAAGCCGCTGAAGTGATCTTCCTGCAGGGTAGCACTCAGGATCGGATCAAAGCTGGTAATTTGCGGACCGATGCCCAAAGTCGTGCTCACCAAGCCGTTGGTGCCCGCGCCGATTCCGCCGGCTGCTGCAGATGTCCCGCCGGGGCCAGAGCCAACCGCGCCGCTCAAGCCGCCGACACCGCCGCCGGGCGTATTCTGCACCACGCCAGTATTCACGCCGAAGAAATTATTCGCCCCGCCCTTGGTACGAAGAATTTCCGTGTCGGCGATTCCCATGTTGTAACGTGCAATACCGATGTCGAGATTGTTCTCGAGCGCCAACGCCACTGCGTCGTCCATCGACAAATAAATCTTGCCCTCACGCATGAGCGAATCTATCCGGGGAGTATTTGAAAGATCCGGCGCTTCGATGTCTCTGGGAGTGTAGGGGGCTATCACGTTGGGAAAAGCGCGTTTCGGCTTTGTGTAGTCTCGCACCGCAAACTGATGCTGGTTTGAGGCGGGCGCCTGCGGGAGAGCAGACTGCGAAGCAGGAGCCGAGCTTCCTTCTTGTGCCTGTGCGCTCTGTGCATCCTGCGCCAAAAGAGCCGATGGCAAGGCTATCAGCAACGAAATTGCAATCACATCTCGTAAGACACACTTCAACCAAGACAAAGACATTCAATTCTCTCCATTACTTTTAGGTGCTACGGACGCTGAACCCTGGGCTTACGAACCCGCGTTTTCAACGAAATCTTAGTCACTGTTTAGTACGAAAAAGAACCGACTTCGGTTCCGGATTTCTACTTGCACGCAATTTCCTGGAACGTCAAAGGCGAACCTGCGGCGAGGCCCAGATCAGCAGCCTTGACTTTGATCTGAAAGAGAATGCACCAGTATAGCCGAGCATTTGCGCGCAACCGTTGCCCATGGGTGCGCACACTTCAATGTAATCTTGGATGCAGCTTCATTCGCGAAGATTCGATTTCTGCATGCGCAACATCAAGCTCACTATCGCCTACGACGGCACTGATTTCGCGGGCTGGCAGGTGCAGCCGGACACGGCGACAATCCAGGGCACGCTAGCCTCTGCCATTGGACGGATAACGGGCGAAAAAGTATTGCCACAAGGTTCGGGGAGGACTGACGCCGGGGTGCACGCTCTTGCGCAGGTCGCGAGCTTTGAACTTGCATCGAGAATCCCGGCGGAAGGCCTGGTAGTTGCGTTGAACGACACCCTTCCGGCGTCGATTCGAGTGTTGGGTGCGGAGGAGGTGGCAGACGCTTTTCACGCACGGAAATCTGCGCGCGCGAAGACGTACAGGTACAGAATTTTTCGCGATGCGATCTGCTTGCCCTTCGCAGCGCGTTATGTGTGGCATTACCCTTACCCGCTGAACGAAGGGGCGATGAGCGACGCTGCGCCGCTGATCGAAGGCGAGCATGATTTCACGTCGTTTGCTGCGGCTGATCCGGAACGTGGACGCGAAATGGAAGGCGTTTCGAATGTGCGCCGGATATTTTCGTCGCAGTGGCGGCGCGATCGAAGCGAGCTGTTTTATGAAGTGCGAGGCAATGGCTTCCTTCATCACATGGTGCGAAACCTCGTAGGAACTTTTCTGCTGGTTGGAAAAGGAACTTTGAAGCCTGAAGACATCACGGCAATTCTTGAGGCACGGGATCGCTCAAAGGCAGGAGCGACCGCTCCAGCGCGCGGTCTTTATCTGGTAGGCGTGGAGTATTGAGCTTGATGAAGATACTCAAGCGTCGGTGGAAAGAAAAAGGCCGCTTGAGCGGCCTGAACATGAACCGCTGCGAGTTCTAGTGCCCGCCGTGCTGCTCAAAATATTGCTCTCCCTCGCGCACTTGCTGAAGGGCCTCATTGACGAGTTGAAGCGCCTTCTCGCGGTGCCCGCCTTTATTCGGAGTAGCTTTCTCGAGTTCGTCTTTTGCCTGTTCCAGGTGTCCCATGGCAGCGCTCATGTGTGGCTCATGGCGGGCCATTCCATGAGTTTGCGCATGGACCGAAGAGTACCAGCCTATTGCCATAAACAGTGTGACGGCACTCAGCAGGGCAAGCAGTTTGTCGCGCATACATCCTCCTAAGTTGAACGTGACTGAGACGATTGGGCTCACGCGCGGGTTGCTCGCGCATACTGCCAATCGAGCTCTGCTAAACTGTGTCGCCTATGACAGGGGAGAGGAAAAGTTCGCCTCATGAACTATGTACTTGGAATTGATGTCGGGACCGGCGGGACCCGTGCCGTCCTGATCGGCCGGGATGGTGAAATCATCGGCTCCGCGACCTGTGAGCACGTTCCTTTTGCGTCGCCCAAAGTAGGCTGGGCCGAACAGGATCCACATGACTGGCATAAGGCAACTGGGCAGGCTATCCGGCAAGTGATTTCTTCGGCAGGTGTGAGATCTTCCGATATTTTGGCCGCTGGTCTTGCAGGTCAGATGCACGGCGCAGTTCTGCTCGACGAAAACGATGAAGTGTTGAGGCCCTCGCTTATCTGGTGTGACCAGCGTACTCAAGCGCAATGCGACTGGCTGAACGAAAAACTAGGCGAGAGCAAGATCATCGAGCTGACGTCGAATCCGGCGCTGACGAACTTCACCCTGACAAAACTGCTCTGGGTGCGCGACAACGAACCTGCGATATGGAAGCGGTTTCGGCGGGTTCTGCTCCCGAAAGATTATGTGCGTTTAAGACTCACAGGCGAGCACGCGATGGACATGGCCGAAGCGTCGGGCACCCTGATGCTCGACGTGGCGCACCGGCGTTGGTCGGAAGAAATGATGGACGCGGCCGGGTTGCCAATGAGCTGTTTGCCCAAGCTGTTCGAGTCGCCCGAAGTTTGCGGTCGAATTTCGGCGGCGGGAGCGGCTCACACAGGTCTAAAAGAGGGCACGCCGGTTGTGGCGGGGGCAGGCGATCAGGCCGGAGGCGCGGTTGGAATGGGAATTGTGCGCGCTGGGGCGGTGAGCGCGACCATCGGAACATCCGGTGTGGTATTTGCTGCTACTGACACGCCGGCGATGGACAAGAAAGGTCGAGTGCACACGTTCTGTCATGCTGTTCCGGGACGTTGGCACGTGATGGGCGTAACCCAGGCTGCAGGATTATCGTTCCGGTGGTTGCGAGATCTGCTGCGTGATTCTTCGCGCGATGTTTCTTACGACGAACTGACGCGCGAGGCGGCGACAGTTCCGGCTGGTTCAGATGGAGTCTTGTGGGCTCCATACTTAATGGGAGAGCGCACGCCGCACCTTGATCCGAATGCGCGTGGAACTCTCACCGGCCTGGCGGCAAGCCATACTCGCGGACATGTGACACGCGCGATTCTGGAAGGTGTGGCTTTCAGCCTGAAAGATACGTTCTCGCTTTTTGAGGAAATGAACGTTCCCGTGCAAAGCATTCGCCTGGGTGGCGGCGGCGCGCGATCTCCGCTGTGGCGGCAAATTCAGGCTGATGCCTACGCACACGAGGTAGAAATTCTCGTCGCGGAAGAGGGCGCTGCATACGGTGCGGCGCTGCTCGCGGGAGTGGGCGCGAAGTTTTGGAACTCGGTGGACACGGCATGTGATGCAGTGGTGAAAGTACAACAGCGGGTGCAGCCCGAACCAGCGGCAGTCGCAGCTCTGAAAGCCCAATACGTAAATTATCGGCAGCTTTATCCTGCTTTGAAGCCGCTGTTTGCGCGCATGAGTTCATCCGCCTAGCTCGCGATCGACCTGCTATCGTTAATCATGGTTGAGGTGCAGTGCAGTGGACTGCTGTTCGATCTCGACGGCGTGTTGGTCGATTCGACTCCGGCCGTGGCCAGGGTTTGGGCAAAGTGGGCGATTGCGCACGGTTTTGATCCCGATGAAACCGTAAAGAAGGCACATGGGCGGCCAAGCATCGCCACCATTCGCGACCTGCTTCCTGACTCCGACGCGGAAAAAGAAAATCAGGTAATCCTGTGCGGAGAGCTCGAGGATACCGACGGCGTGATCGCCTTGCATGGGGCTGTTGAACTGCTCGATTCACTTCCGGAAAAGAGCTGGACCCTGGTTACGTCATGTGCTCGATCTTTGGCCGAAGTTCGCCTGCGCGCAGGCGGATTGCCGACTCCACGGTTAATGATCACCGCCGATGACATCACCCGAGGCAAACCTGATCCCGAACCTTACTTAAAAGGAGCAGCGTTACTGGGTATGCCAGCTTCGAAATGTGTGGTTTTCGAAGATGCTCCTGCCGGAATTCGCGCCGGCAAGGCCGCTGGCTGCCTGGTGGTGGCACTCCAGAGCACCTCTCCCGATGACGAACTCGATGAGGCCGGAGCTGACTGGATTCTGCCCGGGTACGACAAGCTCCGGGTCCTTCAGTCAGACCACGGTTCGGGCGGACTCCGGCTTCTTCTTGATCTCTAGGCTTCGGACAGCTACTTTCCATGTAAAAAGTTTGTCAAGCACGTAACGAAGCCGCCCTCGGGGAACTCCCCTAGTAGTAACCTGATAAACAGTTCTCCTGAAAAACAGGGGAAAAAGGGGAGCCAATGCTGCGTGTAGCCGAGACCCAACAACCTTTGTCCTCGATTCAGAACAATCCGCACAAGTTTCAGCAACGGCAGGTCTCTGGCACCGTTGAACGAATCCTGATCGTTGAAGACGATCATGCTGTGCAGAAGGCACTGCGAAGGCTGTTCGAAGCCGAAGGATATTCCGTGCAGGTCGCCGCAGACGGGCATGCCGCAATTTCGATGTTCAGGGCCAGCACCCCTTCCGCGGTCGTCCTCGATTTGCGGCTACCCGGTTTGTCGGGCCGCGAAGTTTGCCGGGAGCTAAAGCAACATTCGCCGGCCGTACCGATTATTGTTCTCAGCGCAACCAGCGATGTTTCCGACAAGGTTCTTTTGCTTGAGTTAGGTGCGGATGATTACGTCACCAAACCGTTCAGCCCGCGCGAACTGCTGGCCAGAATGCGCGTGGCGCTCCGCAGAATCGTGCAGCCGATTGCTACTGAGAAGTTCTCGTTTGAAGACATCGCCATTGACTTTACGAAAATGGAAGTCATCCGGGAGGGCAAGTCGATCGCTCTTACCGCGCAGGAGTTCAAGACGCTCAAATTCATGGTGCAGAATCCCGAGCGGGTCATCACGCGAGACGAACTGCTGAACGAAGTATGGGGTTACCACAACTATCCTTCCACCCGCACAGTGGACAACCACATACTCAAGTTGCGTCAGAAGCTTGAGAAAGATCCGGCAAATCCGGTGCATTTCCGGACCGTTCACGGTGTAGGCTATAAGTTTGTAGCTTAAGCCAAACCCGACTCCGCAAAGGTTTTCTACTTCTTTTATGGTTACGATCCGTCTCAGAACCAAGTTTTTGCTTTCCATGGTTCTGATTTCGGTCGGGTTGACCACTCTGAGCCTGCTGCTCGTACGGCACAGCATGGAATCTGAGGTCAAGGCGGAAATCTTCTCCGACCTGCAAAATTCCGTGACTACTTTTCAAAGCTTCGAGGAAGAGCAGGAGATCACGCTTAGCCACTCCGCCGATCTACTTGCGGATCTGCCAAATTTGCGGGCCCTGATGACGACGAACCATGAGGCAACCATCCAGGATGGTTCCATGCCTTTGTGGCAACTTGCGGGAAGTGATCTATTTGCGCTGGCCAATCGCAATGGGCAAATCGTCGCGCTGCATACCTACTATCCGGAGTTTACCTGGGCAATGGCGCAGAGCTCTCTGCAGTCATCGCTCCAGCGGCAGGAACGTTGGTGGTTCGGGGCGCAGCACTTGTACGAGATTTTTTTGAAGCCGATTTACTTCGGGCCTGCGTCCGCCGACAAGTTGCTCGGGTTTCTGGTGATCGGCCGAGAAATCGACCAGCATGTTGCTACCCAAATCGGAAGAGTGGCGAGCAGCAAGGTCGCTTTTTACTACGGTGACAAGATCGTTACCAGCACTCTAACGCTGGCCAATCAGGCCGAGTTGATGAGCGCTCAATTGCCGGTCACGGATTCTCATCCCGTGTCACTGAAGTTGGGCACCGAGCGCTTTATGGCGACCACGCTCGATTTGCCGCCGCGCGGGAATCCTACGGTGCGTTTGGCAGTGCTGAAGTCATACGATGCGGCCACGGCGTTTCTGCAAAGAATTAATCGCCTTCTGCTTGCGCTTGGAGTTTTGGCGTTGCTGGTCGGAGGCGCACTGGTCTTCTTCATTTCGCATACATTTACCCGGCCGCTCTCGAAACTGCTTGCTGGTGTAGCAGCGCTGGAACACGGAGACTTCAATTACGAGCTCGATGCCAAAGGTGGCGACGAGGTGGCCGAACTCACTCGTGCCTTCGACCGTATGCGAGAGAGCCTGGCAAAGACACAGCAGAATCTGATCGAGTCCGAGCGCCTGGCAACAATTGGACGGATGGCCAGTTCGATCTCTCATGATCTCAGGCATTCACTGGCTGCGATTGTTGCCAATGCTGAATTTCTTTGCGAACCGCAATTGACCGGCGGACAAAGAGAGGAACTGTACCAGGAGGTACGAGCGGCAGTTGTTCGCATGACGGAGTTGATCGATTCATTGCTCGAGTTCTCGCGGACTCGAGCCTCTCTGCGTCCGATTTATGGCAGCCTGCAAAAGACCGTAATGGTGGCGATCGATAGCGTCAAGGCGAATCCGCAGTTCAGGGAAATTCGCATTGCTACGCACCAGGATGGAAACGTCGAAGGCTGGTTCGACCACCGCAAGCTCGAGCGGGCGTTTTTTAATCTCCTGCTGAACTCCTGCGAGTCAGTTGATAAGCGAAGCGGGCGAATTACGGTCCTGTTGCGCGAAATGCATGACGGTGTGGAAATGAAGTTCGTCGACAATGGACACGGAATTCCTGATTCCGTGCGCACGACCTTGTTTGATCCGTTTGTCAGTGAGGGAAAAGAAAATGGCACGGGGTTGGGACTAACGGTAGTGCATAAAATTCTTCAGGACCACGGCGGAGAAGTCACTGTAGAACAGACGTCATCGGAAGGAACCACTTTCCGCCTGGTGCTGCCGCGTCCGGCGCCTACTGCTGCGGCGAATGAGCAGGGAAGCGGGGAAGACTCAGTACCTGCAGCTCAGGCTGGCGTAAACTCGACGAAACCGTCTTAACGCGTTTGTTGGCGCAAATTCGAGGGCGCGGTTTTCGGGAGGCGAAGTTGAAATCGCGAAGCGTCTCTTTCTTCTATTCTGCCGGTTTTACGATACTTTTCGTTCTTACCGGGATGACAGTCCTGCAGGCGCAACAGACGGCAAGTTCTGATGGCGCTCCGGAATTGACTAAATCCGTCGAGGAACTGCGCGAGCAGGTCCAGGAATTGCGCATGGCGGTCTCGGAAATCAAATCAGAAGCTGCGCAATATCGGCAGGAAAACCAGGAGCTTCGGCGCGAATTGGAGAGTCTGCGGAGCAATTCGGAACAGAGCAAGCCACCAGATACTTCGGTCGCCGCGACTCAGGCCTCGCCTTCGACTGAACAGCGTGTTTCTTCGCTGGAAGAAACCACGCAGGTCGCGCAAAGCCAGATGCGCACGTTGTACCAGACCAAAGTCGAAAGTGCGTCGAAGTACCGGGTAAGACTATCGGGTTTGGTTTTGCTTAATCTCTTTCACAATAGCGCGGGGGTCGACAATCTCGATGTTCCCACCTATGCCGCACCTATCGGTCCCTATGGTGTGAACCCCACGTTTGGCGCCACGCTGCGGCAATCAGAACTTGGGTTCGAGGTCTTTGGCCCACAGTTGTTCGGCGCGAGGACCAGAGGCGAGTTGCAGGTGGATTTTGGCGGTGGCTTTCCGTTGGGGGCTTTGGACGGGGTCAACAACGGACTATTTAGGTTGCGCACGGGAGATTTTCGTTTGGAGTGGGAGAATACCTCGGTTGTCGCCGGCCAGGATTCTCTCTTTATCTCCCCAAATTCCCCCACATCGTTTGCGTCACTTCTGGTGCCGAGCCTCGGTTATTCCGGTAACTTGTGGGCGTGGACTCCGCAGTTGCGAATCGAGCACAAGTTCAATCTCTCCGATACGCAAAACGTTTCGGTACAGGCGGGTGTTCTCGACAGCGTAACCGGGGAATCTACATACGGTTCGCACCGCCTGCCGCAAGCGGGAGAAAGCTCCGGACTTCCCGCCTATGCACTTCGCACTGCATGGAACAGCACGGTGGACGGTCGGCCGCTCGTCCTTGGAATGAGCGGATACTATGCCCGCCAAAACTGGGGCTTCGATTGGGAGGCTGATGGTTGGGCGGCAATGGCCGACTGGCGTATTCCACTTCCGGCCAGGTTTGAATTGTCAGGGGAATTGTATCGCGGGCGAGCGGTCGGGGGACTTGGGGGAGGAATCGGGCAATCTGTGCTTTTTGGTGGAAGTCCCACAAACCCGAATTCCGGTTTTCAGCCGCTGGATTCGACAGGTGGATGGTCGCAATTGAAGTTTTCCCTCAATTCGCGCCTTGAGTTTAACGGCGCCTTCGGCAGTGACAATCCGTTCGGGTCGCAGATTCGGGCATTCCCGACTCCGACCGGAGTCTATCCCTCAGTGCTCTCCGCGAACCGAAGCGAGATGATGAATTTTATTTACCGGCCTCGCTCGGATTTGCTGTTTTCGGGCGAGTATCGCCATTTGCGAACGACTGAGATTGGTAATGCGTATGGCGCGGACCACGTGAATCTGATGATGGGGGTCTTGTTTTGATCGGCAAAGGGCTTAGCAGAGCATTGGCAGGTTGCATTCTGCTGGGCGCGTTCGCCAGCGCGCAGCAGGTGACAGTTTCTGCTCGAGTGAAGCTTGTCGAAAATGGTGGGAGCCCGGGGCCTGCGGACGCGAAGAATGTTGTGGTATGGCTAAGCCCCGTCGGCGGTACAGTTGCGCCGAAAGCAACCCCTAAGCAACCGCTGCGCCTGACTCAACACAATAAGAGCTTCGAACCACATGTTTTGATAGTGCCGGTCGGCTCAGTCGTCGAGTTCCCCAATCGTGATCCTTTCTTTCACAATGTTTTTTCGTTGTTTGAAGGAAAGAGATTCGATCTTGGGCTTTATGAGGCTGGAAGCACCCGCAACGTAAGTTTCGACCGGCCCGGGGTCTCTTACATTTTCTGTAACATCCATGCCGAGATGAGCGCGGTGGTAATCGCGCTGGACACTCCTTACTACGGCATTTCGAATCGTTTGGGAGAAGTAGTGATCCCGGACGTTCAGGTTGGCCATTATGCTTTGAGGACGTGGGCAGAAAGCGTGCTTCCTGAGAAACTGGCGACAGTCAGCCGTGAAGTCACAATTTCGGCGAACACTTCTACGCTTGGCGTTTTGCAGATCAATGCCGGCGGGGTCTCCACGGCCCACAAGAATAAATTTGGTATGGACTACGAACCCCCCGCGCCAAATACTCCCGGGTACCAACAGCCTTAAGACCAGGCCTGATCATTTTGTAAGTTACGAATAAGCCTGTGCAGGCTTTGTTTTCCGCGTCAAAACAACCGCAACCACCTTCTTTTGTGATCACTAGAGCATCGCACGCTTGTTGATACCCGGCCCATCCGCCACAGACTTTCGTGTCCAGAAGGACAATTACCGTGCATTACTTGCGTACCGTTTATAGGCCCCTGTTTCTCAGCGACAATTTTCGGAAGGACAACCAGATGAGTTCGAAGAATATGCGTGGGTTCTCGCTGGTCGAGCTCATGATCGTCATGATCATGATCTTGATTGCTGCCGTGGTGGCAATGATCAACATACGGCCGATCCTCCAGCAGACTCACGTCAACAACGCATATAACCTCACGTTGGGGGTGCTGCGGTCAGCGCGCGAACAAGCCATTGGAACGCGCCGGGTGTATATCGTTTCTTTCAACAATGCGGTAACGCCGAACACAATCACTGTTACACAGGGCAATACGGGAGCTGTTATTTCGACCTACCAGTTACCCAGCGATGTGTTCTTCGCGGTGCAGGCTGGGTTTCCGGCTGTGGGGCCTGACAATTTTGGGACCGGTGCCGTCCCCATTGATTTCGACCAGAACGTGACTGGGGCGGGCGCACTGGACAAGACATCACTTTATTTCTACCCGGATGGGTCCGCGCAGGACTCAAATGCCAATACCAACAATGGTGTGGTTTATCTGAGTCGAACTGCGGACCTTATGACACCGCGTGCGCTTACGGTGTGGGGCGCCACGGGGAGAATTCGCGGCTGGCGTCTTTACACGGGCGGTACAAATTATTGGGGTCAGATATGAGATTCGCAAAGAACGACAAATCACGCGCATCACGCGAGGCGGGATTCAGCCTGATTGAAGTGCTGATTTCGATGTTCGTGTTGACCATCGGCCTGCTGTCATTGCTCGGGGTCCTCGGCCTTGCGGTTTCGGCGAGTATGAGTTCCGAAGAGGATGGAATCGCGAAAGAAATGGCGCAGGACGCCTATGAGAGTATCTACACTGCCCGAGACACGGCCAACGTTCAATGGAGCGGCATCGATAATGTGAGTGGAGCGGGCCCGGGGATTTTCCTGACTGGCCTTCAACCCATCTACAAGTCAGGTGTGGACGGAATTATCGGGACTGCGGATGATTCGGCCGCAGGAAATCAAACCTTGACGCTGCCTGGGCCTGATGGCATTTCCGGCACCGCCGACGATATTACTGTCCCGCTTACAAACTTCCGCCGCCAGATTGCGATTGTGGATACAGCCACAAATCTCAAGACGGTTACAGTCACAGTCCAGTACACGACTCCCCGATCCAGGTTGGCAAAGCAGTACGTGCTTTCCGGATTCATCTCGCAATACCGATAAGGGGCAACCGTGAATAGAAGAACAAAATCATCACGTGGTTTTACAGTCACCGAGATGCTCGTGTCACTCGCGGTCGGCACCGTGCTGATGGGCGCCGCTGTGGACATTTTTTCGCGCAGCATGTCTGCCACCTGGGTCTCATCGCAGAAAACTGAAATGCAACAAGACGCTCGGGCGGCACTGAACATCATGACGAAGGACATCCGCATGGCGGGTGGCGGTCTGCCAACAGGAGGAATGGCCTTGGCCTCCGGTACTGCGTTCTCGCCTGCATATGGCCTGGACCTTACCGGCGCGGGACACCTAGGCGCAACCAACAGCTCCGGGCTTAACTTTCCGACTTTGGGCGGTATTCCTTATCTGTATGGCGTCATTCCCGGATGGCAAAAAGGAGTAAAGCCGACGGGAAACCCGACGGCTACGGACATCATTACGGTAGCCTACGTGGACCTGAATTTTCCCTTACAGGACTACCAGATTCAGTTCAACGATGTGAACGGAAATAGCGTCACCTTCACTTCAACTAATCCTGCCGACCCAGCGATCAACAACCCTGGGGTGGGATTACAGCAGGGCGACCTGGTGCTGTTTCAAGCCCAACGTATAGTTGGCGGAAGTTCCACAACCAGCTATGCGCTTGCTGACATCACGACAGCGGCGGGGGGTGGAGGTGGTCCAAGTTACACCGTCCTATTTGCGAACAACGATGTAATGAAGATCAATCAAAACTCCGCAACGGCAAATGACTTAAAGCAGATCGTCAGCAATGTTGGCCGCACAGCGAACAGCACGATCGCTAAGCGGGTGTGGCTCGTGACGTACTACTTATGGAACGAGCCGAACCCCGCAGGCGGAAATCCGATACCAGTGCTTATGCGGCAGGTCAACGCACGAACTCCGGTCCCGGTTGCGGAAAACGTCACCAACCTTCAGTTCTTGTATGACACATACGACACCTTGGGAAATCTGCAATATGAGCAGGGCGATGGCGGACAGTCGCTGGGAGTAAGTCCAAACGAGATCCGAACCATCAAAATATCCCACCTGACGTTCCGGAGCCAGTTGCCTGGTACGAGGAGCGCCTATGTGGCGACAAAGGGATATCAATCATACGACTTACAGTCGACATTGAGTGCGCGCAATCTTAGCTTTTCGGATAGGTATCACTGAGGATAACGGCGAAGAAATGCTGTACGCCGTAAAGAAAGTTCTTCGGTAAACAAGAAGGGGTTATGGGGATGCGAAATCCTAAGACAAAAACGGAAAAGTCGAACAAGGGTACACGTTTTACGAGTGCACAGCGGGGATCAGTCAGGCCGCGCGGGTTCACTCTCATTGCTTCGCTGCTGCTGCTCCTGATATTGTCGGGCCTTTCGATTGGCCTCTTGATGATGGTGAATACCGAGCAGAAGGCCGGCCTGAACGATGAGCAGAACACGCTTGCTTACCGCGCCTCTGAGGGCGCCATCGAGAAGATGACGGCGGACCTGTTGAATACATTTAATCAGATCCAGGCGCCGCAAGTAAGCGATGTGACCAGTCTGAGCAGTCTGGTGCCGAACACCCCCGGTGTTACATACGTCGACTACACGCTTACCCCAGCCACGAAGGCCGATGGAACGCCATTGACGAGCTTCTCCAACATACAGTCAGGGCAATATGGTGGCTTATCCGCTTTGATCTGGCCGATTACGTTGAAAGCCACAGCCAAAGAACCGCTGGGCCAGGAAGTCAGCATGATCCGCTCGGTTGAAGTGGCGCTGATTCCGGTGTTCCAGTTCGGTGTTTTCTCTGACAGCGACCTGGGCTTTTATAGCAGCCCTGATCTGGATTTCCAGGGTCGCGTGCATACAAACGGGGACTTGTATCTTGGCGTTTCAAACAGTGCAACGCTTACATTCCATGACAAGCTCACCGCGTTTGGAAACGTAATTCGTCACAATCTGCCAAACGGGCTAGTTGACACCAGTTACAACGACGCTGGGCCAGTGTATATACCCACGGCCAGCGGTGGGTGTGACGGAGCAAGCCCACCCGCAAGCCTTTGCCGAGCGATCGGGCAGACAGAGGGTAGCGTGCAAGGTATGGGTGGAAATCCGCCGCAGTCGAGTCCTAATGGTGGATGGCAGACGGTATCGGCAACCAACTACAATTCCATGCTCGCGAACGGAAACTATGGTACGCCCCCGGCGCCATGGAATAGCGGCGTGAAACAGTTGACGCTGCCATTCGTTACCGGCACGTCGTTGACTACGCCGACGAACGACCCGACAAAACCGCAGACCTTTGAAATCATTCGGAGGCCACCAACCGGGGGAGCAGACCCGGTGGGACCTTCGCGACTGTACAACGAGGCCCAAATCCGGGTGCTGCTGTCGGACGATCCGGCAGAGCTGCCCGGAGGCGCTGGTGATTCGCAGAACATTCGCCTTTCGAATGGACGATATGGAAGTGGACCGGATTACAGCAAGGGTGTGCCGGTTGGCGTTCCTGCGGCACTCCCGGCACTGGGAACAGGCGGCTCTTACACGACCTACTTCGCCGAGGCATCCACCGCGATTCCAGATCCCGCGGGCTGGACTAATGCCTGCCCCTCACCGACTACATCTACGACCATAACCTCGGACTGGACGAGCGCTCCGGCGACTCCACCAGCCGGTGCGGCGACACTGACTCCGAGCGGGGCACCGTCGCTGACTTCCGCCACTGGCGCGCCCACGACTTCGCTGACCATTACGGGCGCGTATCCGTACTACACAACGCCGGCGGCAACTAACACGAGTACATGGAATTTGCTCGATGGATACCTTCGAGTGGAAGTCGAGATTAACGGTGCCTTTGTTCCGGTGACGCAACAATGGCTGCAGCTTGGGTTCGCTCGCGGGGTAAGTCCGCCAACCGCACCCGGTACAAATCCTGTAAGTCCAAAGGCAATCCTTCTGCTTCAACAGATCGCAGACCGCGATGGCGACGGTACTCCAGATGTAGTTGGCCACGCAGGCGGAACTGTTAGATGTAGCGGTGTTAACAAAACGTACACCGCAGAGCCGCCCGAAGTGCAAAACGATGCCTCGACCGCGCGGTACTACTACGGCGACAGCTCACAGGCTACCAGTATCACGCGTACGAATTGGTACCCGATCAATCTTTACGATCCGCGCGAAGGTGAGCCTCGCGACACTATATCAGCAAACAACAGTTGCACTCCTGCCGGTGTGATGAACATCGTCGAGCTTGATGTAGGCAACCTGAAAAACTGGCTTGCCAACGATGCTGTTGGCAAGACTGTCGACTATACAACCCAAAACGGATACATCCTGTATTTCTCTGACCGCCGTGGCATGTTGCCAAACCCCAACGGATCGCAGGACCAGCGTCCGGGAACCAAGACCGGCGACTCAGGACTTGAAGACGTAGTGAACAGCAGCAGTGCGGCAGGAAACCCAGACGGAAATCTGGAGGCGACTCCAGCAGGCCATCAGGAATCGCCGGAAGATACAAACAACAACAGCATTCTCGATAGCTTTGGAGACCAGAACCTTGGCTTGGGCTTTGGAAAGATTGGCGCCAGCACAGTGAACAGCAGTGTCAACAGCAATGCGCTTGCGCAATACGTCAGAATGTCGAGCTGTCTTAACCAGGGCCGTCCGAACTGGGTGAGCGGAGCTCGTCATGCGCTTAAATTAGTAGATGGTTCACTGGGCAATGTACCCACCATGCCAAGCGGTAGCGGCGGTTTTACGGTTGGATCTGAAAACCCGGTCTATATCGGCGGCGACTACAACACTAGCGCAGCCGATCCGATGTGGGCGAATCCGACTACCGGTGTTGAGCCGCCACACGCCGCTGCGGGCATTATCGCGGACGCCGTGACACTGCTCTCGAACAATTGGTCGGACTACGAGAGCTTCGCGAACCCGAGTACCGCCAGCGCGCGACCGGCTGCGCCGAATACTTATTACCGGGTAGCCATTGCGTCGGGTAAGAGCATCAATTTCCCATTCCCCAACTGGGAAAGCGCCAGCGATTACGGCTTCGGTACCGACGGAGGAGTGCATAATTTCCTTCGCTATATCGAAGATTGGAACAATCCCAATTCTACCCTCAACTATAAGGGGTCACTGGTTAGTATGTTTTATTCGACTTACGCGACAGGTACATTCAAATGTTGCGACTATGCTGTGTACCAGCCGCCGACGCGTAATTACATTTTCGACCCGCTGTTTGCGCAACCGCAGAACCTGCCGCCAGGTACGCCGATGTTTAAGGACGTCGACAACCTGAGCTACTCGCAGACACTGACGCCGCGCACTGCGGGCGCTGATCAGTAACGAAATAGGTTAGCCGTAAAACAATTCAGGGCCCAGAATTGATGAACTCAGTTCTGGGCCCTAGTTGCGTTTATGGGAGTTACAGTGGATGTTGATTGATGCAGGAGACGTAGCAAGCTACGTCTCGACACGCAAATCGGCTACGCAGCTTCGGAGTCTGCTACCAGAAGTTGCTTCAGGTCGTCGGTGGTGCTTACGGGCGGCTTGCAAGTGAATCCGGAACATACGACGGCCGTGGACCTGCCGGCCTGAACTGCCGGCAATTCGGGAATGGTTGCTGCTAGCGACGGTGGCAGATTCTGCGCGACGGCCTGGCTGAATTTCAGCTTAATCACTGAGCGTCCGAAGCGCGCGGAGGAGAGCGCCTGGGAATAAAGTTGCTGCGCGATTTCATCGTCGCCAACAACAACGATCTGGGAATGCGGGAACGACGCGTAGCTAACGGCAATCCCGTAAGTGGCGGCGAACAGCCCATATTGCCCGGCCGACCCTGCCAGCAGTTCCAATGTTTGCTCGGCTTTGCCACGATAGCTCTCATTGTTCGTATATCCATAGAGCCTGAGCAACGCGATCGCGGCCATGGGATTTCCGGCAGGTGTTGGCGAATCCTGAAACGGCTTGCGAGGGGTAGCGAGCACACCATACGAATTTGAATTTCGCGCGGCGTCGAAAAAGCCCCCGCCGTTTTGGTCATGAAACTTGTCAATCATCAGGTCTGCGATTTGTTGCGCTTCGCGGAAGTAAGTGAGGTCGGCGGTGGCTTCGTAAGCATCAAGGCAGGCAATCACAGTGAATGCATAATCATCGAGGAAGCCATCGGAATCACGCTTCGCAGCGGATGCATCCGAGTACGAGATGACATGCCGGAGGCCCGATTTCGGTTTCCAGGCTTCGGCGAGGATGCGATCGAGAGACCGCAAGCCGAACCGCCGCGCTTCATCTAATCCGATCGCGGCCGCGGCTTTGAGATAGGCAGAGATACAGAGCGCGTTCCAACCGACATAGACCGTCTTATCGATGTATGGAGTTGGCCGCTTGAGGCGGGCAGCGTACATCTTTTTCTTCGCGGATTCGAGAAGGTCCAAAACGCGGTCGGGAGGAGTGTTTAGGCGTTGTGAGATCTCTTCGACCGGGGCCCGCTGGTAAAGCACATTCTTCGCGGGATTGTGGTGCATCTCGCCATTTTCGTTTATGTCGTAGTGCAGGCAGGCGACCTGGGCTTCTTCATCGGTCAGGACCGCTTTGGCTTCATCCAGTGTCCAGGTGAAGTAGTCGCCGTCGTCGTCCATCGAGTAGTCGGCATCCTGGGAAGCGTAGAAGCCGCCATGCTCCCGGTCGCTGAGCCATTCGTCCATCCAGCGGATGATGTCGCGGGCGACTTCGGCAAAAAATTTGTCGCGCGTGGCCTGATAAGCATGAACGTAGTTCTCGAGCAGCCCCGAATTGTCGTAGGACATTTTTTCAAAGTGGGGTACGATCCAGCGTTCATCCACGGAATAGCGATGAAAACCTCCGGCAAGCTGGTCGTAAACGCCGCCGCGCGCCATTTTTTCTAATGTGACTGTGAATACCGTCCGGAGTTGCTGGTTACACGAGCGCATGTATTGGTCGATCAACAAATCAAGAATCGATGGATGAGGGAATTTGGGCGCGTTGCCAAATCCGCCATAAGTCTCGTCGAACATCTTTACCGCTGATTCGACGATCTCCTGAATCACTTTCGGTGAAAGCTCGCCGGTCTTGCCGGTGAAGGACTCGGCATGCGCTATGGCTCCTTCGACCAGTCCAGCTTGTTCGAGCACATCGCCGTTCTTTTCCCGGAAGGCATCAGAAATCGCCAGCAACACGCGCCGGAAACTCGGTCGACCGTAGTGATCGTGAGGAGGGAAGTAAGTTCCGCCGTAGAACGGGCGGCCGTCGGGCGTAAGAAAACCGGTGAGTGGCCATCCCCCCTGACCGCTGATGGCCTGAACGGAAACCTGGTAGCGGCTGTCGATGTCGGGACGTTCGTCACGATCAACTTTTATTGCCACGAACCGCTCGTTCACGATCTGCGCAATTTCGGGATCCTCGTACGACTCGCGGTCCATCACGTGGCACCAGTGGCACCACACGGCGCCGATGTCGAGCAGGATGGGCTTGTTCTCGCGCTTCGCCTTCTCGAAAGCTTCGTCTCCCCACTCATGCCACTGGATGGGCTGGTGCATGGCAGAGCGGAGGTAAGAAGAGGAGGCGTGGGCGAGGGCGTTGAG
>DAIPJJ010000296.1:0-3078 GCA_036770325.1 Terriglobales bacterium
GGTCCCTCGGCTGCGCTCGGGATTTCGGCAGCGGGCTCAGATTCTAGCTTGCCCTGAGAAACTTCGCTCTGCGAAGTGCCGAATGGGCCCGCTAAACGCCTCAAATTCAAATCCTGGAGGGCCCACCACTTCCGGCGAATCCACGTTGACCGCAGCTACTCGACTGTAATCGTCTTTACGACTTTCGCGACCACGCCCTTCGAGTCGACCGCCTGGATCACAAATCTCTCATCGGTTCCGGCGGGCAACTTCAGGCTTGCATTCAGGGTCGCACCGTTGGCGTAGTAAATTTTCTTTCCGTTGAGCCAAACCTGCATCTGTGAAATTCGATTGTTTCCCGAAGCACTTGCCACAATATGAGTGCTACCGGTTGAAAGCGCATTCACAGCCGGCGTTTCAACCTGCAATGTCAGCGCCGGCACCGCCAGAAAACCACTTGCATCATTCGAGGTCGAATAGCTGCCCACGATTGCGCGGGCGTAATTGATTGCCGAAGCGCAGGACACAATCTGCTGCTGCGGCGGATATTTCTTTGCTGCACTTCCGTAATTTCCCGCGAGATACGCAACGAAACCGGCCTGCGAATCGTGGCAGCCGACAATGTCATTGTGCCCATTGATTCCGGTCGCCTCACCGTCGCGAGAGCCTGCTGCTTCAACAAAATGAATGTTGCCGTTATGGACCCAGAATCCGCGCCATATTCCGCCAGTGAAGATCTGCCCGACGATCCATCCCAGATTGTTGATACCGTTCAACTGCGTTTCGTGTGACTCGCCGGCGAGTTGCGGCGCATCAAGCGTGCGGAATTTGCCATTCTCGTAAACGAAGCCGTCGGTGTTGTCGTAGCTGCCCACGATGGTTCCGCTGTTGTTGATACCGTAAGCAATCGTGCCGATCTGCGCGGAAGGATCGTCGATCGATGCGAAGGAACTTCCGTGGCGCAGAAAGCCATGAAAATTCAGCGTTCCCGGAAGCTGGTACATGCCGACGATGTCGCCACCGTCATTGATGCCAAACACTTCCGTCATGGTTGAGCCGGGGTAATTCACGGCAGTGTACTTACCTGCGCGATATACGAATCCGTGAACGAAATCCTTTGAATCGAAATAGGACCCGACAATCACATTGCCGTTGTTGATCCCATTGACGTAAGTCACTCGCGCATGAGGATAAGAAATAGGAGCATAGTTATAGGCTACTGAAACCGACGTTTGCGCCAACGCAGCCGCAGACGCCACAAACACCACAACCACAACTGAAAGCGAACGAATTTTCATAAAGCGTCCCGAATTTGAAGTGTGTGCGCATAAAGATGCGGCAGCCACTCGGGACGATGTACCCGCACTCGCATCGGCGAAACCGTAGGCTGGATAAGGTCTCGACAGCGAAGCTGGTTTGGTGGGGTATCGTATAATCGTAAGCATCCCCCATGAAAGCCTACGTTTATGTTTCGCTAAAGCGGAGTGTCTTAGATCCGCAGGGCAAGACTATTCAAGGCGCACTGGAAAAATTGGGCTACCAGGGGTTAAAAGACGTGCGGCAAGGGAAAGTTTTCGAGCTCACGCTTGATGGCGGACTCGACAAATCCCAGGCGGAGAGTGCAGTTGGGCGCATCGCACGTGAGGTCCTTACAAATCCAGTGATCGAAGAATTCCGGTACTCGATCGAAGACTAAGCGGTTCGCGTGTCGCACTCCCCCGAACTTCATTTCTAGGAGTGAGCAGTCATGTGCGGAATTGTAGGTTACGTCGGCAAGAAGCGAGTTGTGCCCGTCATTCTCGACGGGCTACGGCGGTTGGAATATCGCGGATACGATTCGGCGGGAATCGCCGTTTGCGGAAATGGCGATGGTCTGCAAATCCGGCGAGCAGAGGGCAAGCTGCGCAACCTGGAAGAAGTCATCCGCCTGAAGCCGCTTGATGGGACCTACGGCATAGGCCACACCCGCTGGGCCACGCACGGCCGCCCGACTGAAGAGAATGCCCATCCGCACCGCGATTGCACGGGGAAAGTTGTTGTGGTGCACAACGGAATTATCGAGAACTACGTCTCGCTCAAAAAGAAACTCGCGGAAGAAGGGCACAAGTTCACGACCGAAACGGACACTGAGATTGTTGCCCATATGATCGAGAAGTATTACCTCAAGACCGGAAATGGGCACAGGCTGTCACTTGAAGAAGCAGTGCGCAAAACCGTGACGCAGTTAACCGGGGTCTTCGCGCTGGCCGTGATTTCAGTGGATGAACCCAATAAGATTGTTGCCGCTCGCAACGGGCCACCTGCGGTAATCGGCCTCGGTAAAGACGAATACTTCGTCGCCTCCGACGTACCCGCCATTCTTTATCACACGCGCGACTTGTTTTTCCTTGCCGATGGCGACCTTGCCGTGATCACTCCGGAGGGGGTCCGCTTGACCGACTTCAACGGTCAGCCGATCGTGCGCCAGGTGCAACACGTTACCTGGGACCCGATTATGGCCGAGAAGGGCGGCTTTAAGCATTTCATGCTCAAAGAAATTTATGAGCAGCCGCGCTCCATACGTGACACAACTCTGGGCCGGGTTTCGCAAGAGACAGGGCAAATCTTTCTCGATGAGATGGAGATCACTGAAGCCGAGTTCCGCAGCGCGAAGAAGATCAATATCGCCGCCTGTGGGACGAGTTGGCACGCGGCGCAGGCGGGCAAGTTCATGATCGAGCGGCTGGCGCGCGTTCCGGTCGAGGTGGACTACGCCAGCGAATGGCGTTATCGCGATCCCATTGTTCCTTCGGAAACAATCACGCTGGTGATTTCACAGTCAGGCGAAACTGCGGATACGATCGCAGCTCAGCGCGAGGCGAAGGCAAAGGGATCAAAGACGCTCGCGATATGCAATGTGGTCGGGTCGATGATTACCCGCGAAGCCGCAGGGACGATTTATACGCACGCAGGGCCCGAAATCGGCGTCGCTTCCACCAAAGCCTTCACGGCACAATTAACGGCGCTGTACTTGTTTGCACTGTATCTCGGGCAGGTACGCGGAACAATTTCCGCCGATCAAGCGAGAGACGCGGTGCAGGAACTGACGCGGATGCCTGG
>DAIPJJ010000180.1:0-8546 GCA_036770325.1 Terriglobales bacterium
CAACAGAATTGCCGTCGCAAGCACTGCAAGGGAAAATCCTGTGCGCGTTTTCATATGCTTCCTTACTGCAGCTTTCTTCCGAGAAGCTGCTCTGAGTTGCAATTCGTATTCATAGTGATTAAACACGTCGCGTAAGCACAAGTTCCATACGGTCGTGTAGGTAAACAGGCCAGCAGGACAGGGTACAGCTAAGTATATGAGAGTCCGAGGTTTATGACAGTGACCTTTGCGGTGCGGGTTACGAACGTGCATTGCCCACTCTGAGCGCCGAGAGGGTCTAAATTTCGGCCAACTGGGCTGCCGAATCCATCCCTGTAATCGCGGGAGAAGATTCGGCGGGATATCGTGGCAGGAGAAGACTGAGGCCGGCGCCGACTACACAAGTGAGTGCGAGTGCAACGATCATGCCCGGCTGGTAGTTGCCAGCTCGATCGTAGAAGTGACCGACGACGATGGGTCCTGTGGCCCCGCCGACCGCATAGGCTGTCCAGGTCAGGCCGTAGAGTGCGGCAAAATGTTTTCGGCCAAAGTAGCGAGCGATCAAATAAGGCACCACGTCGGCTTCGCTGCCCAAGCCATAACCCATGAGAGCGGTCCCGAGAAGAGCGATCGGGGCAGATGCCACGGTTGTTAAGGCAAGAATGCCGAGGCCCGAAATTGCCAGCATGAGCGCCGCAATGTAGGGCGCGAAGTAGCGGTCAAGGAGCACGCCAGTCGTCAGCCGTCCCAGAATGCCTGTCGCTCCCATAATGGAAAGTGTGAGTGCTGCACTCTGCGCCGAGATCCCGCGTTCGGTCAGCAACGCAGCGAGATGCGAGATGAGTCCATTTGAGCCGAACGCTTCCAGCATGATCATGAATGCGAGAATCCAGAAGATGATGCTGCGCAACGCCGCGCCCATCGAGACACCGGTTTGAAAGTGGTGATTGGTTGCTTGGGCGACGGGCACAGGTTTATTCCGAACGAGAAGTGCTGTCAGTGGAATTCCGAGCAGCGCGATCATCCCTAAGGCCAGGTAGCCGTGCCGCCAGTCGTAGTGATGAATCACCGTTTGCGTCACCAGCGGAATGACAATTGATCCCGTGCCGCTCCCCGTCAGCACCAGCGCGAGCGCAAGGCCGCGATGCTTCTGAAACCAGGTGAGCACTGCTCGCGTGTAGGCAAGCTGCGCGGTACCGTTCCCGACGACTCCAAGAACGAAATAAGTCAGATAAAAGCGGTTGATGTTTGGAGTGAGAAGACTGAGAGACGCATATGCCGCCGCGAAAACCAGAATGCTTGGGAGAATGATTCGCCGGGGCGGAAAGCGGTCGAGCAGCGTGCCGATGCCTGGTGAAAACACCGCCACGGTAATTGCCGCAATTCCGAATCCGCTTGAAATCGCCTCTCGATGCCAACCGAAGGTTTTTGCCAGCGGCTCGATAAACAAACTGAATGTGTAGGGCATGATCGCGGCGAAGCTGACCATGACGCCAACAAACGCGGCAACGCACACTCCCCAGCCGGGATAACGGATTGAATTTTCGCTGATCGAGTTGTTTGGGGGCGTAGCTACTTCGCTCATATTCGGCGTCATGGAGTCAGTTTGCCGGTAGCAAGATAGTCCTGCGCGGGAATTCCGAACGCGTCCGCAACCCGGTTGAAGAAAGCAAACATCGCAATGATGTAAACCGCCTCAGCAATCTGCTCCTCTTTCCATCCCAAGTCTCGGAGTTTCTGCACATCTCCGGCGGTCGAACGGTAAGCGGCGTCGGTGATTAATTTCACGTAATCCATCAGTCCCCGCTCTGCAGGCGAAAGCCCCGCTTCGTCGAGCTTGCCGTCGAAAATCGCTTTCACACATTCATCCGATGCTCCCTGAACACGCAGGAAGTAAGCGTGGCTGTCCAGTCAATACGGGCACCGGTTCAGGTAGGAGACGTAGCTGGCAATCATCTCCTTTTGCCGGCGAGATAGATGGCCTTCTGAAAAATGAATGGTGTTGCCGAATTCGATCACTCGTCGCAGGAAATCGGGACGCGCGCCAAAACATTTAACGATGCCTGGCACCTGCTGCCTTCCCGATCCGGCGCGCCAAAAGTCATAAGCCGCAGCAGTTTCGCCGGTAGCTTCCGCGTCTTCAATAATTCTGATCTTTGTCGAGGTTTGCGATGGCGCTTTCACTGCTTCGGCTGGTATGCGATCGTCATTCGGCATCGATTCCCTAGAGGTGCGAGGTTAAATTCACCGCACGATTACAGAGTTGATAAATCTAGTTGCCAGCTCGATTGCCAGCAATAATTGAAAACCACTAGACCAAGCGCTCGTCGCTGCAAGCGGAAGTGGTCACCATTTTGCAAATGTGACAAACGCACTCCCATACTGGTTTTGCATTATTGACCCTTCAATATACGTCCCTATAATCGCTGAATTTCCAATCGAATTCTTCGCGAGGGGACATGGGAAGATCTACAAGTGTGCTTCGGTTCGCGGCCGCTCTCTTTTTTGCAATCTCCACAATTCAGTTAACACCGGCGCAACAAATCACCGGAACCATTCGCGGATCGATTGTCGACCCGAACGGCGCCGGCGTAGGCAACGCCACTGTGACAGCAACTCAGGTAGACACCGGCCTGGTCCGCACCACGTCTCCGGACCGCGAAGGAAACTACGTCTTTCTTGAGCTGCCGGTCGGCCAATATCAACTGCAAGTGCAATCGCAGAACTTCGAGAAATACTTGCAGCAGGGGATCTCGCTGAACGTGAACCAGGTCGCAACCGTGAACATAAAGCTACGCGTCGGATCAGACTCGCAACTCGTCGAAGTGAGAGCTGATGCGGCCTTGGTGCAGGACACCATCAGCAGCCTGGGCGAAACTGTGATGCAGCGGCAGATTCTTGACCTGCCGCTCGACGGCCGCAACTTTTCTCAACTGGGACTGCTACAACCGGGGGTCGTTCCACTGACGCCCGGGTTACTCGAAGCAGGGGGTGCGGCGCGCGAAAATCAGGCCTATGCCGTCGACGGCCAGCGGCCGGAATCGAACAACTTCATGATCGACGGCGCAGACAACGAGAGTGCCGTAGATGGCGGCTTTGTTCTGAAGCCGCCGATTGACGCTATCGCGGAATTCAAAATTCTCAGCCACAACGCTAATGCGGAATTTGGACGCAACACAGGCTCCACCACGAACATCGTGACAAAATCGGGCACTAACTCTTTCCATGGCGCCGCGTGGGAGTTTCTGCGCAATGATGCTATGGATGCCTCCGATCACTTCACACGGACCGTGCAGCCGCTAAAGCAGAATCAGTTCGGCGCGACATTCGGTGGCCCCCTCGTTAAAGACAAGACATTTTTCTTCGGATACTACGAAGGCTTTCGCAACCGGCAGGGTGAAACCGTTGCGGCGACTGTGCCCTCTGCGGCGGAAAAAGCCGGAGACTTCGGTCAATTGTGCACGTCAAACGGCGGAACATTCGACGGTTCGGGCAATTGCAGCAATCCGGCGGGACAACTGACGCTTTTCGGAGGCAACGTCCCCTTCAACCAGTTCAGCCAGATCGGTCAGCCGATTGATCCGGTGGCGACCAGGATGCTTTCCTTTTTCCCCTCGCCCAACAACGGTTCGAACGGTTTCATTACCACGCAGACACTAGTCGAGAACAATAATCAGTTTGGAGTGCGCCTCGATCACTATCTCTCCTCGGCAGACAGTCTGAATTTCCGCTATATGTTCAGCACTGGCCCCACAACTAATCCTGTTTCACCGTCGGGCGCGAGCGTTCCCGGCTTTCCGGTCGGAGAATACAACCGGGCACAGAATTTTGTTTCGCAAGAGACTCACGTATTTTCACCGACGACGATCGGGGTTCTGCGATTTTCATTTCTGAGGAACACCTTCCTGCTTAGTCAGCACTTGAACCACGAGCCGTTCTCCGACTTGGGCTTCACGTACTCACCCACGCTTCCCGAGGCAGCTGGTCCGCCATTCGTCCAGATCGGCGGGTACGCGTCGGTGGGAGACCCGATTACTGGTCCGCGAAATACATTTCAAAATACGTTCGATCTTTCTGGATCGCTAAGCCGGATTGTGGGCAAGCACGAACTGAAATTTGGCGGCGGCTACCGTCGAGATCAGATCAATGGATTACAAGGAATTGCGACCAACGGTTTCTTTGTCTTTGCTCCAATTCCCTCGCAGGCGGGCTTTCTCTACAATGACGGCTTTGCAAACTTCCTGTCCGCCAATCCTGTGGTGTTCCTGCAAGGTGGCGGAGATTTCGGTCGCGAAATCCGCGACCGGGCATTCGATGCGTTTGCGCAAGACAATTACAGAGTCACTTCGCGGCTGACGTTGAACCTTGGCTTGCGCTACGAACTCCCACTGCCCGCAACTGAAAACAAGAATCGCGTGAACCTGTTTGTTCCCGGAGCGCAGTCAAAGGTCCTTACTGATGCTCCCCCGGGACTTCTTTACCCCGGTGACCCTGGCGTCCCGGCGGGCCTGATTGCGGCAGAGAAGACTGCGTTTGCTCCGCGAGTGGGCTTTGCCTGGGACCCGCGTGGTGACGCGAAAACGGTCGTGAGCGCAGCGTACGGAATTTTTTATGAGCCGTACTACACCGGACAGGGTGGCCCGCTGCAGGACCCGATCAGCGCGCCGCCGTACCTTAAAACTCTGCAACTCGGCTGGCGCCCGGGCTTTTCCCTCGCAAACCCTTTCCCAGCTCCAAATCCGTTCGGCGTTCCCTTCCCCGAGCCTATGACGCTGCTGGTCGTGAATCAGAACCTGCGTTTGCCTTATGCGCAGGACTGGAACCTGAACATTCAGCGCTCGCTTGGCTCTGACTTTTTGTTGCAGATTGGATATGTCGGCACCGTGGGAGTGAAGCTGCCGCGATTGATTGAAGGCAATCCGGCCGCATATGTGCCCGGCATTGATACCAATCCTGCCGACTGCTCCGGGGCGCCCTCATGTCCGGTATCGAATGAAAACAATGTGAACCAGCGCCGGCTTTATTCCGGTTGCACGCTGGCGCAGCCCAATAATTGCATCTACGGTTCTGTGGGTGAGATCGCTGGTCTTTCACATTCCAACTACAACGCTTTGCAGACCAGCCTGCGCAAGCGGTTCGGCCATGGGCTCTCGTTCCTCGCTTCTTATACCTGGTCGCACTCGATTGACGACGTTTCGTCATTCAACATCACGGGATCGGCTTCGCAGCCGGTCGCGGGTGAAAACGACCTGGCGCAGGACCCATTCAACCTGGCGGCCGAACGCGGTAACTCGATGTTCGACTCGCGCAACAGATTTGTGTTGAGCTACGAATGGAGTTTGCCTTTCCTTCGAAACTCACACCAGTGGTACGGAAAAGTTCTCGGCGACTGGCAACTGAACGGAATTTTCACCGCAATGAGCGGTACACCGTTTACTGTGTTCGACTCGAACGACGTTTCATTGCAGGGGCAGGCGCCGGAAATCTCCGGGTTCTCCAGCAACCGGCCCAATGTAGTTGGAGACCCGAACTCGGGCCCGCGCACCGCCGCGGAATGGTTTAGCGTAAGCGCGTTCCAAGCGAATCAACCAGACGCGCAGGGCAGATTCCAAGTGTTCGGCAACGAAGGCCGCAACGCAGTGCTTGGCCCACGCTATGTCAACTGGGACTTCTCTGCTTTCAAGAACATTCGCCTGACGGAATCGAAACAACTGCAATTCAGGGGCGAGCTTTTCAATATCCTGAACCACACAAACTTCCGGCTACCGGTTAGTGACATCGAATCGCCGACCTTCGGCCAAGTGCAGTCGGACGTAAGCCCGCGCGTCATTCAGATTGCATTGAAATTCCTGTTTTAACTTAAGCGAGGAACTTGCGCAGTTCGATTGAAACCTCATGAACTTCTAGAATGCCAGACGTACGGAAAACTGAAACGAACGAGCAGGAAGTTGGTTGGTGATTCCCGTCAATGGTGAGCCGAGATTTGCGGGTGGCGTAATACCATTCCCCCAGGTAGACACATAGCCCACGAAATTCGGATGGTTAAAAACATTGAACGCCTCGACACGTAAATTTGCGGATAGTCGATCCGAAGCCAGCGGGAACCTGCGTTCGATAAACGGCGAAATATCGTATATGGGCCTTCCTCGGCCGGCATTTCTGGAGATTACTGCGCCATTGACGACGGGCCGATCTGTTGTGGCTCCTGTATCGCCGCTGTTGGTTGTTCCCGTCACAATGTTGTAGGGCAACGCGCTGCCCAAGGTCGCCACTCCGCCGAGGTCAATCTTGAATGGAGCTACAAACGTTCCGCTCAGTACGAATCGATGCCGCTGGTCGAAGATCGCCGGACCAAGTTCCTGCCTTCCAGTAACGTTTGGGTCATTAGGATTCTGCCCCGGAACGTCGGGATCCACCGTATCCAGCGCGTGCGACCATGTATAGCTGACAAGCATCTGCAGGCGCCGGTTGAACTCGTGAGTCAAATTGACATTCAGCGCGTTATAGTAGGCCGCCCCATCATTCACATCGCTCTGAATCACCGAATAAGCAGGAATGGGCACGGAGGTTGAAGTACCCTGCGCCTTTGTGCTGTCGCAGGCAAGGCCGTTCTGGGCGTAGAACCCGATCCACAGAGGCCGGGTGCAATTCGCAGCTTGTGGGATGCGAGTCTCGCCCGCCGACGTGCGTACAAATCGTGCGGGGGGATCGACGTCCAATGGGCGATTGATTTTTATGGTATGTGATCCGACGTAGTCCAGGCTGAGGACCCATTTCGCTGCGAGTGCACGTTCGATTCCCAGTGTCCACTGCTCGGTGTACGGACTGAGAAGTTCGTTTTGATATCCGCGTAACGCCGACGTAGGAAGGAACTGGTCGTAGTACGAACTACGTCCCGGCCGCAGATAAAGGCTACGTAGAGGGACGAGAGCTCCGGAAGGAAATGCCGCTAATGGAGCGTCAGCAACGCTTGCCGGAAAACCAATCTGACCGGGAGTCGCAGTATAGTTGAATACTCCCGTAGGGCCGACGAGAGCATAGTTCGCTTCTGAGTTGTCGACGATCTGCGAGTAGTAGATTCCAAATCCGCTGCGCAGAATTGTTGCTCGATCTCCTAGCGGACTCCATGTAAAACCGATGCGAGGAGCAAAATCTCTTGCCGAATCCGTGAACGTCTGGCGTTCGTAACGCAGACCGAGATTCACGTTCATGTTCGATCGCACACGTACATCATCCTGAACGAATAATGCCCAGAGAGTATCGTCTACGGTGTAGTTCGCGTTGCCGTAGCTCTGGGTATAGCTCTTCACATTGTTGATGTCGTTCAGAAACGCAGGGCTCTCGCAAACTTCTACCGATTGCGTGCAAGTGTTGTAAATAAACTGCCCCAGGTAGATCGGTCCCCCGAATTCTTTGCTGTTGCCTCCCGTGTGAGCGTGGACAATTTGGGCGCCAAACCGCAGGTTGTTTCTGCCGTGAGTGGTCGAAACCACATCATTGATCTCAAACTGGTGATTCAGCAGCAAAGCCGATTGAGAGGTCCCAGTGGTGAACGTGGCAGCACCTGCAATGGGAACCGAAAACTGTGTGCCGTAGATTACGGGAGTGAACTGAGTAATTGGTGATCCCAGTTGAAATTCTGCGCGCGCATTGTTCACCCACACAGGACTGAGTATGGCGGTTTCTCCCAACTCAGCCGTATAAGTATTGCGTTTAAATAAGCGATCGACGCTGGGCAGATTGTTTCCGCCGACAGTCCCGTTAGGATTGGTATCAACGAAGTGGTCTGCACTCAAGCGAAGAAAAATACTGTTTGCTTCATTGATCTGATGGTCTAAACGCGCCAGGGCCATCCAGTCGCGATACTTGCCTTCGAAGCCTCCCGGAGCGAGGACATTCGTGATCGGAGAGACTTTGTTCTCCCACGTATATTCACCGGCAACGAAGACATGCGTCTGATTGTCGCGACTGATCGGCCCGCCGAAGGTGAAAGCTGGTTGATAGAGCTCGTCACTGGTCAATTGATTTCCGCTGGTGGCGTTTTGAGCGGTAAACCCGCTCAGACGGGCCGCCGTTGCCGAGGGCCGGAAAGTGGCGGCCAGACTGCCATGGTACTGATCGCCTCCCGCCTTGGTGACTATGTTGATGGCACTGCCAGCGCTGGCGCCATACTCAGCAGAAAAGGGGCTGGTCAGGACATCCATTTCCTCCAGCGTTTCGACCGGCAGATTGGTGAATATTGTCTGCCGTCCCCAGAGATCGACCGAGTTTGCACCGTCAACTTCGAACCACGCCTGCCGCCGTCCCGTGCCGTTCGTGGTGAAAAGATTCTGGTTCATGAAGGCGTCGCCTTGATTGAGCGCCGGACGGTTTGCAGCATTGAGCAGGGGCAGATAAGTAATGCGATTGTTGAGCAGAGGGGTTTCGCTAATCTGGAAAGTTCCGAGCCGGTCTCCGAGTTGCGGCATATCGTTCCGCACGGAGCCTACGGTCCCGGTGACGGTAACTTCAGTCCGTCCTGGAGCAGGAGAGAGTTGAACATTCAAGCTTGCTGTGACGCCAGCGGC
>DAIPJJ010000012.1:0-34024 GCA_036770325.1 Terriglobales bacterium
CGGCGCTGGGCCGGCCTCTTGCTTCAGTTGAGCAGTTGAGCAGTTTAGAAGTCGAGGCGCAAGGCGAACTGCATGAACCGCGCCCCGTTCGAACTGCCTGGGATTGTCTCCGTGCTCGAAATGAATCCGAACGTTGAAGGATCTGTGATGTCGGCGGTGCCTCCGAATCGTCCTTGAGCGCCGGCCGGCAATGCGAAGTTCGGATGGTTGAACACGTTGAACGCCTCGGCTCTAAATTCCAGCGCGTATCTTTCGGTGATTGGGAAGTGCTTGTTGAGGCTGAGGTCGGTCATCGAGAACCGCGGGCCTCTCAGGTTGTTGCGGCTCCCAGCCTGGAATCCCGTCGGAGGGCCGAAGGCATTGATGGCTGCAGTTGGATCTGCGAACAACTGGACCCCGTTGGCGGTGGTGTGTACGTGTGTCCTCACGGCGGAAGTGTTTCCGTTGAAGATCGCGGGCACGTCATTGTTGAAGCTGATGGGGAACGAATTCGACAGGGTCGTGAATGCAATTCCGGTGTGCCACTGCGTGTCGCCGGAGATTTGCCACCCGCCGATGATCTGGTTCAGCACGCCGGATGCATTACCGCCGAAGTGCTTGCCACGGCCGAACGGCAGATCGTAGATGCCGTCGGCGCTGATGATGTGCGTGATGTCGAAGTCCGAGTTGCCCCGGCACACGCGTGGGTTTAGCGCGTCGCAAAGGATGCCACCGGAGAAGTTTGCCCCCTGGCCGAAGACATTGTTGGCGATCGCGGAGAGATTATCGATTGAGTGAGAGAAGGTGTAATTCAAATCGAACTGAAGCCCTTGCGAATACTTCTTGTGCAGGGTCGTCAGCAGGCCGTCATAGTTTGAAGCCGATTGATTGGCCACATAGACGTCGTACGGGTACTGAGGATTGAAGCCGATTCCGAAGGGTAGAAGTCCGTTGGCTTCGAGTACAAAGACAATGGTGCCCATATCGCCGCGTTGCAGGAATGGGTCACCAAGCACATTGGCGACAAGCTGCGTCCCTGAGCTGCCGAGAGCTGGAATGGTGGGCACGAGGTCGTTGAAGAACGGCTGGTCTGCCACCGTCCCGGTTGCCCTGAACTGACGCTCCATAGCAGTAAAAGCCTGACTCATGAGTTGTCCGGAAGCAGGATCTTTGAAATCGAGCAACTGTCCGGCGTCAGTTTGCGCGGAGAGCCGGCGTCCAAAGCGGCCGAAGAAGGTCGCATCGAGCTGGAATTTGTCCGGCAACTCGCGCTCAATGCCGAAGGTGACCAGTTCGGCATAGGGAGTCTTGAAATTCGGGTCAAAGGCGAAGTTCAGAGTGTTTTGGGCTATGCCCTCGCCGACGAAATCAGTGAAGGGCGAAACCGGCAAAGTAACTGACGGAGCTGCGGGCAGGCCGGCGGGTACTTCGCCGATGGTGCTGAAGAACGGTCCGGCCGCGAGCGCGTCAGCCTTGCTCAGTCCCGACTGTAGCGGGTAGAGCGCGGCCACAGACGATGTAAACACCGCTGCTACCTGGTTCTGCAGGAACTGAGTGGAATTCAGAGCGGGATGGTCATAGACGATCCCAGCGCCTGCGCGCACGACTGTTTTTCTGTCGCCCATCAGTTTTCCAAGGAAACCATTTGTGAACGATGGGTTGTAGGCGATGCCAAATCGCGGCGCGAAATCACGCCAATCGGGATGATAGTAGCCGGGAGCGTGATTCGCTTTGCCTCCGAGGGTGTAAACAATGAGTGGGTCTCCGGGCGCGACCCCAGTTGCCGGGCAATCCGGGAATGGGGCCCCGCAGGCACCGGTGCCCTGCAAGCCAGCTTGTACACGCGGATTCAGGTACTGCGAGAAGCCCAGGTTCGAGTTTGCCTGCAGCCCATTTGTTTCATACGGAACCGAATAATAGCTATATCGCAGCCCGTAGGTAATAGTGAGGTCTTTGCGTGCTTTCCATGCGTCCTGCAAATAGACCTCAGTCTCTTTTGCTTTGTAATCTCGAACCGACGGCGTGCCTACAGGGAACGGATTCAGGGCGCGATCGTAGTTGTAGTTGGTATTGACCGATGCATAGCGTCCCATCGCAAACGGAAGCGCCTGGTCCCACAGCGTGAGGACGCTCGAAGCATTCAAAATGTTTGACGGCCGCAGGGTTGCATCGAGGCTCGGCAGATTACCACCGATGCCTATGGTTGGATTGATCAGTGAATTTCCAAGGCTCGAAAGTATGCTGATCGGCTTGAACGTACCGCCGAATTCGAACGTGTGGGTGCCGTGCACGTAAGTGAAGTCGTCACGGAACACCGGAACCGAGACATGGCGGTCTTGCGCGCTCGGGTTCAAATAGGGTGAGGAAATTATGCCGAAGTCACTTCCGCCGGCGGCATTCATGTAAGCCGTGTTTCCAAGCGGATTGGAAAGACTCGGCGTCGCGAACTTCTGCCGCGTGAGACCGTAGGAAAACTGGTTGATCATGTTGCTGTTGATCGTCCATGTATGACCGATCACATAGGCGTAGTTGCGGTTTTCGGCGACGCGGTCTACGGGATCGCCGGGGAAGACAGAGGGAGCGGGGAAATTGAAGTTGTCGCCTTGAATTTCGCGATCGATAGTGAAGCGGCCGAACAATTTCATTTTGTCATTCAGGTTGTAGTCAATGCGGGTTACGTAAATATTCGGGCTGTCGTGGACAGGGAGGTTGGTACGGAATCCACCGGTGTTCACGCCATCGCCGAATGCGGGATTGCTGAGGTCATTGGCATGCGGATAGCGGCCGTTGATGTAACTGAGCAGGGCCGAGTTCAGCGTCATGTTCGTACCCGGATTAATTGCCTGTACCTGTGCTGCGGTGAGCGAAGTAATGCAGGCAGATTGCGTGTCCTGGCGACTGGCTGGGCTGCAGCCGGGGCCATTGTTGATGTAGGACAGCAGTCCGTTGCGATATGAATCGAGCGGCACGGTCCATTCCACCGGGGCTGAGCTTGCGTCGCGTCGGCCTTCATAGTTGAAGAAGAAGAACAATTTGTTCTTTATCACTGGTCCGCCAAGATTTGCGCCAAACTGATTACGAATCAGTACCGGCCGCGCCACGCCATTGAAATTGTTAAACCAGTCGTTGGCCTCAGTGACGGTGTTGCGATGATATTCGTAAGCTGATCCGTGGAAGGTATTGCTTCCGCTCTTGGTCACCAGCGCAACCTGCGCGCCAGATCCGCGACCTTCTGATGACAATGGGTTAGCGGTTTCTCCGCGGAATTCCTGGATGGAATCGACAGGCGCATTCCCGACGGCGATGAAGGATTGCCCGATTGCGTAGTCGTTCACGTCGAGCCCGTCGAGCGTGTAGCTACCCTGGTCGGCGCGCGAGCCGGTCACGGCACCGCTGCGGTTTCCATTGGGGTCATTTGCCACGGAAGTAGCGACCACACCGGGTTCGTAGACCAGAAGGGCAGTGGGATTGTCGCGAATGGCCACGGGCAGCTCATGAACGAGCTGCATGTCGAAGTTGTTGCCGACAGTTGTGTCCGTAGTGTTCAGCGTTACGTTCTCTCCGGCGGCATTGACTTCAACCGTGACCGATGCATTACCGATGTTCAACTGTACGTCTTGGGTGTGCGTGGTGTTGACGGCGACATAAATTCCGCTCACCGTACCCGTCTGGAAGCCGGGCATGGTCACGGTCAAGGTGTATGCAGGGCCGGGCAGCAATTGAGCGAATGTGTAGGATCCGCTTGCGTTGGAGTGGGTCTCATAGCGGGTGTTGGTCTTGGTATCGACGAGCTTGACATCAGCACCCACGACCACGGCGCCGCTGGCGTCCGTGATTACGCCGGTCAGCGCTGCGACTTCCTGCGCCATCAAGTGGCCAGGCCGCACCAGGAGAACACCTAGTGCGATCAACAGGGTCGCGGCAATTGCTCGACTCTTGCCCAAGGCAAACGTCAGAATCTGCATGAAATCCTCCATCAAACGGTTTAGAACTTCGTGAAATCGCCGGCCGGTCCGCGCTCGGCAGTTCGGCCTGAAATTGAATGTGCGTGGAAATGCCCGATTTCGGGCACCCGTGGAAGATCAGCAAGAATCCGTCCCAGAACGGGTGGTTCCAGGTGCCGTGGGACTGTCCATCAGAATTTCAGGACGCGCTGCTATATAAAGAAGATGAGTAGCTGGATTGGACGGTAACTAGTCTGTTTTGGTACCAAATCCAAGACGACAGGTTCTATATGCTTTGGAATATCGACGAATTGAAGATATGAAAAATTAAAGATTGCCGCATCGTATGACAACCACGACCATGGTGCGAGTCGAGTGTTTGTTCCGCGAGTAGAATGGGCTGGTTCGATCCCGGAGCTGGCCAATGGCTTCCGCCTCTGTCCTCACGCAAGCCGAGCAGCAGCAAAATCCACTGACGAAAGCGAGCGCGCGATGTGTGCTGGTTTTGTTTGGGGCGTCTGGCGACCTCACGAAACGCAAGCTGGTGCCGGCGCTGTTTAATCTGGCAAAGGCGAATCTTCTTCCTGACAATTTCGCGATTCTGGGGGTTGCGTTCGATGACTTAGGTCTGGAGCAGTTTCGCGATCAGGTCACGTCATTTTTGCCGGCGAGCGAAAAGGGATCGGCTGCGCTGAACTCTTTTCGCGACCGTTTGTATTACCAGCGGGCGGATTTTGGGGATTCGGGAACCTATCCCGCGTTGCAGAAGCGGTTGGATGAGCTTGACCAGCAATATCTGACGGAGGGGAACTATCTTTTTTATCTGGCGGTCGCGCCAAAATTTTTTGGAACGATCGTGCAGCAATTGGGACAGAGCCAGCTCTCACGACAGGACAACGGACACTGGCGGCGAGTAGTGATTGAGAAGCCGTTTGGCAGCGATCTGGAAACGGCACGAGCACTGAACCGGCAGATCAAGTCGGTGCTGGCGGAGAACCAGATTTATCGCATCGATCACTATCTTGGGAAAGAGACAGTTCAGAACATTCTGGTGTTCCGCTTCGATAACGCCATCTTCGAGCCGATCTGGAACCGGCGCTATATCGACCACGTGCAGATCACGAATGCGGAGACGGTCGGCGTGGAACAGCGCGGCGGATATTTCGATACTGCGGGCACGCTGCGTGACATGGTTCCGAATCATGTGATGCAATTGCTTAGCCTGACCGCGATGGAATCACCGGTTTCGTTCCAGGCGGATGCCGTGCGCGACGAGCAGGCGAAGGTGCTGCATGCGGTGCAAATTCTGGATTCAGAAGCTGTGCTGCAGGACAGTGTACGCGGGCAATATGGCGAAGGCGTGATTGGCGATCAGCGCGCGCCCGCGTATAGATCGGAGCCGGGCGTCTCGCCGGAGTCGCGGACCGAAACGTTCGTCGCTTTGAAGCTGAACATCGACAACTGGCGCTGGGTGGGCGTGCCGTTTTACTTGCGTACGGGAAAGCGAATGGCAAAGCGGCATACCGAGATCACGATTCAATTTAAAAGAACTCCGTTTGAGTTGTTTCGGAATGCGCCGGTGAGGAAGCACTCGAACCAGCTCGTCATTCAGATTCAGCCGTTCGAGGGAATTTCGCTGAGTTTTGGCGCGAAAATTCCCGGGCCGATTCTGAAAGTCGGCTCGGTCGACATGAGCTTCGAGTATTCGAAATATTTCGGCCAGGACGCGTACACAGGATACGAAGTCTTGTTGTACGACTGCATGATCGGGGACGCGACTTTGTTCCAGCGCGCGGACATGGTCGAAGCGGGATGGAGTATTGTCGATCCCGTACTGGATGTGTGGAAGGCGCTGCCACCGCGGAAATTCCCGAATTACGCAGCGGGTACCTGGGGACCGAAAGAAGCCGACGAGTTGCTGCAACGCGACGGGCGCGAGTGGAGGACAATCGAATGATTCTGGCAGGAGATATTGGCGCGACGCGCGTGCGAATGGCAGCGTTCCAGAGCGAGGGCAGCCAACTGCATCGCGAGGTGGAGCGCACGTACAAGAGCCAGCAGCACGGGGGCTTGGCGGAGATCGTAAAGGATTTCGTCAGCACCGAAGGCATTCTGGTGCGAAGCGCGTGCTTCGGTGTGGCTGGGCCGGTGCGCGCGGGTAGAAGCAAAATTTCGAACCTGGAATGGACGATTGACACGGGAGAACTGACCGCGCAGTTGAAGCTTCCCTCGGTTGGGTTGATTAACGACCTCGAAGCTTATGCCTATGGAGTCGATGCGCTCGAGTCAAAAGACTTCGTGACGCTGAGTGAAGGCGCCGAGGATGCGGAAGGGAACCGCGTGGTGATTTCGGCGCGGACTGGGCTTGGGATTGCGGGTCTCTACTGGGACGGCTTCCGCCATCATCCGTTTCCGTGCGAAGGTGGGCATGCGGATTTCGCTCCGAAGAATGATCTGGAGATGGAACTGGCGCAATATTTGCGAAAGAAATTTGATCACGTAAGCTGCGAACGAATTTTGTCGGGACCAGGGATCAAGAATATTTACGACTTTCTTCGCGACACCAAGAAAGCCGAAGAACCGGATTGGCTGCGCGATCAGCTAACTCAAGCGAAAGATCAGCCGGCATTGATTTCTCAACTGGCGCTTGAAGGTAAAGCTTCAATCTGCGAGCAGACACTTTCAGTTTTCGTGAGCGTTTACGGCTCGGAGACGGGGAACTGCGCGCTGAATTTTATGGCAACTGGCGGGGTGTTCATCGGCGGAAGTATTGCAGCGAAGATCGTACCCAAGATGCAGGATCCAACCTTCATGAAGTCGTTCCTCGGAAAGGGCCGTATGCAATCGCTGCTCGCCGACATGCCGGTGAAAATAATTCTGAACGATGATGCCGGGATCATTGGCGCGGCAAGGTATACGCTGATTCAGAAAGCGTTCTCGAACCGGCGTGCGATCGCATGACAGTAATATTTACTTGTCCAGAATCGGCAAATTCAGTGGAGACTGAACGTGGAATTTTAGCTTCGTGATCTCCTTCATCGCCTCATCGACCAGCGAAGCGGGGCAAGGCTCAAGCGTAATTACAAACGGCAGCTTCGATGACGGGAATCCTGGCTTCTGGAAGACCGAATCGATGTTGATGCCCAGGTCCGAAAAAATGAGCGCCAGCTTGGCGATGATGCCGGGTTCGTCCCGCACTGTGAACCGCAGGTAGTGCCGCGAGGTGAAATCGGCACTGACCGGGATTTCAGGAACTTCACTTTCATACAGCGCCGCACCGTTCACCTGGCGCGACCGCGCGATAGCAATCAGATCGGAAACAACCGCGACTGCCGTCGGATGCCCGCCTGCGCCGTGTCCGGCAAAAACCGTTTCTCCGCCAAACTTGCCCGTGGACATAACCAGATTGCGTGGCCCATCGACTCCGGCGAGTGGAGATGACGATTGAACCAAGGCTGGCTCGACGGAAGCCAGCAGGCGATCGCGTTCTTTTTTCGCGCGCGAGAGTTGGCGAATGGTGCAGTTGAGCAGCCGCGCGTACTCGAAGTCGATAGGCTCGATGGTCGAAATTGTGCGGGCAGGAATGCTTTCGAGCTGGGGCGCAACCCGTAGTCCTGTGCGGGCGAGGATCGCGATTTTTGCGCGGGCGTCGAGACCGTCCACATCTTCGGTGGGATCGGCTTCCGCAAAGCCGAGCTTTTGCGCCTCGCGCAACGCCTCGGAAAATGACACGCCGCTTTCGACGCGAGTGAGGATGTAGTTGCAGGTGCCGTTGAGAATTCCGACGAGTTCGACGAGGTCGTCTCCGGCAAGGCCTTCCTGCAATCCGGAGATGACGGGAACACCACCTGCTACCGAGGCTCCGAAGGCGATGTGCTGGCCATTTTCGCGCGCCAGGCGGATGAGTTCGGCCCCGTGACGCGCGATGAGCTGCTTGTTGGCCGTGACCACCGACTTGCCGGACTTGAGCGCGCGGCGAATCGTCTCACCGGCAGGTTCAAGGCCGCCCATGAGTTCGACCACAACTTGAGTGTCGGACGAGAGCACGTCATTGAAATTTTCGGTCCAGCGGACGGATTCCGGAAGCCAGTTGACACGCTTGCGCTGAACGTTGCGATTGCAAATATGAATGACACGGAGTCCAGCGACGGAACGCTCCGAAAGAATGCGAGCAACCGAACTGCCGACGGTACCGAACCCGACGATAGCGACGTTGAAGCCGGTAGTGCTCTTATCGGCCGCAGCTTCGAAATCGGTCGGATTGGCAAGTGACTTCATGGAGTGCATCATTTTACGGGCGAGACGCCCGTAACTCCACATCTGAAGTTTTTGGCGCGCGCGAACGGCGGGGTTTGTCTACAACAGACTCCCGGCCATTCACGCGCGAATGCTTTTCCATGCTGCCGTTTGCCTTGCGGGCTGAAGCTGATCTTTGTGCGGCGCGGAAAAAGTGCTCATGCAAATGGCGCACGGCTTTGGGAACATCGCTTTCCTGAACGACGCAACTGATGTTAATTTCCGACGCTCCCTGCGAAATCATGCGGATATTCACGCCCGCAGCCGCCATGGTATTGAACACACTCGCAGCGACGCCGGGCTTGCCATGAATATCTTCGCCAACCAGGCAGACAATCGCCTGGCGGTCTTCGCAGTTTACGTCGGCGATCTGCTCAAGTTCGGCCAGCAGCGCCTTCGGCAGGCGCTTGGTCTCCATGGTGAATGACATGCTGACTTCGGAGATGGCAACGATATCGACGGGCATCGAGTGGCGGTCGAGGGTTTCGAACACGGAGCGCAGGAAGCCGTGCACCATGACCCCGCGCGATGCAACTACGTTCACGATGCTGACGCCGGTTTTGGCAGTGATGGCGCGGAATACGTCGTCGCTTGGAGGGGCCTGGGCGGTGATCTCGGTTCCGGTGCTTTTCAGGTTGCGCGAGTTCAGAACGTAAACCGGAATGTCTTTGTGGATTGCCGGGAGCAGGGTCGCGGGGTGAAGGACTTTCGCGCCGAAGTACGCAAGTTCGGCAGCCTCGTTGAAGCTGATCTGCTTGATGGTGCGGGCGTCAGGGCAGAGCCGCGGGTCAGTGGTCATCATGCCTTCGACGTCAGTCCAGATTTCGATCTTGTCGGCGTCGAGCGCGGCGCCGATGATCGCTGCAGAATAATCCGATCCGCCGCGGCCGAGAGTAGTTGGAATGCCGTCATAGGTTGCGGCGATGAATCCGCCCATCACAGGAACTCGCTTTTTTGTAACCAGCGGAAGAATCTTCTTTTTGCATTGCACCCGTGTTGGATCCATCTGCGGTACGGCGCGAGTGTAGCTGGAGTCGGTAACCAGGCAGGCGCGGGAATCAACCCAGCCGGCGTTGAGGCCGCGAATGGTGAATGCGTCGGCCACGATAAGGCTCGAGAGCAATTCGCCGAAAGAAAGAAGATAATCGCTGCCTCGCGGTGTGAGTTCTCGTACGGCGGCGAGTCCACGGATAAAGTTTTCGAGTTCCGAAAGATGGACCTGCAATTTCGGCCGCAGACTTGCCGCGCGCTTTGCGCCAAGAAGTTCGGTGGCGGTGTTAAAGTGACGCTCGCGAAGGGAACGGAACAAGTCAAGGCTGGATTCGCAATCGCCTGAAGCTGCGGTCTGGCCCATCGAGACCAACTGGTCAGTGACCTTGGCCATGGCGCTGACGACCACGATGGGCTTTTGCTCGCGGCGGCTGGCGACGATTTTCGAAACGCGCTCGATGGCTTCAGCGCTTTCGACCGACGTACCGCCGAATTTCATGACGATCATGCCGACATCCTTCCAAGGACCATATTGTTTCAGAGTCAGAGAATTTGCCCGTACAAACGAAAGACCCACGCCTTGTTTGGCTGTGGGTCTTGAGCAGAAGTCTCGGGTTCAGCTCAGCGCCCATGCCAGACGGTAATTCGTGTCCCTGTGGTTATGTGGGACATGCGGGTCTGGAGCGTGGACGTCATGAATCAATCACTATACATGGAACGCTGATGTCCAGGCCAAGCAGGATTTTGGATAATCGGCATCAGAAAATTGCATTATTGCTGCGTCAGGCGCTGTTTCCCTGCAAGGGGCGATCTCTTGATTTTTCCATCCGCCGCATCGAAATTCTGAATTGTACTTTTGACCCCAACCCGCTGTAACAAAGATATATACGGGCTGTATTGCGCGCTCGTCCGTAACCCTTTCTGGAGATCCCTCTGAAGCAGTGGAAGACCATCAACGGTTTGCCGCCGGCCCAGGGTCTTTATGACCCGGCTCACGAGCATGACGCCTGCGGTATCGGTTTTGTAGCCAGCGTTCGCGGTGAGAAGAGTCATCAGATCATTGAGCAGGGAATTCAGGTCCTGATCAATCTGACCCATCGTGGCGCGTGCGGCTGCGATCCGGAAACTGGTGATGGCGCCGGCGTGCTGATCCAAATCCCGCACAAGTTTTTTGCGCGCGAATGCGAGGCGCTTGGCTTCAGCTTGCCTGCGCCCGGCGAATACGCCGTGGGAATGACGTTTCTGCCGGTTGAGAAGCATCCGCGGCTGAATTGCGAAGGCGTGCTTGAGCGGATTATTCGCGAAGAGGGACTGACAGTTCTCGGTTGGCGCGACACGCCGGTGGATGGTGATGCGATCGGTCGCGTGGCGCGTGCTTCGCAGCCGTATATTCAGCAGATTTTTGTGGGCCGCCCGGCGGAGATGGATGAAGACGCGTTCGAGAGAAAGCTCTATGTCGTCCGCAAGCGCGCGGAAAACGAAATTGCCGAATCGGAGATAGAAGATAAAGAGTTCTTCTATATTCCGTCGCTTTCGTGTCGAACCATCGTTTACAAAGGATTGCTGCTGGCGCCGCAGATCGCGAACTTCTATGGCGAGCTTTCTGATCCGGATGTGACCAGCGCGCTCTGCCTGGTCCACCAACGCTTTTCAACGAATACATTTCCAAGCTGGAAACTGGCCCATCCCTACAGGTACGTCGCCCACAACGGCGAAATCAACACACTAAAAGGAAACGTCGCGTGGATGCATGCGCGGCAATCGATTCTTGATTCCCAGCTTTTCGGCGAGGACATCAAGAAGTTGTTCCCGATTATCGAACCAGGCGGAAGCGATTCCGCCAGCTTCGATAACGCAGTAGAGCTTCTGTTTCAGTCGGGCCGCGCCCTCCCCCATGTCATGGCCATGCTGATTCCAGAAGCGTGGGCGGGCAATCCGCACATGAAGCCCGAGAAGCGCGCGTTTTACGAATATCACTGCTCGCTCATGGAGCCTTGGGACGGTCCGGCGGCAATTGCGTTCACGGACGGAAAAGTGATCGGCGCAACGCTCGACCGCAATGGCCTGCGTCCCGGGCGGTACGTTGTGACCGACGATGATCTGGTGGTGATGGCGTCAGAAGCGGGTGTGCTTTCTGTTCCGCCGGAAAGAGTGAAGCGCAAAGGGAGACTGCAGCCGGGGAAAATGTTCCTGGTCGATACGGTGGAAGGCCGGATTATCTCCGACAAAGAAATTAAGGCGCGGCTGTCGGCGCGGCAGCCGTACGAGCAGTGGTTGAAGGAAAATCAGATTACGCTTGATCAGTTGCCGGAACCGGTGCGCGTACACGCATCTGATCATGCGACCATCCTTTCGCGGCAGCGTGCCTTCGGCTACACCGATGAAGATTTGAAGATGGTAATCGAGCCGATGGCGGTGGCGGGCCAGGAGCCGGTTGGCTCGATGGGAACCGACACGCCGCTTGCGTGCCTCAGCGACAAGCCGCAGCCACTGTTCAACTATTTCAAGCAGCTTTTCGCGCAGGTGACCAACCCGCCGATTGATCCTATCCGCGAAGAGATGGTGATGTCGCTCATCAGCTACATCGGGACTGAGCGCAACATCCTGGATGAGACGCCAGAGAATTGCCACACGCTCAAGCTGGCGCAGCCCATTCTGACGAATCGCGATTTAGAAAAATTGCGCCGCGTTTCGCAAGGTGATTTGCTGGCGATCACTCTGCCCGCGTTATTCCGTGCGGAAGATGGCGAGGCGGGATTGCGATCGGCGCTCGATGAACTTTCACGGCGGGCATCGCTTGCGGTGAAATCCGGATACACGCTGCTGATTCTTTCTGATCGAGGCGTCGATAAGAACTACGCGCCGATTCCGAGTTTGCTGGCACTCGCTGCCGTTCACAATTTGCTGGTCCGCGAGGAAACGCGTACCCAGGTCGCTCTCATCATCGAATCCGGAGAGCCGCGCGAGGTGATGCACTTTGCCCTGCTGATTGGATACGGCGCGAGCGCCATCAATCCTTATCTTGCGATCGAGACGCTCGAAGATCTGGCTGGTCGTGGATACCTTCCAGGCGGCATGACTCCCGACGTGGCCGTCAAGCACTTCATCAAGGCCGTCAACAAAGGTCTACTGAAGACGTTTTCGAAGATGGGTATCTCCACGCTGCAAAGCTATCGCGGCGCACAAGTATTTGAGGCGATCGGGCTGAACGAGGACTTGGTCAATTCTTATTTTGCCGGGACAACGTCGCGAATCGGAGGCGTCGGGCTCAGCGTAATTGCGCGCGAAGCGCAACTGAAGCATGAGTTCGCATTCCGTACCGTCACGGACGCGGACACCGAGCTGGCCGTCGGCGGCGGTTATCACTTCCGCGTGAACGGCGAATATCATCTGCTGAACCCGCTCACGATCAGCAAACTGCAACACAGCGTACGCGAAGGAAATTACAAAACCTTCGAGGAATACGCCGACCTGATCGACAAGCAAAGCCAGAACCTGGCAACCCTTCGCAGCCTGATGAAAATCAAGAAGGCGCGCAAGCCGGTTGCAATTGAGGAAGTCGAGCCTGCGAAAGAAATTGTTAAGCGATTTACGACTGGCGCCATGTCGTTCGGTTCGATCAGCAAGGAAGCGCACGAGACTCTTGCAATCGCCATGAACCGGATCGGCGGCAAATCGAATACCGGCGAGGGCGGCGAGGACGAAGAACGCTATAAGAAGGATGCGAATGGCGACTGGCGGCGAAGCGCGATCAAACAGGTAGCGTCGGCGCGATTCGGCGTGACAACGAACTATCTCGTTAACGCCGACGAGCTACAGATCAAGATGGCGCAAGGCGCGAAGCCAGGGGAGGGCGGACAGCTTCCCGGGCATAAAGTGGATGACGTGATCGCGCGCCTGCGGCATTCAATTCCGGGCGTAGGACTGATTTCTCCGCCGCCACATCACGACATTTACTCGATCGAAGACCTGGCGCAGCTCATTTACGACCTCAAGAACGTGAATCCCCAGTCGCGGGTTTCGGTGAAGCTGGTATCCGAGATCGGTGTCGGAACTGTCGCTGCCGGTGTGGCGAAAGCTCACGCGGATGTTGTGCTGATTTCGGGTGATTCCGGAGGCACAGGCGCCTCGCCACTCAGTTCGATCAAGCATGCGGGAATTCCGTGGGAGCTTGGTCTCGCCGAAACTCAACAAGTCTTGTTGATGAACGACCTGCGAAGCCGTATTCGCGTGCAGACCGACGGCAAGCTGCAAACTGGGCGCGATGTTGTGATTGCCGCGCTGCTGGGCGCGGAAGAGTTCGGGTTCGCTACGGCGCCACTGGTTGCGATGGGTTGCATCATGCTGCGCAAGTGCCACCTGAACACGTGCTCGGTCGGCATTGCGACGCAAGATCCTGAGCTGCGCAAGAAGTTCGCCGGACAGCCTGAGCACGTGATCAATTTCTTCTTCTTTGTGGCCGAGCAAGTTCGCCAATACATGGCGGAACTGGGTTTCCGCAAAGTCAACGAAATGGTTGGACGCGTCGATATGCTTGACGTGCAGCCGGCGGTCGATCACTGGAAGGCTCGCGGCGTAGATCTTTCGGCGATTCTCTACAATCCGCCGCTGCCGGGGCGCGTGGCGCGGCATTGTGTGCAGGCGCAGGATCATGGCATTGATAAAGCCCTTGATCATGAACTGATCGCCGGGGCAAAGCTTGCGCTCGAAAACAAGACTCCGGTCGAAATGAGTTTTCCGATTCGCAACGTGCACCGCACTGTCGGCGCAATGCTGAGCGGCGAAATTGCACGAAAGTTTGGATCGGCGGGTCTTCCGGACGACACGATTCGTATCAAGTTCGAAGGCTCCGCCGGACAGAGTTTCGGCGCGTTCCTGGCGTCGGGCGTGACCATGACGCTCGAAGGCGATGCCAATGACTACGTCGGCAAGGGACTCTCGGGCGGCAAGTTGGTTGTCTATCCGCCGAAAGGGTCGAAGTTCGCTGCGGAAGAAAATATTTTGATCGGTAACGTAGTGCTCTACGGCGCAACGACTGGCGAAGCTTTTTTCAGCGGCGTTGCGGGTGAGCGGTTTGCGGTAAGGAATTCCGGAGCTACGGCAGTAGTTGAAGGCATTGGCGATCATGGTTGCGAATACATGACGAATGGGCTCGCGATCGTGCTCGGCTCATGCGGAAGAAATTTTGCCGCGGGCATGAGCGGCGGCATCGCATACGTCTTCGATGAAAAAGGTGACTTCACCGAGAAGCGCTGCAACCTGGCGTCAGTCGATCTGGAGCCAGTGATCGAGCCGCGCGATGTGAAGCTGCTTCGCGGATTGATCCAGAAGCATTACGAACTCACCGGCAGCAAGCGAGCCAAGAGTGTTCTCGATAATTGGACGGAAAGCCTGCCACGGTTCATCAAAGTTTTCCCGCACGAGTTCAAGCGTGTGCTCGGTGTGACCCGCAGCCGTTACCAGTACATTCCCGGGCAGCCAGTGCCTGTGCCGGAATTTGTGGAGGCGCTGCATGGGTAAGGCCTCCGGCTTCATGGAATTTGGCCGCGAAACGGCATCACGGCGTCCGATCACAGAACGGGTGAACGACTGGTTTGAGATTTACCAGGACTTCCCCGAGGAGAAGCTCCGAGCGCAGGGCGCGCGCTGCATGGATTGCGGCGTGCCGTTCTGCCACACGGGATGTCCGGTCAACAACCTGATTCCTGACTGGAATGACCTTGTCTATCGCGGGCGCTGGAAAGAAGCGCTGCGGCAGCTTCATTCGACGAACAATTTCCCGGAATTCACCGGGCGAATTTGTCCCGCGCCTTGCGAAGCCGCGTGCGTGCTCGGGATCAATGAGCCGGCGGTCACGATCAAGCAGATCGAAAAGAGCATCGTCGAGCGTGGATGGGAAGAGGGACTGATCCGTCCCGAGCCGCCGAAATTCCGCTCGGGAAAGAAAGTCGCCGTTGTCGGTTCCGGGCCGGCAGGTCTCGCCGCGGCACAACAACTCAATCGCGCAGGCCACTGGGTTACGGTGTACGAAAAGGCTGACCGCATTGGCGGACTTCTTCGCTACGGTATTCCCGAATTCAAGATGGAAAAGCAGGTGCTCGACCGGCGGCTTGAGCAGATGGAAGCCGAGGGCGTGAAGTTCGTGACCAACGCTCATGTCGGCCATTCGGTGCCGGTGGAAGATTTGCAGCGCGAGTTTGAGGCGATTCTGTTAGCGGGAGGGGCGGAAGCGGGTCGCGACCTGAATGTTCCGGGAAGGGAACTCAAAGGCATTCACTTCGCGATGGAGTTCCTGCCGCAATCGAATAAGCGCTGCCACGGCGATGAGCTTGACGCGGCGCAGGACATTCTGGCCACAGGAAAGCGGGTCATTATTATTGGCGGCGGCGATACGGGTGCAGATTGTTTGGGCACGGTGCACCGTCAGAAGGCGGCTTCTGTACATCAATTTGAAATTATGCCGATGCCGCCGGCCGACCGTTCTCCACTCACACCTTGGCCACTATGGCCGATGCAGTTGCGGGTCGAAGGCGCGCATGAAGAAGGCGGCGTCCGCGAGTGGAGCGTGGCGACCACAAAGTTTACCGGCGATGAAAACGGAAATGTCAGGCAATTGCATGGCATTAAAGTTGGCCCTCCCCCGAAATTTGAGCCAGTCGCCGGTAGCGAATTTGTGATGGATGCTGATCTCGTGCTGCTCGCGATGGGCTTCACCGGGCCAGTGCGGAACGGAATGATCGAACAGCTTGGAGTGAAGCTTGATGCGCGCGGAAACGTAGAGACGGGGGCTGACTACATGTCGTCTGTTCCCGGCGTGTTTGCCGCGGGCGATATGAGACGCGGGCAATCGCTCGTCGTGTGGGCGATTGCGGAAGGTCGGAAGGCGGCCGCATCGATCGATAGCCATTTAGTTAAACAATCCGCGAAACCTGCGCCGAAGACGAGATCCAGGCGCGATTTGGTTTCGGTGTGATGTGCTTTGCGTTCTTTGCGCCAGCTTGGCGAACTTAGCGGTAAAGCTTTTAACCGCAAAGGACGCCAAGAAAGTCCGCAAAGGACGCAAAGGAAATCCGCCGAGTTCGCCGGTAGAGCCTGGTTGCTGACCTGTCATACATAAATGTCCAGACCTATTCTCATGACAACTAAGCCAGCCAAAGCCGCGCAGTCGGCGGTCACGCTTGCGGCGATCCGCGAGGCTTTAGGCCGAGTTCGTGAGTCGATTTATCTCTCCCCGTGCGCGCGTTCGGAGAATTTTTCGCAACTTACCGGCAATTCGGTTTACCTGAAGCTCGACAATCTGCAACGCACCGGCGCCTTCAAAGAACGCGGCGCGCTGAACAAACTTCTGACCCTCACTCCCGAAGAGCGTTCTCGCGGAGTTATCGCCGCTTCAGCGGGGAATCATGCTCAAGGTGTTGCCTATCACGCGGGGAAGCACGGGATTCGGGCGCAGATTGTCATGCCGCTCACGACCCCGCTGATCAAAGTGTCGGCAACGAAGAGTTATGGGGCAGAAGTGGTCCTGCACGGCGCGAACTACGACGAGGCCTGCGAAGAAGCGATGCGCCGCAGCCAGCAATATGGAATGACGTTCGTTCATCCATTCGATGACGAGGTCGTAATCGCAGGTCAGGGCACGATGGGCTTGGAAATTCTCGATCAGGTGCCCGATGTCGAGGCAGTGATCGCTCCCATCGGTGGCGGCGGATTGATTTCCGGCGTCGCCTGTGCAGTCAAGGAATCGAATCCGCGCGTAAGCGTGATCGGTGTCCAGCCGGCGCGGTTGCCTTCAATGAAAGTTGCGATCGCCGAGGGGCATCCGGTGACATTGAGTCCAGCGGCGACCATTGCCGATGGAATTGCAGTACGGCGAGCGGGCGAGAAGACACTACCCCTTATTCAGAAATATGTCGATGACATCGTCACCGTTGACGAGGAGGAAATTGCGAACGCGATTCTCCTTTTACTAGAGCGCGAAAAGACTCTGGCCGAAGGTGCGGGGGCGGCGGCGATTGCAGCGCTGATCAATCGCAAGACTGCGTTGAGCGGAAAGAAAGTTGCGGTGCTGGTCTGCGGTGGGAACATCGACGTCAGCCTGCTTTCGCGCATTATGGAGCGCGGCTTAGTAAAGGACGGACGCCTGGTGCGGCTGCGGGTTCACCTGCCGGACTATCCCGGCGCGCTGCACCGGCTCACAGGAATTCTGGCGCAACATCGGGCCAACATCGTTGAGACTTCTTACGATCGCGCCTATTACGGCGTGAACCTCGGGGACACGGCAATTGACATCACCATGGAAACTCGCGGACCTGACCACATTGCGGAGCTGCTCTCGGCCTTGAGCGCGAGCGGGTATGTGCATGAACGCATTCTCTAGTCTCTATGGCGTTCCTCTGTGTAACCCTGTGCGCTCTGTGGTCGGGTTTTTAAGAGCTTGAACCACAGAGGACACTGAGTTTCACAGAGGAACACCGCGCAGAGGCGCACCACGTAGGGCCGAACATCCCTTCGTAACTGGCAATCGAATTTTCCTGCGCTATATTGGGATTCATAAGTCGCCAGTGCGGATCCATTCTTCCAAACTACTTGTGGTTCTGTGCGCCGCCGCGGCGCTTTGTTCCTGCGGCCGCCATCGCGAGCGCGTGCTTGAAATCGACTACGTCTCTGCTCCGCAGGTCACGCTTCGCGACCAGGTGGCGCAGGTCTATAACAAGGTCGGTTCAGCTAAGAATGGTGACCGTGTGGAGGTGCTCGACCGTGAAAGGCGGTTTGCCAAAGTTCGTACCGCGAATGGACAAGAAGGATGGGTGGAGCAGCGATACCTTGTCAGCCAAAAAGTTTTCGACGCCTTTCAGAGCATGGTGCGGCAGGAAAAAGATGCCCCGGTTGTGGGAACAGCTACGACCCGCAATGAAACGAACCTGCACGTCGAGCCGGGACGCGACACGGAACATCTGTATCAGGTTGGTGAAGGAGCCAAGGTCTCAGTTTTGAAGCGCGCAACGGTCGAGAAAAATCTGCCGGGGGCTGCCGTTCAAGCGCCAGTGAGCGGGATGAAAATCATCAAGCCGATGGAAGACTGGTGGCTGGTGCGTGATTCTCAGAACCACGTGGGTTGGGTCCTCGGCCGCATGATTGACCTCGATGTGCCGCCCGACGTGGCGCAATATGCGGAGGGACAACGCATTACCGGCTGTTACGTTTTGAATGAAGTTGCCGACGGCGAGAAAAAAGTCCCGCAATATCTCATGCTGTTGACCGAATCGAAAGACGGCATGCCGTTTGACTATAACCAGATTCGAGTGTTCACCTGGAATGTTAAGCGCCATCGCTACGAAACCGCATTTCGCGAGCGCAACGTGAATGGCGCTCTGCCGGTCACAATTTCCCACGAGGACTTCGGCAAAGAAGGCGACCTGCCGACCTTCACGCTACATACTAAGGACGCGAACGGGAACGTGGCCGATCGCAAGTACAAGATGAACACTCCGATTGTGAAGCGAGTCAGCTAGGACGATTCGACCTGGAAAAATTCTCTGTGAAGTCCTTAGCACCTCATCTAAAAGCTTCTTCTCTGCCTTTGGAATTTCATATCCAGCAACTCTGAATTCGGTTTTTTGTACTGCTCACATTCCGAAACACAATGATTACAGTAGTTTAGGTCGGCTGGCGTTTGGAATTAGAGTTGCGATCCTAAACAAGAACACTGAATGTTTGCGAAGAGTGATGCTGGATCACGGTAAGCACAAGATTCAGATTTTCGGTTTAGGAGAACGTGGATGAATCGGGTTTGCAAATTTAAGGGATTTATATGGGCTCTGTCGGTTTGTGCTGTGATTGGGCTCAGCTTCAGCTTGGCGTACGGACAGGCCATCAGCGGAAACGTAGTTGGCACAGTGGTTGACTCGTCAGGAGCAGCAGTACCTAACGCTGATATTTCAGCTCGCAACACGGCCACCGGAGTGGCTTACACGGGAAAGACGAACAACACGGGAGAGTACCGGTTCGACAATCTCCCGATTGGGTCCTATGAAATCAGCGCGAGGGCGACAGGTTTCCAGACCACCACTCTGCGCGTGGATGTGCAACTCAATAAGAGCGGCACTGCAAACATTACGCTGACGCCCGGCTCGACAAACACGACCATTGAGGTGTCTGGCGTCGCCGAGACTCTGGACACAACTACGGCGCAAATACAGACCACGTATGAAAGCAAGATGATTGACGACCTGCCTACAGCGAATCTGGGCATGAACACGACCACGGGACTGAACTTGGGCGTGCTGAATCTTTCCATGCTGGATGCAGGCGTTTCCAGTAGTGGCGGTCTTGGCGCAGGAGTGGGTCCTGCCCTCAGCGGTGAACGTCCTCGCAACAACAACTTCACCATCGAAGGCGTGGACAATAACAATAAGGGCGTAACAGGCCCACTGGTATATGTGCCATCTGACGCGGTTGCCAATTTCACGGTTTTGCAGAACCAGTTCAGCCCCGAATTCGGGCACTCGAACGGTGGTCAATTCAACATCGTTGTGAAGGGCGGTACGAATGACTTTCACGGCACGGCTTATGAATATTTTCAAAATCGCAATCTGAATGCGATCGATCAGAGCGTCGTGAACAGTACAGCGCCAGGGCAGGCCGTAAGGAATCCTCGTTTCGACAGCAATCGTTACGGCGGCCAGTTCGGTGGCCCGATAATCAAGAACAAACTGTTCTTTTTCGCGAACTTCGAATACAACGAGGTTGGTCAGGCATCGGTTCCGGGAGCTCCGCTGTTAGCGCCGACGAGCGCGGGATATACAGCACTGCTGGGAATTCCTGGAGTGTCCGCGGCAAATGTGCAGGCGCTGCAGAAGTATGCTCAAGCGCCGAGTGCAACCAGCACCGTGGATGTTTTGGGAGTGCCTATTCCAGTGGGCACGCTGCCAATTCTGGCGCCCAATTTCACTAACTTTAAGGCGCTGACTACGGCGATGGATTACAACATCAGCGAGCGGGACCAGATTCGCGGCCGTTACATTTATAATCAGAGCTCCGCCCTGGACACTGCCGCGCAACTGCCGGTTTTCTTTACGCCTCTGGTTCAGCCTTTCCACCTGGCAACGATCAGCGAATATCACACATTTACGCCGAGCATCACGAACGAGTTTCGTGTCGGCTTCAATCGCTTTGCTCAGACCTTCGTGGTCGGCAACCAGACGTTTCTGCCGACACTTGACCAATTCCCGAACATCACGATCAACGATCTCGGCGACCTGAACGTCGGGCCTGATCAGAATGCCCCGCAATTTACGGTTCAAAATACGTACCAGGCAATTGACAATTTGACCTGGGTTAAAGGTCCGCACACGCTGACTTTCGGAGGCGAATATCGCAAATACATTACGCCGCAGAAATTCATTCAGCGCTCGCGCGGCGACTACGTCTACACGAGCCTGGAGCAGTTCGCCCGCGATCAGGTTCCAGGAGGTAGCGTTGCCCAGAGGAGTTTCGGCAACGTCGGATACTCCGGAGATCAATACGGAATCTATGGTTTCGTAAACGACGTTTGGAAAATCAGACGAAATCTCAGCCTGAACCTGGGACTCCGGTATGAGTACACCAGCACTCCATTCGGCTGGACACAGCAAAGCCTGAACAGCATTGCTGATGCTCCGGGACTGATCACGTTCGGTTCTCCGCAGGCCCCGACGAAGGACTTCATGCCGCGAGTGGGATTTGCGTACTCGCCTGGTACCAGCGGAAACACGTCTATCCGTGGTGGTTTTGGTATGGGGTACGACGTGCTTTACGACAACATTGGAGTGCTTTCCCGTCCACCGCAGATCGGGAGCACCGTCAACTGTCCGAACCCAGTGTGCCAAAGTCAATTCCTGGCAAACGGCGGCATTCCGCCGCAGAATTTGAGCGGGATCACGATTCTCGACCAGGCGACCGCGAGAGCTAACACGTCGTCATTCCTGCCTAACAAGGTGAAGTATCCGTATTCGGAAACCTGGAATTTCGGTATCCAGCATGTTTTCGCAAAGAACTACACAGCCGATATCCGGTATGTCGGTACTCGTGGAGTTCACCTGAATGTGCAAAACATTCTGAACTTTGTTCCAGGGGCCGCTCCAGGTCATGAGGTGCCGACGTTCATCACTCCTCCTGACCCTGCGACCGTGGCCGGACTTACTACAGCCTGGGCGAGTGCCGCTCCGATCTGCAATGTTCCGGGTGGAAATTCAACATGCCCCTCCGGCGCGGGAGATGCTCCGGGAACTCTTTCGGAAGGCTACAACGACACATTCGTTGGGCCCGGCGGCTTCTTTGATCCCGCGTACTTTAACGCTGGATTTCAAAGCCCAATCACGGCGTTCATACCTTTGGGCGCATCCACCTATCACGGGCTGCAAACGCAACTGGATCGTCGGTTCGGTAATGGGCTGCAGTTCCAGGTCGCTTACACGTTCAGCCACAACATCGACAACAGCACAGCCGATTTCTTCTCGACCATCATTGCTCCCCGACGTCCGCAGGACTTCCGGAACCTGCAAGCCGAGCGTTCGAACTCGATATTGGACCACCGTCATCGTCTGACGATTGCCACGCTGTACGATGTGCAGTGGTATAAGCACGATCCGAGCTGGTTCAAGAGAAATCTCCTCGGCAATTATGAGATTGCTCCGGTATTCACGTGGGAATCAGGCCAGTGGGGAACGGTGCAGAGTGGGTTGGATTCCAACCTGAACGCTGACGCGGCGCCAGACCGGGCCATCTTCAACCCGGCGGGCACGCCAGGTGTTGGAAGCGACGTGGTTCCGTTGACTAACAACACAGCGTGCGGTTTGCCACCATGCATCGTCGGATGGCAGGCGGTGAACCCAAACGCTCAGTACATTGTTGCTGGCTTCGGCACCGTGCCCACAGCCCCTCGCAACACGATTCAAACTCCGCCAATCAACAACTGGGACATCACGCTGGTGAAGCACATTTACGCGACCGAGCGTGTTCACCTGGAAATGCTGGCGAGCTTCTTGAACGCATTCAATCATCCGCAATTTGTGACCGGCAGCCCGAATCAAGGGCAGCCGATATCGGATACCGGCTCGCAGAGGAACTTCTTCATTCCGAGTCAGCCCAACTTTGAAAATGCCCGGCTGAGCTTCCCCAGCAATGCCAGGCAAACCGTGCTTGGGTTGAAGATCGTTTTCTAGATTGACAGAACTGATCTAAAGGCCCGCTGCGAAGCGGGCCTTTTTTGTTGCCCATAATTCGACTCTGCGTCGGGTTGTGGCTGAGTTCGACCTACAGCTTTATCCTCTCCGATCTACAGGATTTCGTATGTACCTGTCCAGAGAAGATACTATTTTTAGTAGAAAATATGGCAAGCGTAGTCAATGATGTATGTAAACATAACATTTACAGCATTTTGGATGTGGTTAATCTTTGGAACCAGAGTTGCACTTTTCTAGTGTTACTCATCGTGTGCGAAACGCGGTCTCAGGTAGCGCAAAACTAAGAAAAGTCAACAATTTGTCAACTTCAGGAGAAAATCGCATGTCTCGATTTAAATACCCTTCGAGGGTGCTTCCATTTTTGCTTTTGCTGCTTGTTGGCGTAGTCTCAAGCAATTCAGCCTGGGGTGACGAGCTTTACGGTCGAGTTCGCGGCACCGTAACCGATCAGAGTGGCGCGGTGCTGTCTGGCGCCGAAGTTCGCCTGACCAATGTCGGTACCGGCGCTACATTGGTCCAATCTTCCACGAACGATGGCAGCTTCGTTTTCGCGAACCTGGTATCCGGCACTTACAAGCTTGCGGCAAGCAAGGCCGGGTTCAAGCTCTTTGAGGTTAACGGGATCAACATCATTCAGAACCAGATCTACGTTCAGCAAGTGAGGCTGGAAGTTGGCACTGTGTCTGAAGCGGTTGAAGTTTCCGCGCAAACCACTCAAGTCGAGACAACGAGCATTCAATTGGGGGCAACCCTTTCTGGTAGCGAAATCAAAGATTTACCGAACCTGAACCGCAACTGGATCAGCCTGCAGCAGACTCTCCCGGGTGTAGTGACTGCAGATACGCGTTTCGGCTCGAATTACTCGACGAATGGCAGTCAGGCGCAGCAGAACAGCTATCTGGTGAACGGCAACGACTCGAACGATCTGCCACTGAACTCGCCTTTGACGCAGCCGAACCCGGACACGATCGACGAAGTCCAGATGGTCACCAACACCATCAACCCGGAATTTGGCCGCAACTCTGGCGCGATCATGAACGTGACCACCAAGCACGGTGAGAACCAGTTTCACGGCAGCGCGTTTGAGTACTATCGCGACACGTTTTTGAACACCGCGAACTTTTTCCAGCTCGACCCGGCGGATCCCACCCAACATCACCACCTGGTTCCTCAGTTGCACCAAAACCAGGCGGGAGGCACGATTGGCGGACCGATCTGGAGAAATAAGATCTTCTTCTTTTACGGGTTTCAGATCACTCGCGCTAGGGCACCTGAACCGGAGAGTTTCAGTTCAGTGAGCGTCTTCACCCCCGCAATGTTCAACAACGGTGATTGGAGCAGCGTGACGCTCAGCGCAAATCCGATTCCAGCTACTCTGAATATTGTGGGCCCCGGTGGGCCTTGTGCGGCAGGGACTGCTTGGAACGCTTGTTTCACAGGGAATCAGGTTCCCACATCGAACTACAATGCGCTCTCCACGCAGTTAGTTCAGAAGTTTGTACCGCTGACTTCAAGCGGAAATGTGGCTGTTATTCCCACGAATTTCACGAAAGAGAATCAGCATATTGGCAGGCTGGACGTCAACTTCAGTCAAAAGGATTCAATCTGGTTTTATGCGTTAGGTAACGACCGCTCTGTTTTGAGCGATCTTCCGTTCAGTGGCGCAACATTGCCTGGATTTGGTGACTCCAGCCAACCATATACCAAGCAGTTCACCGCTGCGTGGAACCACACGTTCAGCCCTAATTTGCTGAATGAGTTTCGTCCCGGCTATACCCGCCTGAATTTTCCATCAGGCCAGCCACAGAACGTAAGGCTGCCGAGTTCAGTAGGGTTTCCGAACATTAATCCCCAGTTGCCCTCAGGTGCGGATTATCCGCAAATGGCGATCACAGGTTACTTTACGCTGGGCGGAACAAACAACGGACCTCAACCGAGAAAGGATCAGACCTATCAACTCACGGACAACCTAACCTGGATCAAAGGAAACCACACCTTTAAATTCGGTTATGCAGGGCGCAAATTCCAAGTGTGGAACCCATTCCTGGCTGACAACGAAGGCGTCTTTACCTTCGATGCAAGCGGAGCATTCTCAACAGGTGATCCTGGACTGGACTTCCTCTTAGGCGTTCCTGAGAGCTACGATCAGCAGTCTGGTTCATTGATTATCGCCGATGCGTACGAACATTATTTTTACGCGCAAGATCAGTGGCGCGTTAAGAACAACCTGACCCTCACGCTCGGCACCGGATACCAGATCGACACCCCGATCTCCGAATATCAAAATGGCGGCATCTCCCGCATTTGCTTCCAGCCTGGTGTGCAATCTACGGTGTTCCCGACCGCGCCGGTGGACCTAACCTATCCGGGTGATCCTGGTTGCAACAAGCAAGGTGGGCCCACAACGAAGTATGGCCACTTCGGTCCGCGCGTCGGCTTTGCTTGGTCGCCAAGTGGGAACAGATTCACCGGCGACCAGGGAAAGACGTCAATCCGCGGAGGTTTTGGGCTATATTTCAACCGCTCGGAAGAAGAGCTGAATCTCCAAGATTTGGGCATTCCGCCTTTTGGCCTTGCCGTTAACCCGGTTGACCCGTCTTTCCCGAATCCATTTATTAACATCGACACAGCCGCCGCTTCGCCACAACAATTTCCGTACGTTCCGCCACAGCCCGGGGTGCCCGTTGACTTTAGTCAACTTGAGCCTTTTGGGTTCTCCTTGAGTGTCAACGATCCGCACTTGACCGTCCCACATGCGATGAACTGGAATTTCAACATTGAACGCGAGCTGCCTGCCCGCACCATTCTCCAAGTGGCGTATGTAGGCTCTCACGGGAGCGATTTGATTACGTCCTATACCGCAAATCCAGCGACACCAGCAGGTGTAGCGGCTTGCAAAGCTGATCCGAACTGTGTGGCTAATGCGGCATTTCAGCCTCTCCTTTTCCCGGATCACTATACTTATCCCGGTGACATCTGGGCTAACTTCGGCCACCAGACGAACGGCGGCTGGTCAAACTACAACGCCCTACAAGTGACTGCTAATAAACAAATGAGTCATGGTCTGCAGTTCCAGACGGCTTATACATGGTCGCACTCGCTAGACGTCAGCTCGAGCTTTGAAGACACTGCATTCCAAGCTTCTGGAGGCGTTAGTTCGTACGGTAACTTCTCGCGTGACTACGGAAGCTCCGCTTTCGACGCCAGGCACCGTTGGAGTGTAGATTTTGTCTACGACATACCGAATCTTGGAAAGAGCTGGGGAGGATTTGCCAGCCGACTGCTCGGCGGCTGGATGGTTGCGGGGGACAACATCTTCCAGACCGGATTCCCGATCAATTTCCAGGATACGAACCTTCAATCTCTAGATTGCACATTTGTCCTATCCTTCTATGGCTGCTCGGATCGCCCAGATGTCGTCAGCCGTCCAACGGCTCTTGACCCAAGGACAGCGACATTCGGCGTAAAGAACCACTACTGGTTCGATCCGAGTTCGTTCACAGACAATGCCCTTGGAACCGAAGGAAATACACCCCGTGGTTATTTCAGGGGGCCCGGTTTCTGGAACGCCGATGTGAGTTTGGCGAAGGACACCAAGTTTACTGAAAGAACGGCATTGAAGGTGAGGATTGACTTCTTCAACATCTTCAACCATACGAATTTCGCAAATCCCAGTGGCAATTTCGCCAGTGGGAACTTCGGAAGAATTCTCGGAATTCGCAGCTTCACCAACTCGCGCCTGATTCAGCTTGGAGCGGACTTCTCGTTCTAAGCTTGAACCAGCTTGATTCAAGGCCGGCCTTCGGGCCGGCCTTAATTTTTGCTAGTGAAGCTGTCTATCTCCCGAACATGGGGTAGTGGCTCGCGGCGCCCATGAAGAACAGCAGGGGCAGTGAGAGCCAGGCGCTGGCGCGGGCGGTAAGGAACATCATGCGGGCCATGCGTGCGGCTTTCTCGGGCATTGGCGTGCCGTTCTCGATATTTGCCCTGGTCCAAGCGATCAGGCGCTTCTGGATGCGCCAGACGACGCCCCAGACGTTCAGAAGCATCATCCAGCCGATGCCGCCGCCGATACCGATAGCGAGCAGGCGATTGCTTTCCCAACCGCTATGGTTCCACTCGAGAAAGAAGCGCATCGAGTGCAGGACGATCAGAATATAGAGAATCGCCAGAAACCAGCCTTTGTTCAGCAGGCCTCTTCCGGGGATCAGCAAGGCGTAGAGAATGGCCCAGGTCACCGTCCACGTCACAAAGAAGCTCACCATGGGAGTTGTTGAGGAGACACCGGCGTTGCGTGCGTCTGAGCTGACGATGCTGCCCCAATACGCCAGACCAGCGAGTACGGTGATCAGTGCCGACCAGCGGAACCAGTGCAGTACGCGCAGCATGAGTCCGGGAGTGATTCGCGCGCGCGTGGCGGGATCGAGTTCCTTCATGAAAGGCATGCTGACGACGTTCAGGAAATAAAGCAGCCCGATCCAGGTGATGCCTGCGACGAAATGGATCCATCGCAAGAACATCAGGAAATTCGTCAGGAAATCAGTTGGAACAGAGAAGAGCCCGCTGGCGTAGAACATTTCGTACGTCCTCCGAAGGTGACGCGGAAAATGTATAGGAAAGCAGGGGTTAGTGGCTAGGTGTCAGTGATCGGTAATTAGTTGGTAGTGGCTAGTGGTCAGGCTTAAGTCAACATCCCCGCCCCTTCGGCTGCGCTCAGGGCAGGCTCTGTCTCGCAAGATCGGCGAGACAAGGACGGGGCACCCGTTTGGAAAAGCAGATTCCTCGGCTGTGACGATCATGCGCCGAGCGCATGATCGTCTTCGCTCGGAACGACAGAGACTAGCTTGGGATTGCTAGGGGAATAGAGCTTGCCGGACAGGAACGTCCGACCCACACGGTCTTATTTCAGCGCGACCAGGCGGGCGTTCAGGCGCGATTTATAGCGGCCGGCGGTGTTCTCGTGGATCACGCCCTTCTGAATCGCTTTGTCGAGAGCCGAGGCAGTCTGGCGGAAGGTTTGCTCGGCGGCAGCCTTATCACCCTTAGCAAGCGCTTCGCGCATATCGCGGAGGGCGGAACGCAGGCGAGAGGTGTTGCTGCGGTTGCGGGTGGTGCGGCGCTCGGTCTGGCGGGCGCGTTTGAGGGCAGAAAAATGGTTTGCCATTACAGGTAAAAGCCTTTTCTTGTTGGGTTCCCAGCGGCTATCCGGTGGGTTGGATAAATCATTCTACTGGAGCAGCTTACCGGGGGTCAACGGGGCACGTATTCTCGTTGACTGCACACTGCTATAACGGTACGCTTTTAACAGAATTGTTATCAGCCCACCGCATGTGGCGAAGTACAATCCGATGGAGAGCGCGCTACAGCGTTCTTCGATCATCCCTTAGACATCTAATATCTGTTCGCTGCGCAACCGCGCCCGAGGCTACCCGGAAACCGGAATTTGAATGAAGAAGAGTATTGAAATCAGTCCCAACATTGAAACGCTCTTCGGCACTCGAGACGAAAACCTGCATGTGCTCGAAGACGGCCTGAACGTCAACATCGACCTCCGTTCTAACGCTATCGAACTTGAAGGAACTCCTCGCGACGTGGCCCGTGCCGAGCAGGTCTTTTCTGAATACGACGAACTGCAGCGCGGCGGACACACGTTTACCAACGGCGATTTGAACAGCATGCTGCGCGTGCTGGTCGCTGATCCCAAAACCACGCTGCGCGGCTTGGTAGAAGCGGGTCGGCAACGCTCGCTCGGCAGGCGAACGGTCCAGCCTAAGAGCTTGAACCAGCGTCGGTATCTCGACGCCATTGAAGCCCACGACATGGTGTTCGGAATTGGACCGGCGGGGACGGGAAAGACATATCTGGCCGTGGCGATGGCGATTTCTGCATTGCTTTCGAAGCGGGTGAATCGCATTATTCTGGCGCGACCTGCGGTTGAAGCCGGTGAACGGCTGGGATTTTTGCCTGGCACGCTGCAGGAGAAAATCGATCCCTATCTGCGGCCGCTTTATGACGCGCTTTACGACATGCTCGATCCCGAGCGCGTTGACCGATATCTGGAAAAAAATGTGATTGAGATCGCGCCGATAGCGTTCATGCGCGGACGCACGCTGAATGACTCGTTCGTGATTTTGGATGAAGCGCAGAATACGACGTCTGAGCAGATGAAGATGTTCGTGACGCGGCTTGGATTCAATTCAAAAGCGGTGATCACGGGCGATGTTACGCAGATTGATTTGCCGAATGCGAGGCGCAGCGGATTGCTCGAAGCCGTCGATGTGCTGAAGAACGTGCAGGGACTGTCGTTTGTTTACTTCGACGAGGGCGATGTGGTGCGGCACCACCTGGTGCAGCGAATCATCCGCGCGTATGACGAGCACAAGACCCGAGTGTCTGCAGATCAGTTGGATCTGTTAGAGACGAAGCCTGCTGGGAACGGCAACGGATCGGCATCGGAAGCGTCGCAGCCGGCGGAATAGAATTCTTAAGCTCTGGGAGGGCGCTTGAGGCGTCCTCCCATTGTTATTTGTTGGCGATTGAGAATCGATGAACTCTGAGTCATCAGTTGTTCTGGACGGAAAGCGGCCGGGCTTGAATGCTCGCCTGCTGCTGGACTTCGTCGAACGGGCGAGGCGACAGGCGAAGTTGCGCGGCAACATCAGCGTGCTGGTCACGCGCGACCGGAAAATGCGCGAATTGAATTTGCGCTTTCGCGGAAAGAACTCGGCTACCGATGTATTGTCATTCCCAAGCGGCACGACGAACGGAGCCGCCGGCGATATTGCCATCTCGCTGAATATCGCCGCACGAAATGCGCGATTGCTCGGACATTCGGTTGCAGACGAGATACGCATTCTGATTCTGCATGGAATTCTGCATCTTGCGGGATATGATCATGACAACGATGGTGGCGAGATGGAAAAAAAAGAGACCACGCTGAGGAAAAAGCTGGGGCTCCCGACAGGATTGATTGAGAGAAGTTCTGGCACGTCATCAGTCGCTGGCCGTTCGTCGTTCGCCAACTCGGTTATCACCAACGGTTCGGGCCAGCGACCAAGGACTAACGGCCAACGACGATTACGCACATGAATCTGGCGATTGCAATCACGCTGCTGGTTCTATTTGGGCTGCTGACTCTGTCGTCCTATGTAGACCGCCTGTACGCGGAGATCGGGAAATTTCTTTCGCGAGACTTCCAGGACAACATTGACGCATTTGAGCAGCAGGTCGAGCCGAAGCTGAAAGTAAGCCGGTCGCGAGCTGCGCTGTCGATGTCGGTGCTGACGCCGCTATTGATGGCAGCCGTGGCGATGGTGGTTGGGCTGGCGGTGTTCGGCGAAGGCGGATGGACAACCGAAGAAATCCTGGAAGCGGTGCTGGGGCTGATTTTGATCGTAATCGTGTTCAACCGCTTCCTGCCGTACGTATTCTTTTCTCGGACTAAAGGTGAGTGGTTGACGAGCTGGGTGCCTCTGCTGCGAGTCCTTATTTATTTGACACTGCCGATTACGCTTGTCCTGGGATTCCTGCAATCGGTTGCTTCTTTGACTCGCGAACACGCAGAGCCTGAACCCGAAACGCAGGCCGAAGCGGTCGATGCTCTTATCGAAGCAGGGAAGGAAGAGGGAATTCTCGATGGAAGCAATCGCGACTTGATTCAATCTGTGGTGCAGTTCAGCGAAAAGACCGTGCGCGAAGCGATGAAGCCGCGTCCGGAGATGGTCGCTGTTCCGGCGGACACAACGGTCGAAAAGTTTATCGAGTTGTTGCGCTCGCGGCCGTTCTCACGTGTGCCGGTATTCGGAGAGAATCTGGATGATATTGTCGGAATTGTGTTCGCGCAGGATGTGTTGCAAGTGCCGGACTCTGAAGCACACACGCGCACCGTCGCATCGCTCATGCGCAAGGACGTGCTGTTTGTGCCGGAGAGCAAGCTCGGCCGCGATCTGCTAAGAGACATGCAAAGGCAAAAAGCGCGCATGGCGATTGTGATCGACGAATACGGCGGTGTTGCGGGACTGGTCACCATCGAAGATCTGGTGGAAGAGATCGTTGGCGAGATCAGTGATGAACATGAAGCGGCGCAGGTGGTCCGCGAGAGTGAAACCTCGTATCTGGTGCCGGGCAATATGGATGTGGACCGGCTCGAAGAACTGCTCGGCGTCCGTCCTGACACGCGCGGGGCGGCGACAATCGCCGGATTGGTAAGTGAGCTGGCTGGAAGAATTCCTCAGCGAGGCGAGATCATCCAGGAGGACGGATTGCGCCTGGAAGTGCTGCAGGCGACCGACCGCAAAGTAGAGCGGGTGCGAGTTTCGGTCGCAAATTCCGAACAGATGAAGCTGATTTGAATGCCATTCCACTCCGGCTTCGCAGCGATCATCGGACTACCCAACGCAGGAAAATCCACTTTGCTCAACGCGCTCGTCGGCGAAAAGCTGGCGATCGTCAGCCCTAAGCCGCAGACCACTCGCAATCGCGTGCTGGGCGTAATTCACATTTCAAAGCAGAAGGGACGTCCAGCAGCGCAAGTAATTTTGATCGACACTCCTGGGGTGCATTTATCGAAGAACTCGCTCGACCGCAAGATGATGAGCGAAATACGCGAAGCGCTGAGCGGATGCGACCTGGTGTTAATGATCAGCGATGCCGCGAAAAAGAAAGGCGATGGGGAAGAATTCTTGCTCAAGCTGGTGAAGCAGGCGAAGGCTCCCGTATTTCTGCTGATGAACAAGATTGATCTGCTGCGCGGAGAGAAGGGGCATTTGCTTCCATTGATCGAGAGATATTCGAAGCTGCACGAGTTTCGCGAGATCATTCCGATTTCGGCGCGCAAGCGGCAGGGGCTAACGTTATTGCTCGAGAAGATCGTCGAAGCACTTCCGGAAGGGCCACGATATTTTACCGAGGACGAAGTCACGAACCAGCCGGTACGGTTCATGGCGGCAGAGCTGGTGCGGGAACAGGTGCTGCTTGCGACAAGCGAAGAGGTGCCGCACTCGACCACAGTTGTCGTTGAGGAATTTGAAGAGGGGCCGAAGTTGACCAGGATCGCGGCGACAATCTACTGCGAGCGAGACGGGCAGAAACGGATTCTGGTTGGACACGGCGGGCAGATGCTGAAGAAGATCGGCACCGCGGCGCGGCTGGAAATCGAGAAGATGACAGGAACGAAAGTCTTCCTCGAACTATTTGTGAAGGTCAAACCGAATTGGCGCGAGTCGCGCGGATTTGTTGAGGAACTGGACTGGAGGAGGCAGTTGGAACATCTTGTCTCTCCCGCAAGCTCGGACAGGTGAAGCTTGTGTTACGACATGCGTGCCTGGTGAAGATGGAAGAAAAAATAATCACAGAGTTTCACTGAGGCAGCACAGAGTTTCACGGAGCAGCTTCACACTATTCTTTTAGCGCGATTCCCAAGGCCCGCATCTTGCGATACAAGTGACTGCGTTCTAAACCGAGCACTTCGGCGGCGCGGCTGATATTGCCGTGGTTTTCGTCAATCTTCTTGAGAATGTAGTCGCGCTCGTACGCGGCGCGTGCCTGGTGAAGAGTGAGGAAGTCTCCGCTCCTGCGGGCGCCATCACGATAGACGAGAGCTGGAAGATGCTTGCGATCGAAGCGGGTCGTGGTTGGATTCATGATTACGATTCGCTCCATGACGTTGCGAAGTTCGCGAACATTACCGGGCCAGGAATAGCGCATGAGAGCGTCGATGGCATCGTCGGTTATTTCACGCGTGCGATGGCCATAACGGCTGGAGAACTCTTTCAAGAAACAATCTGCAAGCAGCGGAATATCTTCTTTTCGTTCGCGTAACGGGGGGACAGAGAAGGGAATCACGTTCAGGCGATAGAAGAGGTCCTCACGAAAGTTCCCGCGAGAAATTTCTTCTTCAAGGTCCTTGTTGGTGGAAGCAATGACACGAACGTCGACGGTAACAGGCTGATCGCTCCCGACGGGCGTGAAATTCTGCTCCTCGAGCGTGCGCAGGACTTTGGCCTGAGTTTTCAGGCTCATGTCTCCCACTTCGTCGAGAAATAATGTGCCGCCATTGGCTTTGAGGAACTTGCCCTCTTTGTCTTCGAGCGCGGAAGCGAGCGCGCCCCTGCGATGGCCGAATAATTCGCTCTCAATCAGGTCTTCCGGGATAGCCGCGCAGTTCACCTCGACAAACATTTCGTCACGTCGCAGGCTTTGCGCGTGAATGGCGTGCGCGACCAGCTCTTTGCCGGTGCCTGACTCGCCGTAGATCAGAACGCGGCCATTGGTTGGGGCCATGAGTTGGATTTGCTGACGAAGGGCCTTCATCGGCACACTCTCGCCGGCGATGACGCTTTTCGGAGCAAGCTGCCTTCTGAGCTCCTTATTTTCCTGGCGCAGTTTTTTTGCGCGCAGCGCGTTATTGAGAAGAATGAGAGTCTTGTCGATCGAGAGTGGCTTCTCCAGGAAATCAAAGGCCCCGAGTTTGGTTGCGCGGACGGCAGTCTCGATACTGCCATGCCCGGAGATGATGATGACCTCGGGGGGATTTTCGAGCTCGCGAATTTTCTGCAGGACATCCAAGCCATCCATGCCGGGAAGCCAGATGTCGAGCAAGACTACATCAAAGGATTTCTTGCGAAGCAGGTCCAGGCAGGCCTCGCCGCTGCCGGTACTGCCAGGTTGAAAGCCTTCGTCCTGCAGGACAGCTTCGAGAGACTCGCGAATCGAAGCTTCGTCATCGACGATAAGAACATTAAGCATGCTGGGTGGCGTGAGTGGCTGGCGTCGAGGCTACCGGCAATTCAATGATGAACCGAGCGCCGGAGGGCTTGTTTTCTTCTACGCGAATCGAGCCCTGGTGGTCTTCGACAATACGACTGACGATTGCGAGGCCGAGGCCTGTTCCGCGTTGCTTGGTAGAGAAGTACGGCAAAAACAGGCGTTCTTTTACTTCCTGGGTAACTCCGGGCCCACTGTCTGCCACGGAAATCTCCACAACGTCATTGCTGGCGACGAGAGCAGTTGAGATTTCAATTTCCCTGAGTACGGATTCCTGCACGGCTTCAGCCGCGTTATCCACCAGGTTAGCAATGGCGCGCTTCACAGCGTCAGAGTCGGCCATCACCTGTGGCAAGCCATTCGAGAACAACTTGCGGATATGTATTCCATCCAGGCGGCCGTTGAACATGGCAAGAGCGCTTTCCGCGATGGCATTGATGTTTGCAGGTCGGGGCCTTGAAGAAGGAAAGCGGGCAAGCGTGGAAAATTCATTTACCAGATTTCGAACCGTTTCGACCGCGCTGCAGATGCTCTCGGCGCAGGTGCGGACTACATCAGATGAGGCTACATCCGGGGGAGTGCGGTCGAGGTGGCGAAGGATCCGGTCTGCCGAGAGCGCGATAGGTGTCAGCGGATTCTTGATTTCGTGAGCAACGCGCCGCGCCACTTCACGCCAGGCGGCTTGCTTCTGCGCACGCAACAAATCGGAGAGATCCTCGAAGACAAGCACGTAACCGATGCGGTGCCGCTCGTGTTCGAGCGTGGCTACTGTCACCGCGACATTCAGCGGCGCACGCTGCACCGTAAATTCCATTTGAGTAGTGGTGG